>CANQJZ010000040.1 GCA_947624385.1 uncultured Oscillospiraceae bacterium
AATGGCTCTGTTTGAAAGCTACGAGAGAAGGATCGACAAGATCAACGGCGTCCTCGCTCAGTACGGCATCGGCTCCATCGAGGAATGCCGCACCATCTGCCAGGACAAGGGCTTCGACCCCTACGAGATCGTCAAGGGCATCCAGCCCATCTGCTTTGAGAACGCCTGCTGGGCGTACACCATGGGCGCGGCCATCGCCATCAAGAAGGGCGTCAAGTCCGCCGCCGACGCCGCCAAGGCCATCGGCGAGGGCCTGCAGGCCTTCTGCATCGACGGCTCCGTGGCCGACGACCGTAAAGTTGGCTTAGGCCACGGCAACCTGGGCGCCATGCTCCTCAGCGACGAGAGCAAGTGCTTCGCCTTCCTGGCCGGCCACGAGTCCTTCGCCGCCGCCGAGGGCGCCATCGGCATCGTGAAGAACGCCAACAAGGCCCGCAAGACTCCCCTGCGCGTCATCCTCAACGGCCTTGGCAAGGACGCCGCCCAGATCATCAGCCGCATAAACGGCTTCACCTATGTCCAGACCCAGTTCGACTACGCCACCGGCAAGGTCAAGGTCGTGAAGGAGATCCCCTACTCCAAGACCGAGCGGGCCGACGTGCGCTGCTACGGCGCGGACGATGTGCGCGAGGGCGTTGCCATCATGCACATGGAGGGCGTGGACGTGTCCATCACCGGCAACTCCACCAACCCCACCCGGTTCCAGCACCCCGTGGCCGGCACCTATAAGAAAGAGTGCATCGAGCAGGGGAAGAAGTACTTCTCCGTGGCCTCCGGCGGCGGCACCGGCCGCACCCTGCACCCGGACAACATGGCCGCCGGCCCCGCCAGCTACGGCATGACCGACACCATGGGCCGTATGCACTCCGACGCCCAGTTCGCCGGCTCCTCCTCCGTGCCCGCCCACGTGGAAATGATGGGCTTTTTGGGCATGGGCAACAACCCCATGGTGGGCGCCACCGTGGCTGTTGCCGTGGCCGTGGACCAGGCTATCAACAAGTAAAAACCGCCTCTGCAAAAACGCGCCCCGCCGGGTCATCCGGCGGGGCGTTTTCGTATGTGTGTCAGACGTTTGCGAAAAAGGCCGCGGCGATGGCGCCGGGACCGGCGTGGGTGCTGATGGTGCTGCCGATCATGACGGGCGGAGGCAGCTCCGGCAGGTGGTCCTCCCAGAGGGCACGGCTATTGTCGATATAGCCCTTCAAAAGCGCGTCATCCGTGCCGGAATAGGCCAGCAGCACCGGCATGGAGAAGTCCACGCCGCCGGACTTTTGGATGAACTCGGTGAGCATATTGGCGCTTTGCCAGGACCCGCGGGCCTTGCCCAGGACCTTTATCTCCCCGTCCTGCACGGACAGGACCGGTTTTATCTGCAAAAGCGTGCCGGCGATGGCGGCGGTTTTGGACAGCCGCCCGCCCTTCATCAGGTATTCCAGCGTGTCCACCCGCGCCAGCAGCCGGACCCGGCCCTTGACCCGCTCCAGTTCCCCGGCGATGTCCGCCCCGGGCAGGCCCCGGTCACGGAGCCGGACGGCGTACCGCAGCAGGATATTTTGCCCGATGGTCACGCTGCCGCTGTCCACCACCCGGACCCTGCCGCCGCATTCCTGCGCCGCGATACAGGCGCTCTGGTACGTGCCGGAGAGCCTGCCCGCGATGGTGAGGATCACCGCCTCGTCCCCCCGGGCCAGCACCGGTCCCAGCGCGTCGGAAAAATCCGCCGGGGTCAGCTGGCTGGTGGTGGGCATGGTCCGGCAATGTTCCAGCTTGTCGTAAAATTCCTCGCTGGTGATGGTCACCCCGTCCAGGTATTCCACCCCGTCGATGACGGTCTTCATGGGCAGGATGGTCACGCCAAGCGCCGCCGCCTCAAGCTGGCTCATGTCGCAGGCGGAATCGCTGATCAGCATCACGCGCATATCGTGTCTCCTTACAATTGTCTTGGATAAAGTCAAACGTCTTTGCGGGGCATTATATGCTTTTCGCGCCCCCTTGTCAACCGTCCAATTGCCATTTTGCGCCGGTTACAGTATAATAAGAAAAAATGCGGAAAAGGAGGGGCCGATATGCGCATGGAACTGCGAAAAGGCGCCCAGCGGGGCGCGGTGGAGACCATGGGCGGGGAGCTTGTATCGTTCCGGGACAGCGCGGGGACCGAATACCTGTGGCAGGGCGACCCGGCCATATGGTCCGGGCGGGACCCCATTTTGTTCCCCATCGTGGGTGCTCTGAAGGACGGGAAGGTGACAGCGGCCAGGGGCGAATGCCGCCTGGCCCGTCACGGCTTTGCCCGGCGGATGGAGTTCGCGCCCGTCCAACAGGGGGAGGACTTCGTGACGCTGGCGCTCCATGACACGCCGGAGACGCTGGCGCAGTACCCCTATCCCTTCCAATTGCGGGTGACCCATCGGCTGACGGACAATGGCTTTGCCACGGCCTATGAGGTCACAAACACCGGCGACGGGCCCATGCCCTTTTGCATCGGCGGCCACACGGCCTACCGCTGTCCCCTGTATCCGGGGGAGCGGTTCGAGGACTACAGCCTGGTCTTTGACGAGAAAGAGGACGCGCCGTCCATCGCCGTCCGGCCCGGCGGGCTGCTGGGCGGGACGCTGGATGAGCCATACCTGCTTGGCACGGACCGCATCGCCCTGCGCCATGAGATATTCGACAGGGCGGACACGCTGATCTTCGACGGTCTGCGGTCGAAAACGGTGCGCCTGGTGAACGACAAGACCGGGCGGGGCGTCCGGGTGGACTTCGGCCAGTTTCCCATGCTGGGCGTCTGGACCATGCCGGACAAAAACGGGCCCTATGTGTGCATCGAGCCCTGGCAGGGCTGCGGCGCGTACGAGGACGAGACGGGCCGATTCGAGGATAAGCCCCACGCGGTGGTCCTGGCTCCCGGCCGGACAAAGCGGTTGGAGTTTTCGGCGCAGGTGTTGTAAAACGTTTGGTAATATGAAAACGGCGCGGTGCTCATGCACCGCGCCGCTCCCTGTTCCCAGGGATTTACTTCATGCCGTTCTCGTAGGCCTCGATCATCTTTTTGACCATCTGGCCGCCGACGGAACCGGCCTGACGGCTGGTCAGGTCGCCGTTGTAACCCTGCTTCAGGCTGACGCCCACCTCGGAGGCGGCTTCCATCTTGAAGCGGTTCATAGCCTCGCGGGCGTTGGGGTTCACAAGCTGGTTGGAATTCTTCGCCATTGTCGTTCAAACTCCTTTCCTTCGCATTGGACATGTCCCGCAGGCTCGGCTGTACGAAACGACTTGTGTCATCTCGCAATGCCGTCCTATTGACTTGTCCGGCGTTATGGTCTGCAATTTTCGTCGCAATATGATAGCCAAATTTTTGCTGTGCCGCCAGCGCCCTCCCCCGCGGCGCAAAAAAATCCGCGGTCCAAACGGACCGCGGATCTTTACTGGAGCTGCTGGGCGGATTCGGACCGCCGACCTCGTCATTACCAATGACGCGCTCTACCGACTGAGCTACAGCAGCTGGCGACCGAGAAGGGACTTGAACCCTCGACCTCCGGCGTGACAGGCCGGCGTTCTAACCAGCTGAACTACCCGGCCGCATCTCAATGCAGCTTTATGATTATACTGACTTTCCTTCTGACTGTCAAGAAAAATTTCTTTTCCGGGCAAATTTTCCTGCGGAACGCCCGGTTTGCCAGAAAAAATTAACCATTTCGCAAATTTTCGTAATTTTTTGTTGTATTTTCCTGCGGAATCGTATATAATGGTGCTCATCCTCGAAAGGTAAGGTAGTGATAATATGGCTGGCAGTCATTTGGCGCCGAGCAGCGCGCCGAAAACCAAGTCTAAATCCGCTCCCCAACCGCGCCCCGTTGCGCAGCCGCGTTCCGGGTCCAGATCCGGCGGCGGGTCCGGGAAGTGGAAGATCGTCGTTCTGGTCGTGATCCTGCTTGTGGTCATCGCCGCGCTGGGCTTCCTGCTGTGGCAGCTGTTTGGCGACGAGATCGGGGCCAGGCTCGGCCTGGGCGGGAACGATACCCCCACAGTGGCGGAGGGCATCACCACGCAGATCAACGCCGAGTACGGCAACGGCCGGAACATGGGCGGCAGCATCTCCGTCACCCAGGGCACCCAGCGGCCGGAGGAAATCCCCGAGGCGGCGGACGTTGTCCTGCTGGACATCAACTGGACAAGCAAGAAGGAGATGACCGAGCCGCTGTACATCACGGTGAGCGACCCCAGCTTCCCCGACGGGGACGGGCTGGCGGTGTATCACTGTGGGAGCGACGGGCAGTGGGAGCTGATCGGTACATATGTGATCCGCGACCACGCGGTCACGTTCCTGACGGAGAGTCTGTCTCCCTTCGCATTCCAGGTCATCAGCTCCGAGCCGGAGCCTGTGGCCACGCCGGAGGTCTCGCCCACGCCGGAGCCCACGGCCACGCCCGAGCCCACGCCGGAGCCTACGCCCGCGCCCATCCAGGCGGTGGATTACGGCAGCTATACGACCATCCAGACGGGCGTGTTCTCCATGGTCAATGAGATGCAGGACGACGCGCAGTATGTGGTGGCGCTGGTGAGCGACCTGCCCGCGGGCGCCGTCACGGTGCCCGTGGAGGAGGAAGAGGACGACGCCGACGACGTTGGCCTTGCCATCACCTACGTGGACGCTCCCACGACGGAGCAGCCCGTGCAGGACGAGGCCCCGGCGGTCACCGCCGCGCCCAAGGCCAGCGTGCTCGTCAACCTGGACGGCACGAACCTGGGCCTGATCGACATGACGCTGGTGCAGAGCGAGGACGGCAGCTGGTGCCTGTCCGGCCCTGTGACGGACGGCATGGTCTGGACGTCCAACCGGGACGGCTATAAGGACGAAAAGCGCTTCTCTCTGGGCAACAACGACCGGTATCTGAACCTGGATGACGATGACCAGAACGTGATACTGAACGACAACCATGTCCGCACCCGGTGGCTTATCGAGAATGCGACGCTGACCAACGGCTCCCAGATCGCCACGCTCAGCTACCGCAACGACGACCGGTTCTACATCAGCCAGATGGCCAAGGTGGCGGAGACGCTGCCCGGCGGCGCCGCGGCCGTGACGGCCACCCAGGCCCCTGACGGCACCACGCCGGAGACGTCCTCCACCGGCCCCATCTATCTGGGCGTGGCTGCCCCCGCGGATACCTCCGCCATCCGGGAGACCCTGCGCTTCACCGCCACGACCGACCAGGGACAGGCCCTGCAGCTGGCGCTGTTCCAGGTCCACGAGGGGCTGACCGCGCCGGAGGGCGTGACGTCCACGCTGGAGCACGCCATCAACATCCCCGAGATCGACGAGGAGACCAACCTGAGCACTCTGCAGGTCCGGGATGGGGACAAGACCCTGCAGCTTGGCGTGGATTACACCATCAACGCCCGGGTGTTCAACGAATCCGTGGTGGTGATCTTCCAGTTCATCGGCAATTACACGGGCCAAATCGTGCGCACCTATGAGGGCACCACCATCCTGACCAACGACATGCGTCTGACCACGCCGACCCCGGCGCCGTCCTCGTCGCCGATCCCGTCGCCCTCGCCCACGCCGTACACCGGCGGCGAGGGGAGCAACGCGCCTTCCGGTGGCAACACGGGTACCACCGGCGGTACGACGCCCCAGCAGCCTACGACGCCCCAGCAGCCTACGACGCCTACGGACACGCCGCAGCAGCCCGCCGACCCGGCCAGCGGGACCGACACCCAGCCTGACCCCGTGGGTGACCCCTCCGACACGGACGCCTGAGAAAAAATGAATATGTTATGGGCGCGTCCAGCATTGGACGCGCCCATGTTTTTACCCGGAATCAGGAATCAGCCTCCCTCTGACGAGGGAGGTGGCTCGCCCGCCAGGGCGAGACGGAGGGAGAGAAAAGGGCGCGGCTTTTGCCGCGCCCATAAACTTTATTTCGTATACTTTAAAGAATTACTGGCCTTATACGGCCCGAGAAGCGTCTTCTTATCATCTGCGCAGCAGCGGACCGTGAATTGATACGTCACGCCGCTTTTAAGGTTCGCCGCCTTGCGGGTATAGCTGGTAGCCGCCGTGGTCCCTATGCGCTTCCAGTTCCCGCCGTCTTCCTTATAATAGACCATGTACCGGGGTGAACCGGCCACCGCGTTCCAGGAGACGTTGATGCCGTTGGAGGCTTTGCTGATGGTCACCGTGGGCGCGGCCAGTTGGACGGTATAATGGAGAGAATTGCTGGGCGCGTAACCGCCGAGCAGCGTGGACCTGTCGTCTGCGCAGCACCGGACCGTGAACTGGTACGTCACGCCGTTTTTGAGGTTCGCCGCCTTACGGGTATAGCTGGTGGCGGCCGTGGTGCCTATGTGCTTCCAACTCCCGCCATTTTCCCTGTAGTAGACCATGTACCGGGGCGAACCGGCTACCGCGTTCCAGGAGACGTTGATGTCGTTGGAGGTTTGGCTGATGGTCACCGTGGGTGCGGCGAGCTGGACGGTATAGTTAAGGGAATTGCTGGGCGCGTAGCCGCCGAGCAGCGTGGACTTGTCGTCAGCGCAGCACCGGACCGTGAACTGGTACGTCACGCCGTTTGTGAGATACCTGGCGGCGCGGGTGTATGTAGTGCTGGCCGTGGTCCCTATGCGCTTCCAACTCCCGCCGTTTTCCCTGTAATAGACCATATACCTAGGTACGCCGGGTATCTGGTTCCAGGTGACCTGGATGCCGTCGCTTGACCGGGCGATGGCCACCATAGGCGCGGGGATGGCCGTGGCCGTAGGCACTGGTGTTGGCACAGGCGTAGGTTCCGGTGTTGGCACCAGTGTTGGCACTGGCGTAGGCTCGGGCGTTGGCTCAGGCGTAGGTACTGGCGTAGGTTCGGGCGTTGGCTCAGGTGTAGGAACGGGCGTAGGCACCGGTGTAGGCTCAGGCGTAGGTTCGGGCGTAGGCGCCGGTGTTGGCTCAGGCGTAGGTTCGGGCGTTGGCGCAGGTGTAGGCGCCGACGTAGGCGCGGGCGTGGGCCTGGCCGTAGGTTTGGCCGTGGGTACCGGTGTTGGCGCAGCGGTTGGCTCGGGCGTAGGTTCCGATGTGGGTTCCGGCGTGGGTTCCGGGGTTGCCGCGGGAGCGACAGGCGTAAACGAATAGTGATACTTCTCCGCGTAGGTCTGTGCCGTGGAGCCGGCGCAGCCATAGATGACCGTCAGGTCTGGCGTGCCCAGGGTGTCCGGACTGTCGTATATCTGGCAATCTGGGTTCAGGACCGTCACGCTCGTCAGACTGCCGCACTCCATAAACGCACCGTCCCCAATGCTGACCACGCTGCCGGGCAGCGCGATCCGGGAAATGCCGCTGTGGTAAAATGCCCACGCGCCGATGCCCGTCACGCCCTCTTCCATAACGACATTTTGCAGGTATGGGGTGTTTTCAAAAGCGTGGTCCCCGATGGTCCTGACCGTGCCGGGTATGGTCACGTCTGTCAGGCGACAGTTCTGGAACGCCCCGTCGGCGATCGCGGTGACATCCGGCGCGACGGTATGCTCGGGTATGTCGCCGGCGAGATAGAGGTACAGCGTTGACCTGTCCGGACTGCACAGCGCGCCGCTGTCGAAAATATATTTCCCGCCGGAAATGGTCACGTCCCGCAGGGGACAGTCGAAAAAAGCGCCGATGCCGATATGCCGGAGCGAGGCCGGGAAGTGGATGGCCGTCAGCGAGCAGCAGCCGTCAAACGCCCACTCGCCGATGCTCTCCACCGTGTCCGGCAATGTCACCTCCCTCAGGCTCGTACACGCGGCCAGCATCTGGTCCGCAATGGCCGTGATGCCCGTGGGAAAGGTCACGCTTTGCAGACC
Source organism: uncultured Oscillospiraceae bacterium (assembly GCA_947624385.1). Classification (GTDB taxonomy): domain Bacteria; phylum Bacillota; class Clostridia; order Oscillospirales; family Oscillospiraceae; genus CAJOIG01. The sequence goes on from CANQJZ010000040.1 coordinate 7,837, forward strand.
GAAGCAGCCGTAAAAGGTCGCATACCCCCATTCCCGCACCGTGGAAGGGAGCGTGATGTCCGTCAGTTGTGGACAAGAGGCAAACGCAAATTCGCCGACGGACGTGACGGCGTCATGAAGCGGCAGCCGGGCGAGGGCCGTCCCTCTGAAGGTGTTCTTTTCGATGGCCGTGACGCCCGCCGGGACATTCACCGTTTCCAGCTGGAGACAGTCGAAAAAAGCGGCCTGACCGAGCCGCGTCAACGTGTCCGGCAGCGTGACGCTTTTAAGACTGTCGCAGCACGTAAAAGCGCCGGCGTCGATCTCCTCCACGCCTTGGGGGACGTCGATGTCGCCCAGGGTCAGGCAATAGGAGAACGCGTTTGCGCCGATCCGCCGCAGGGAACCGGGGAGCGTGACCGAGGTGAGAGCGGTACACCAGCTGAACGCCGCCTCGCCGATGCTGGTGACGCCCTCGCCGATGGTGACGCTTGTGACGGAACCTGTCCAGTCCAGCCAGGGAGAAAGAGGGTTCCCGCTTTCGTATTCCGCCCGGTATTCCCCCATATCCCCCTGTCCGGTCACGGTGAGCGCGCCGGTGGCGGCGTCGAAATTCCATTGGAGGCCGTCGCCGCACGTGCCGGAGGTGGGACAGGGGACGATCTCGACCGTCACCGTCCCGTCCCGGTCAACGTCCTGAAGGAGGACCATTCTCTCCCTGGGCTCGGCAAATACACCCGGGCCCTGAAGACGCACCTCGTCCGTATCTGTCACGGTAAAGCCGGTCTCGAACCGACAGAAACAGACGACAGGCTCCCCGGAAGACGTCAGCGTGTCGCCGCTTTGATATTGCCTGTAGGCCTCCCAGTAGTCATACATGACAAATTTGTCGGTCTCCCCGTCGAACCGGACGGTAAACGCGGCCTCGTCCGCCGACGCCGTTTCAGGATCCTGCCAGGCAAACGCCGGTACACAAAAAGCAAACATCGCCGCCAGCGCCAGGAGCGGACATAGGCCTCGCTTTGCCATGCTGTGTTCTATCCTCTCTCTCTTTGTTTCTCTGTCCGTCGGAATAAAAAACGGCGCAGGGAGAGCGTTCCCTGCGCCGCCGCATCATATTATGATATTTTCTCTATCCAGTGTTGGTCGTCCGGCTCGAAGACTACCTTTTCATATGCCGAAACGTCCATGGGGACCCCGGTCCAGTCGGAGTGGATGTCCCCGTTCTGCTTGATGATGACATCGTACAGGATGTCGTACGTCACCCCGTCCGGACCGGTCTCGGTGATGGTGGAATAGGGCAGCGTCTTGTGGTAGGTGATCTCCACGCCGTCGTACTCGAAGTGGTACCCGTTGCGCATGCGGCAGCCGTCCAGACCCCTGTAGGTGAAATACTTCTTCAGGTCGTGTAAAATCTGGTCGTCGTCCTCCCGGTAGAGGTTCTCCGGCGTGGTGTCGGTGTAATCGTACCGGAACTGGATGGACACGCCCCGGCCCTTCCACCGCTGCACGAAGGCGGGCAGGTCCTGGCCCGGATAGTTCTTCCACAGCACGCAGTTGACCCGCGCCGGCACCGGCAGCCGCCCGATCAGCTCGTCCGGCGATTCCTCCACGTACTTGCGCATGTGGCGGGAGATGTTGACGCAGGTGATCTTGTCCCGGTTGTGTGCAAAAAAGGCCAGCACGTCCTCCGGACTTTGCCCCTCGAACACCGGCAGCGTCGTGTTGATGAACACCCGGTGGGTCCCGGGCACGCAGTCCAGCATGGTCTGCAAACTGTCCAGGTCCGCCATGGGCTCGCCGCCGGTGAATACGAAGTCGCACCGGGGGGTGATGGCGTCCATGCGCCGGATACTGGCGCATATCTTCTCCAGGCTGAAGCCGGTCATGTCGGCGTATTCCTGCTTGTTGATGCAAAACGGGCAGTGGTTCCGGCAGTCGTATGGCACAAAGACGGTCACGGTCGCGCCGCCCTCGCGTGTCTTGTACGGGTTGGACATAGTCGTTCCTCGGTGTATGAAATGATGGGGACAGGCAACTCGGCGTATTTTAGTAAAACAGCGGTAACTAAAACATTTTACCATGTCGTGCGGTTCCGGCGCAAGCCGGGAGCACGACCGGTATTTTTAGGTATAACAGCGCGGAGCGTCTGTTATACCATGTCGTGCGGTTCCGGCGCAAGCCGGGAGCACGACCGGTATTTTTAGGTATAACAGCGCGGAGCGTCTGTTATACCATGTCGTGCGGTTCCGGCGCAAGCCGGGAGCACGACCGGTATCTTTAGGTATAACAGCGCGAAGCGTCTGTTATACCATGTCGCGCGGTTCCGGCGCAAGCCGGGAGCACGACCGGTATCTTTTGGTAAAATGGTGCCAACGGCGCTATTTTACCACATGATCGCGCAAAAAGGAAGAGGCCGCACGAACTTTTGTGACCGGACATCCGGCTAAAAGGCGAAATAAAGAACGCTCCCCCTGCCCATTGGCAGAGGGAACGGCCCTGGGTATCAGTGTGTGGATCCGTCCTCGCTTTCAGCGACATATGAGGGCTGTTGACATTCAGTAAATGTCAACAGCCCTCAAAATATACCATACAATTTCACTGTTGACAAGCACAAAATGTCAACGGGAGGTTTGGTATGTTCAGCAATCGGTCGGACGAGGGGAAAAATAATCTCTGCGGCAGAAGGCTGGCGGAACTGCGCAAAGAGCGCGGACTGTCCCAGCGGGCGCTGGCGGACGCGCTGCAGCTGACCGGGCTTGACCTGGATAAGAATGCCATCCAGCGTATCGAGGCGGGAAAGCGGTTCGTCACGGATATCGAACTGGCCGCGTTTTCGCGGTTCTTCCAAGTCTCCTGTGACGTGCTGCTGGAAGCGTAAGAGAGATCCATACGATAAAGACCTGGCGCAAAACATCCACGCCAGGTCTGTTTGATATGCGGTCAAGATGATTTTACGCTTCCGCGTGCGCGCTGAGAACCTCCAGCGCCGCCAGCCGCGCCGCCACGGTGAAAAGCTGGATGGCCGCCGCCAGGCTCGGCAGGTCCGGGAACGTGGGGGCGATGCGTATCACGCTGTCCTGGGGGTCCTTGCCATAGGGGAACGGCGCGCCCGCCGGGGTCAGCACCAGTCCCGCGTCTTTGCACAGCGCCACGCACCGCGTCGCCGTGCCGGGCAGACCCTCGTAGGCCACGAAGTACCCGCCACGGGGCCGATTCCAATGGCCGATGCCCAGCGGCGCGATCTGCGTGTCCAGGGTGTGCAGCACGCAGTCGAACTTGGGCTTGACCAGCGCCGCGTGCTTGCGCATGTGGGCCTTGAGCCCGTCCGCGTTTTTGAAAAAGTGTACGTGCCGCAGCTGATTGATCTTGTCGTAGCCGATGGTCTGCACGCCCATTTGCCGCAGCAGGAACTTGATATTCCCCTCGCTGGCGGCCAGCACGGCCAGGCCCGCGCCGGAAAACGTCACCTTGCTGGTGGACGTGAACTCATAGACCATATCCTCCGAGCCAAACTCCCGGCAGGCGTCGAAGATATTCAGAAGCTGGTCGTCCTCCTCCTCAAAGCCGTGGACGGCGTAGGCGTTGTCCCAGAAAATGCGAAAATCGTCCGCCGCGGGCTTTAACGCCGCGAAGGCCCTGACCGTCTCGTCCGAGTACGTCACGCCGGTGGGGTTGGAGTACTTGGGCACGCACCAGATGCCTTTGACCAGCGGGTCGGACTCCACAAGCTCCCGCACCATGTCCATGTCCGGCCCGGTGGCCAGCATGGGCACGTTGATCATCTCGATGCCAAATTCCTGGCAGATGGCGAAGTGGCGGTCATAGCCCGGCACCGGGCAGAGGAATTTCACCTGTCCCTGTTTGCCCCAGGGCTGGGAGCCCTTGTACACCCCCAGCAGCAGCGCCCACACCACCGTGTCGTACATCAGGTTCAGGCTGGACTGGCCGCCCATGATGATGTTCTTCTGCTCCAGTCCCAGCAGGTCCGCGAAAAGCTGCTTGCACTCGTCCACGCCGGCCAGCTCGCCGTAATTGCGCACGTCCGTGCCCTTGCGGGTCACGATCAGTCCCGCCGGGTCCTGGCCCAGCAGGCCCATGGACAGGTCCAGCTGCACCGGATTGGGCTTGCCCCGGCTCATGTCCAGCTTCCGGGGCATCGCCGCCAGCTCCTGATACTCCGTGCGGACTGAAGCCAGCTCCGCCGCCAGCTCCTCTTTGGTCATATCAGTATATCTTTTCATGGTCATAACCTTTCCTAATTAAAATGGCTCCCATACAGTATAAACACCCGGCGGCGGTTTTGCAATCAAAAATTGCGGGGAAAATCCACAAAAAATCCCCCTGAGCGGGCGGCTCAGGGGGATTAAATTGTGAAAAACTCAGTAGTTTTCCGCGTGGACCTCGAAATATGCCTGGGGATGGGCGCAGGTGGGGCAGATCTCGGGCGCCTTGGTGCCCACCACGATATGGCCGCAGTTGCGGCACTCCCAGACCTTGACCTCGCTCTTGGCGAACACCTGCTGGGCCTGGACGTTTTTCAGCAGGGCGCGGTAGCGCTCCTCGTGGGTCTTCTCGATGGCGGCCACCAGCCGAAATTTCGCCGCCAGGGCGTGGAAGCCCTCCTCGTCGGCGGTTTTGGCGAAGCCCTCGTACATGTCCGTCCACTCGTAGTTCTCCCCGTCGGCGGCCGCGGCCAGGTTCTGGGCGGTGTCGCCGATACCCTCCAGCTCCTTGAACCAGAGCTTGGCGTGCTCCTTTTCGTTGTCGGCTGTCTTCAAAAACAGGGCCGCGATCTGCTCGAATCCCTCCTTCTTGGCCTTGGAGGCGAAATAGGTGTACTTATTGCGGGCCTGGCTCTCGCCGGCGAAGGCGGCTTCCAGGTTCTTCTCGGTCTGGGTGCCTGCGTATTTGCTCATGGGTAAGTTCCTCCTTTGTAATTTAATAGTATAGCGATTTTAGCATACCTGACTGTCGTTGTCAATTTAGGATAGTCACGCCCGTCAACGCCTTCATCAGCCCTCGGCACCCCTCGGACACGTCCCGCCAGGTGGCCTCGAAATCCCCCGTATACCACGGGTCGGCCACGTCCCCGGGCCGGTCGGTATACTCCATCAGCATCCGCAGCTTCTCATCCGGGTCGCCCCCGCAGATACGGCGCATGGCCCTTAAATTCTGCCCATCCATGCCCACCAGCAGGTCGAACTGGTCGTAATCCCGCCGGTTCATCTGCCTTGCCGTCTTGCCCGCGCAGTTTATCCCGTGCTTTGAGAGCATCCGCCTTGCCGGGGGATAGACCGGGTTGCCGATCTCCTCGCTGCTGGTGGCGGCCGAGGCGATGAGAAACTCCCCGGTCATGTCCAGCTTTGCCGCCAGGTCCTTCATCACGAACTCCGCCATGGGACTGCGGCATATGTTCCCATAACAGACGAATAAGATCTTGTGCATGTCCGTCTCCTTGTCATGTTCTGTGCTTAGTATACCACGCCCCGCCACCTGTCGCAACGCGCAAAAACACTTGTGTACCTGGTAATTTTATATTATAATTATGCAAACGACCTCAAATTCCCCGGATACCACGCGTATAAATATCCAACCGGCCGGAATATCCATGAAAACAGGCGGTGAATAACGTGAATAGGACGAATAAGCGGCTCATGAGCCTTCTTCTGGCGCTGCTGACCGTATTCTCTCTGTGTACCACGGCCTGGGCCGAGCCCGAGCCCACGGCGGCGCCCGAACCCACGGAGCCTCCCGCGCCCGACGCGCTCCAGGCGCTGTACATCAACCCCCTGTACGCCGGCGTAGTCACGGAGGCGGACATCCTCAGTCTTGTCCACGACGAGCCTGCGACCGCCGCCGAGGCGGAGCCCGTGACGGCTGCGGCGACGGTTTCCACCGCGGCCCAGGCCGGCGCCTATCTGCGCCAGTGCATGGCGGCCCGGCAGGGGACCATCGTCTTTGACCTCGCCGCCGCTCTCACCCAGGCCGACCTGGGCGCCATGTTCGAGACCGCCCTGGCCCACACGGGCGTGCCCACGGAGGGCGACTATCTCCGCTGGCAGATCGGCGGCTGGTACGCCACCGGCCGGCCCGCCTATGGGGGCTACAGCCTCACCTACACCGTCTATTATTACACCGACGCCGCCCAGGAGGCCTGGGTATCCGGCGCGGTGGCCAACGCCCTGGGCAGCCTGTCGCTCGGCGGCAAAAGCGACTATGAGAAGATCCGGGCCATATACAATTATATATGTGACACCGTGCGCTACGACTATGCCCACGTCGCCGACCAGACCTACGAGCTCCAATACACCGCCTACGCGGCCCTGCACGACCGCACGGCGGTGTGCCAGGGCTACGCCAATCTCCTGTACCGCATGGCCCTGACGGCCGGCGTGGACTGCCGCGTCATCACCAGCCTCCGCCACGCCTGGAACATCGTGCGACTGTCCGGGCGCTATTACAACGTGGACGCCACCTGGGACAGCGAGTATCCCGAATCCCTCCGCCGCTGGTTCCTTCTGAGCGACGGGACCTTTGCCGACAGCTATGACCACATGCGCGAATACCCCTGGAACACCGCCGCCTTTTACGCCCAATACCCCATGGGCGCCGGCGACTATACCCCCGGCATGGAGCCGGAGCCCACTTCCGTGCCCACGGCCACCCCCGTGCCACAGCTGCCCGCGCCCAGCGTCACCATCACCCAATCGTCCGACGGCATCCGCGTCATGTGGCCCGAAGTCCCCGGCGCGCCGCGCTACATGGTCTATTATAAGGAAAACGGCGGTCCCTGGACCCGTATCGGCACCACCACCGCCACGGCCTACACCCGCAAGGCGGCAAATCTCAAGCCCGGCGCAACGTATCAATTCACCGTCCGCTGCTGTTCCGCCGACAAAAAGACCCTGCTTGGCCCCTACAAAGCCAGCAACCCCCTGCAATACACCCTCCGGCTGGCGGCCCCCACGGTGCGGATCGCGAAGGTCGCCAACGGCATCAAAGCGACCTGGAACCAGGTCCCCGGCGCGCCCCGCTACATGGTCTATTATAAGGAGAACAACGGTCCCTGGACCCGTATCGGCACCACCACCGCCACGGCCTACACCCGCAAGGCCGCGAACCTGAAACCCGGCGCGACCTACCAGTTCACCGTCCGCTGCTGTTCCGCCGACAAAAAGACCCTTCTCGGCCCCTATAAAGCCAGCGGCAGTTTGAAATACACGAAATGAAAACGCGCCTCCAGCGCAGCCGGAGGCGCATGTCCTGTCGTTTTTTCTCAGCCTACATTTTCCGCCAGAACGCCCGCTTCATACAAGGCCTCCGGCGCAATGTCTATATCCCCGTCGCACCACATCGCCGTGCCATAGTCGATATAGACGCCCCTGAACACGTCCATATCTGCCAACGGTGCAAAAGCAGGCATTTTCAGCAAGGGCTTAAAATCGAACACTTTCGCCTCGCCTGTGCTGAACCGGACCCACAGCTGATGATCGTCCATTGGACGGACGCCGGATACGCTCACGGGATGCGAGGGCGTCCCTGCATATGCAATTCCATCTATAATATACATATCAGCATCTCCTCACTGCAACGGTGCGATCTTGCCGAACGGGATACCGCGCACCGCATTGTTCCAAGCGGCATAGAGTTCATCCTCGTGGATGGCTGCCCATGCCTGAACGAGCTTGAGTTGCTTCACCGGCAAGCTGCCGGCCAACAGTTCCCCGTCTATGCCGACGGACGCCTCATACTCCGCATACATCACATGAAAATGGGGCTTGTTGTGCTGTCCGTCGTCCATGTAGATCATCTTGATGATGATATTGTAAAACCGGCAAAGCTCCGGCATGCTGACCACCTCGCGCTCTTGTGTTTTGACGGGGCCGGTTTCCCGGCCCCGTTTCCGGTTCGACGGTTATTCTTCCAAATCTTTTGGTTTGTACTTTTCTTCCCCGGTTTCGATCCAAAGGATGAAGTCATTGATCCTCTTTTCATCCCATCCGGCGGAGCGAAGCCCCAGGATCAACCGGGACGCCTCCTGCATTGTCTTTTGGCTCGCCTCCTTTTTATAGTATTATATCCCCTCGGAGGTTTTTCGTCAACGCAAAGCGCGTCGGTGGGAGAGAACAACAAAAAACGCCCCCTTTCACAAGGGGGCCATAATGCCGCGACGCCCATATTACCAACATTTGTCCCGGAATTTTTAAAAAAACCCTTGCATTTCGCGGAAGAACGTATTAAAATCAAGAAGACAAGATAGCAGAGGCATGACTTGCGGCGGGTCAAAGCCGTTGCAAGTCGCAATGCAGGAGCGGTCCTCCTGACACGGCGGAGTCTCTGCGCGCCGGTTTTGTAGTACATAAACATGCATGCCGGGGCGCGTGGGGCGGCGGTGTAGGGGCTATGACCCTGCGCCGCTGGTGTTATCTTGGCGGAGTGGTCGCGAGGACAAATATTTGTCCCCGGGGCTGATTTGCCAGAAATCAAAAACATGGAAAGGGAAGGTAAAAGATCATGGCAAAACGCACTTTATCCATGCTCCTGGCGGTACTCATGGTCCTGAGCCTCGCTTTGCCCGTTTACGCGGACGAAGGCGAGCAGGTCGAAGAGCCCGTCGTCACGGAGGCCCCGGCCGAGACCGAGGCCCCTGTCGAGGAGCCTGCAGAGGTGGCTCCCGAGACGCCTGTGGAGCCCGCTCCCGAGGCCCCGGCTGACCCCGAGGTCCCCGCGGAGCCCACCGAGGAAGCTCCTGCTGAGACTCCCGAGACTCCTGAGGTCCCCGAGACTCCCGAGACCCCTGAGGAGCCTGAGGCTCCGGCGGAGTCCGAGGAGCCCACCGAGACCCCGGCTGAGACCGAGGAGCCCGCTGAGGAGCCCGAGGCCCCCGCTGAGGAAGCTCCCGAGGAGGAGCCCGAGGCCGAGGCGGAGACCGTGGCCAGCTCGGCGGCGGCCCCCTATGTCGTGAAGGACAAACCCAGCACCGAAGATGGCACGATGGAAGTTGCGACCATCGCCGCTGCGCTGGAAAAGGCTGAGGGCACCATCTATGTCCGGCTGGAAAAGGATACCAACGAGGCCCTTGGCAACCTCGCCAAGAACCTCAATCTGGACCTGGGCACCTATACCTTCTCCGGTTCCGTCACCTCCACGGGTAAGACTCTGACCGTCGGCGGCACCGGCACCCTGAGCGCTGCCGTCACCGGCCCGCTGACTGTCAGCGGCGAGAAGGTCACCATTTCTGGCGACGATCAGGACGGCATTTCCAGCCTGACCGTCAAAACGGGCGAGGCTGTCATTGCCAGCGCGGTGGGCAGCGGCTCTGCGACTGCCATTGTCGATGAAGGCGCTGTGATGACCGTTGAGAAGAACGGCTCTGTCGATGTTGGCTTGAGCAATAAAGTGACTGTTGACGCCGGCACCCTGACTGTGAACGGCGAGGTCAAGAGCGCGATCGAGGGTTCCGGCGCGGTCGTCTCTGTCGCCAAGAACGCGACTACTAAAAACATAAAGGTTGACCAAAAGTCCACCCTCACCGTGGACGGCGCGGTCACCGGTACCGTGGACGCGGACGACAGCGCCGTGACGATCAGCGGCACAGTGACGGCGACGGGGCTCACGAGTTCTGCGGCCGCCGTCACTGTCAAGGGCGGCAAGCTGGATGTCGCCGCGAGCGGCAGTGTTTCCGCGACGGGCGAATATGCTGCTACGAGTAACGAGTACTCTGGTGTAGCCGTCGAGGGCGCTGCTGTGGTCACCATTGAGGGCGCTGTCTCCGGCGGCACCGGCATCGGCGTCAATGTCAAGGACAGGACGTCTGACGTGACCATCACTGGCGGCGCGAACGTCACCGGCGCGCCCCAGGGCGTCAAGATGACCTCCGGCACCGTGACCGTGTCCGGCACTGCGAAGGTCAGCACGACGGTCAACAGCGGTGAGACGTCTGGCGTCGGCATCGAGATGGCGAATGGCACGCTCAACATCGACGGCGGCACCATCACCGGGTATACTCGAGGCGTGACAGCCAAAGACGGCGCGGTCAAGATGACCGCCGGCAAGGTCACTGTAACAAAAGTAGACGCTGGAAAGCACGGTGCTACGGGAGAACAGGATGCCGATAAGGGCGGATCCGGCATCGAGACGGTTACCGGCGGATCCGCTGCGGTGGAGATCTCCGGCGGCACGGTCGAAGGTACGCGGAACGGTATCATCGGTTACAGCAGCGCTGCTTTGAAGATCAGCGGCGCTGATACGAAGATCAGCGGCCCGGGCATGTGGGGCATTACTACCAGCAGCGATGTTGAGATCGCCGGCGGCACGATCAGCGGCCATTCCGGTGTTGGCTGGTATGGCAGCGGCAGCATGAAGATCAGCGGCGGTACGATCGAGGGCCTCACCGGCGGCGCGGTCCAGCTCGGTATCGGGGATAGTCAGGCGACCGGTACGGTCGAGATCAATGAGGGCGCCACGATCAAAACCGAGGCTAACGGCGATGATGAGGATGGCTATTGGTCCGCTCTGTCTGTGTCTGCGGGTACTCCCACCGTCACGGTGAACGGCGGCACGATCACCAGCACCAATGGCTTCGGCCTGTTCGCGGACTCGGGAACCGTTGAGATCAAGGGCGGCAACATCACCGGCGGTCTGGTCGGCGTGGTTGCCGGACACAATCAGGATGATGATACGGCTGCTACCTTGGCTTCCACTGTGACCATCAGCGGCGGCACGATCACCGCGACCGGCGAGAAGGGCGAAGCCGCCCAGAGCCGAAAAGATCTCAGCAAAAACAGCACGGGGGTTAAGGCCAGCCTCACCATCACCAACGGCACCTTCATCAGCGAGAAGGGCTTCGGCGTCAGCAGCAGCGGCGGTGACGTCGTCATTAAGGGCGGTGAGATCACTGCCGGCGGCAAGGCCTGCGCGGCCGTGAACGTCTGCTGCGGCGGCAATGCGACCATCACCGGCGGTACGATAAAGGGCACCAACGGCTATGGCGCGGCCATCGGCAACGCCGAGACTCGGGAGAATAGCAAGGATACGACCGGCGGTTCCATCGACATCAAGGGCGGCTGCATTTATGGCAGTTCCGCTGCTCTGTCCATCAACGGCGCCGTGAAGAGCGCTAAAGAAGATACGCAGCATGGGATCAAAATCACGGTCGCGAAGGAAGAGGGGACGGATGAGCCCGTTCTGGAAGGCGGCACCTGCGGCGCGTACATCGCCGGCGGCAGCTTCTACATGAACGCTGGCCGTATGTCCGGCACGGCTGGCATCGTGTCCCGTACGGACGGGGAGGTCGTCTTGAACAAAGGCGCGACTGTCGTCTCCACAGCCAAAGAAGGCGATACGGTCGAGATCGGCGACTCCGGTGAGGGTCCCCTTCCGGCTGGCACCCTGGTCGTGGATAAGGACAACAGCTATTATGATGATGCTGACCATCAGGGTTCCGTCACTGTCAATGGCAGCACTTTCGAGTCTGCCGAGGGCGTTGACCCCGTTGTGTACACGGTGGAGCACGAGGAGCCTTCTGGTGGAGAGGTCGTTGCCCCTGGCACGGGCTACATGCCCAAGGTAGAGTCCGGCACCTTCAACGGTGACGTGAGCGATTTCGTGCCGAGCGCGGCTAACGCGGAGCGTCCTGCCACCGCGACCAAGACCGACGCGGATGGCAACAAAACCTACTATGTGGGCAACGATACCGTTAAGGACGCCGCCGCGGAGCTGAAGGACGGCGAGACCCTGACCGTTACCCAGACTCCTAAGACTGATGGTGGTACTGATCAGAAGCTGCCTCTGGAGACCCCCGAAGGCGTGAACGCGACCATCGACGTTGAGAAGGGCAATAGCAACGCGGATAACAGCGTCACGGTTGACGGCGAGCAGGCCAAGCCCGGCCAGACCATGGTCAAGCACGGCGACATGACCCACCCCGAAGGCAAGCTGATTCGTACCCCGGCTAAGGTGGCCACCAACTGCACCGAGGACAGCGTCGAGGAGTACTGGACCTGCGACACCTGCCATCAGCTGTTCGCCGACCGCGAAGGCAAGAAGCTGACCACTCTGGCCGAGCTCACCACCGAGGCCACCGGCCACAAGGACTTCTATTACGACACCAGCAATCCTGGTTACCACCAGGAGCTCTGCGGCGTGTGCCACATGCCTGTCGGCCAGAACGCCGAGCACAGCCCGATCTGGGTCCGTGAGGCTGACGGCCACACCCGGATCTGCAGCGTCTGCAAGGTCGAGATCAGCGCCAAGGCGGCGCACACCTATGTGAACGGCGAGTGCTCCGTGTGCGGCTATCCTGAGCCCACCACGCCGACCACGCCCACTCCCACCCCGACCGCTACTCCTACCACGTCTCCCATCACCAGCCCGACGACCAGCCCCAGCGATCAGCCCACTACGCCTCCGACCACCAGCCCCACGACCCAGCCCACCAAGGCTGTCGTGACGGCCACGGCCAAGCAGGTCGCGAACGGCATCCAGATCAGCTGGAACAAGCTGGACGGCGCGGACACCTATCGGGTGTACTACCGCATCGCGGGCACCAGCAA
>CANQJZ010000041.1 GCA_947624385.1 uncultured Oscillospiraceae bacterium
TGCTCCCCCTATGTTCGGCAGTGTCTTTTTTCACTGTCTTCCATAGAGGGAGCATATCACCCTGGCCGGTGACGGTTTCTTTGAAGCCACTACCTTGAACTAGGGCTGACCGCTGTCACAGCGCCCTTTTTGTATGCCCATTATAACCCACCCATCACCCCCTTGTCAAGGTATCGCCCGGCGCTTACCCAATAAGCTGCCCTGTATGGCAACGCAAGCCGCCTCTCTCACGCGGGGAGGCGGTTGCAATTTGACGAACGCTGTGGTATCCTGTCCACGGTGCTTTGCACCAGGGCGCTGAACAACGGCGGCGGTTGGCCACACCTCTGCAAAGGAGGTGAGGCGTATGCCTGTTACGCTGACGTTACATATCGGAAGATATACGATAACGTTAACGATAAAAAGGACGAACCGCCACCCTGCACGGTGACGGTTCTCCATAAGAACTCAAACCGATAAGGGCTGACCGCTGTCACAGCGCCCTTTTTGTATGCCCATTATAACCCACCCATCACCCCCTTGTCAAGACATCGCCCGGCGCTTGCGCTCAGGGGTATAATCGGTTATAATTGCTTTGTATAGATTCTTTTTCCGGAGGATAAGCGCTTTGAAAGTTACCGCGGGCATGGTATATGACGTTATCGTCGCCATGGTCATCCTGCTGACCCTGTTTCGGGGCTTTCGGCAGGGGGTCGTGTCGGAGATCGTGCGGCTGCTGGGCTGGGTGGCGGCGGCGGTGCTGATCGGCATATACGTGGGCGGCTGGGCGGAACAGATATACGTCTCGGTCATCGAGCCCCGGGCCGTGAACGCCGTGACCCAGGCCATCCCGCCGGATATGGTGAACGCCATGAACAGCGGCGCGGACGCCGTGCAGAGTTTGCAGCAGGTGCTCAATAACCTGACGGGCTTTTTCGGCGGTCAGGTGGTGGACCAGTCCACCGCCGACCAGATCGTGGCCATGCTGCGGCAGAACACGGGCAGTCTCGCCCAGGCCATGACTCAGACCATCCTGCAGCCTGTGCTGCTGACGCTGATAAAGGCGGTGCTGAGCATCCTGCTGCTGGCGGCGTGTACCACCGTGAGCCGGTTTCTGGCAAAGCTGCTCGCGGCCCGGAAGGGCGACGGGGTGGCCTCCATGACCAACCGGCTTCTGGGCGGAGCACTGGGCTTCGGCGAGGGGCTGGTGACGGCATACGTGTTCGTGTTCGTGCTGAGTCTGCTGGCGGTGTTCTTTTCCAATGCCATCATCAGCCAGGCGGTGCTGCAGGACACGATGCTGGTGCGCCTGTTTTTGTAAAATGAGGGAGTGCTTCGAAAGATGATAACGAACATACTGGACTATCTGGACGCGTCGGCGGCCCGGTTTCCGGACAAGGTCGCCTTTGGGGACGAGAAAACCACGCTGACGTTCTCCAAGCTGCGGGACCTGGCCCGCCGGGGCGGGACATATCTTGCCAGCCGGGTGGGACCTCGCCAGAGCGTGGCGGTGTTCATGGAGAAGACGCCGGCGTGCCTGGCGGCCTTTTTCGCGGCCGTGGAGGCCGGGTGCTTTTACGTACCCCTGGACACGAAAATGCCCGCCGAGCGCATACGGCTCATCTTTGACACGCTGCGCCCCGCTTTCGTATTCTACGACGAGAAAAACGCGGAGGCGGCAAGGGCCGTGGCCGGCCAGGCGCAAACCGCGCTTTTTGCCGCCGCCTGTGAGACCGAGCCGGACGAGCAGGTTTTAGCGGCCATCCGCGCCGGACACACGGACACGGACCTTTTATACGTGCTGTTCACCAGCGGCTCCACCGGCGTTCCCAAGGGCGTCACCATCAGCCACCGGGGCATCATCGACTGGGCCGAGTGGCTGCACGAGGCGCTGCACATTGACGAGACCTGCGTTTTCGGCAACCAGGCGCCCTTCGTGTTCGACAACTCCACATTGGACATCTATTCCACCCTGAAAAACGGCTGCACCACCTGGATCATCCCCCGCAAGTGCTTTTCCTTCCACAGGACCATGATGCGCTTTCTGGCGGAACACGATATCAATACCATCTTCTTCGTGCCCTCGGCCCTCATCGCCATCGCCAACTCCGGCATTCTGGACGCCATGCCGCCCACGGGATTAAAGCGTATCTTTTTCTGCGGAGAGGTCATGCCCAACCGCCAGCTCAACCAATGGCGGCGGGCGGTGCCGGACGCGGTCTACTGCAACATGTACGGCCCCACGGAGATCACCGACGTGTGCGCTTATTACATCGTGGACCGGGACTTTGACGACGACGAGCCCTTGCCCATCGGGCGTGCCTGCGCCAACACCCGTATCCTTATCCTGAACGAGGAAAACCGGCCCGCAGCCCCCGGCGAGACGGGGGAGCTTTGCGTGCTGGGCACATGTCTGTCTCTGGGCTACTACAATAACCCCGCCCAGACGGAAAAGGCGTTCGTGCAAAACCCGCTGAACAGCGCGTTTCACGAGCGCATGTACCGGACCGGGGACCTGGCCCGATACAATGACCGGGGGGAGATCATGTTCCTTGGGCGCAAGGACTTTCAGATCAAGCACCAGGGCTGCTACCGCATCGAGCTGGGGGAGATCGAGACGGCGCTGCTGGCCTCGCCGGACGTGTCCAACGGCTGCTGCCTGTACGACGAGGCGAAGGACGAGATCGTCTGCGTCTACATGGGCTTGGCGGAGGAACGGGACCTGGCCCGTGTACTGGCGGAAAAGCTGCCGGCCTACATGCTGCCCAATCGGTACGTACACCTGGACACCCTGCCCATGACCATCAACGACAAGATCGACCGAGTCGCACTGAAAAAGGCCCACATCGGATAAATGAAACGGGAGCTCATCAGCGTCATCATCCCGGTCTACGGGGTGGAGAAATATCTGGCCCGGTGCGTGGACAGCGTACTGGCCCAGACGTACGCCGATCTGGAAGTTATTCTGGTAGACGACGGCTCGCCCGATAACTGCCCCGCTATATGCGACGCCTATGCCGCCAGGGACGAGCGGGTCCGGGTACACCACCAGCCCAACGCCGGCCTGTCCGCCGCCCGGAACGCGGGGCTGGACACCGCCGGCGGGGCTTACGTCGGCTTTGTGGACAGCGACGACTATATCGCCCCGGACATGTACGAAAAGCTGTACGCCGCCCTGCGGGACACAGGCGCGGACATGAGCCTGTGCGGCTATCAATACGTGGACGAGGCGGGAAAGATCTGCCGCACGCTGCCGCCATTGCCCCGGCGGACCATGACGCCGGAGGAGATCTTCGCGCTGATGGAAAAACCGGCGCAGGAGTGGCGGTACGTGACGGCTGTGAACCGGCTTTATAAGCGGGAGCTGTTCGAGGGTCTGCGCTTCCGGCCGGGCAAGCTCTACGAGGACGAGTTTCTGGCTCCTTGGGTGCTGGGCCGGTGCGCGGCCGTGGCCGTGGTGCCGGACGAGCCCTATTTTTACGTGCAGCACACTGGCAGCATCACGAACGCGCCCATCACGATACGGCGGCTGGACGCGGTGGAGGCGTACTGGGAGCGGTTTGATTTTTACCGGGACCGGGGGCTGAGCGCCCTGGCGGACGCGGCGCTTGAGCGGACCTATGGCATTTTGTGGCAAATGCTGGGCGCGGTGGACGTGTACGCATACCGGCACGTGCTGGCCCCCTGGGTGAAGCGGGTGTCGGCGGCTTTACTGCGCCGGGGAAAGCCCGGCGGAGCGCTGCTGCCGGCCCGGTTTGTCCGCTTGTCGTCCCGGCTGGCCGGTCGCGGGAGAGAGGGGGAGGACGACCCATGAACGGGTCAGCATCCAAGGGCAAGCGCCTGGCGGTCAATATGGCGGCGCAAATCGTCTCCTTCGCCGTGAACGTGGCCGTCAGCTTCTTTCTCACGCCCTTCATCGTGGAAAAGCTGGGCCGGGAGACCTACGGCTTCGTGGGCCTTGCCAACAACTTCATCAGCTACGCCCAAATATTGGTCACGGCCCTGAACTCCATGGCCGCCCGGTTCATCACCATCAGCATCCACCGGGAGCAGTTCGACACCGCCAACCAGTACTTTTCCTCGCTGGTCATCGCGAACTTCATCATCGCCGCAGTGCTGACGGTGCCGGCGGTGCTGGTGGTGCTGTTTCTGGACCGGCTCCTGGACGTGCCGGCGGCCATCGTGACGGACGTGCAGATCTTATGGGCGCTTCTCTTTTTCGAGGCGCTGGTGGGGGTGGCCACGTCGGTGTTCGGCAGCGCCACCTATGTGAAAAACCGGCTGGACCTGTCCTCCCGGCGGAGCATCGAGTCGGACCTGCTGCGGGCGGGGCTGGTGCTGGCGGCGTTCGTTTTTCTGCGGCCCCACGTGTACTACCTGGGCGTGGCCGCGGTCGCGTGCGTGGCCTACCGCACCGCTGCCAACGTCCACTACACCCATATGCTCCTGCCGGAGGTGCGCATCAGCCGGCAATACTTCCGCTGGGACCGGCTGCGGGAGCTGCTGGCCTCCGGCGTGTGGAACAGCGTCACCCGTATCAGCGAGATACTGTCCAACGAGCTGGACCTGCTGCTTACGAACCTGGTGGTGGGCGCGTCGGCCATGGGCGTGGTGTCCGTCGCGAAGAATCTGCCGGCGCTTATCCTGGCGGCGTTCGGCATGCTGGCGGGGGTGTTCATGCCCCAGCTCAACATCAGCTACGCCCGCAACGACACCCAGGGCATGCGCTCGGAGCTTCTTTTTGCCGTGAAGCTGCTGGGCATGTTCGCGTGCATCCCGGTAGCCTGTCTGCTGGCGTTCGGCCGGTCCTTTTTCGCCCTGTGGGTGCCGGGAGAAAATGCGGCGCTGCTGGCGGGGCTGTGCGCGGTGTCCATCCTGCCCTACCCGCTGTCCCTGCCTCTGGAACCGCTTTGGAACATCTTCACCGTCACCAACAAGATCAAGCAGTCCTCCCTTTTCCTCATCATGAACGCCGTGGTGTCCCTGAGCGCGGTGTTCGCGCTGCTGGGCGTTGCCTCCACGGACACGCAGAAGATGTATATCATCGTGGGCGTGAGCTGCGCGGTGGGCCTTATCCGTTCCGCCACGTTCCTGCCTCTCTATGGGGCCAAGTGCCTGGGCCTGGGGCCGGGGACCTTTTACGGGCCCATATGCAAAAACCTGCTGTCCCTGGCCGTCACCACGGCCATCGCCTTTGGCCTGCGGCAGTTCATCGCGGCCGACACCTGGCCGACGCTCATCCTGGCATGCGCGCTCACGGCGTGCGCGGCGCTGGCGGTGAATTTCTTTGTGATGCTGCGCCGGGAGGAACGGGCCATGTTCGCGGAAAAAATACACGCACGGGTGAACAGACGATGATACCGAAGATCATTCATTACTGCTGGGTGGGCGGGGGAGAAAAGCCCGCCTCCGTGCTCCGCTGCATCGAAAGCTGGCGGAAGTATTGCCCGGACTACGAACTCCGGGAGTGGAACGAGGGCAACTACGACTTCACAAAAAATGCGTATATGCGCCAGGCGTATCAGGCGAAAAAGTGGGGCTTTGTGCCCGATTACGCCCGGCTGGACATCGTTCTGGAACAGGGCGGCATTTACCTGGACACGGACGTGGAGATGGTCCGGAGCCTGGACGAGCTGCTGGACAACGAGTGCTTCATGGGCTTTGAGGCCCCGGAGAGCCGCACGCCGTCGGTGGCGCCGGGGCTGGGCTTTGGCGCCGTGGCCGGCAGCGATGTGCTCCGGCGGATGCGGGACGCATACGACGGGGTTGACTTCCTGAACCCCGACGGCAGTCTGAACCTGCTGCCCTCGCCGGGGTACGCCACCGCCGCGCTGTGCGCGCTTGGCCTTGTCCGGGAAGACAGGGACCAGCGCCTGCCCGGCGTGATGGTCTACGCCTCCGACGTGCTGTGCCCCATGGGCTTTGAGACCGGCAGACTTCGGCGTACAGCACGCACGGTGTCCATCCACCACTACGACGCCTCCTGGTTCGACGAGCGCCAGCAGCGGGAGCGGCGGACCAAACTCCGGTGCAAAAAGCTCTTCGGCCAGGCCCTGGGGACCAAGCTTGCCAACGCCATCAACTTCGCCCGCCGGGGCGACGGCAGCTTCTGGCGGGGCGTGCGCTGGAACCTGGCACGGCTCTTTCACAGAGGCGGTGGGGCATGAAAAAGATACTGCTGATTTTCGGCACCCGCCCGGAGGCGGTGAAGATGTGCCCTCTGGCGCTGGAGCTGCGGCGCCGGCAGGACGTGCAAACGCTTGTGTGCGTCACGAACCAGCACCGCGAGATATTACCCCCGGTGCTGGATGCCTTTCACGTGACGCCGGACGAGACCCTGGACCTGCCGGAGCACGCGCCGGAGGACCTCTCCGGCCTGACGGCGGCGCTGCTGGCGGGCCTGCGGGATGTCCTGGCCCGGACAAAACCGGACCTGGCCCTCGTCCAGGGAGACACCGCCACCACCTTTGCCGGGGCTTTGGCGTGCTTTTACGCCCACGTGCCCGTTGGCCACGTGGAGGCGGGCCTTCGGACCTTTGACATGACCCGGCCCTGGCCGGAGGAATTATACCGCCGGGCGGTGACGCTGATGGCCCGCTGGCACTTCGCCCCTACGGGACAGGCGCGGGACAATCTTCTCCGGGAGGGCGTGGACCGGTCGCGCATATTTGTCACCGGCAACACGGTCATCGACGCCCTGCGGACCACGGTGCAGGATAATTATGTAAACCACATATTGGCCTGGGCCGGGTCCGACCGCCTGCTGTTGGTCACGGCCCACCGGCGGGAAAATCTTGGCCCGCCCATGGAGCGGGTGCTGCGGGCCGTCCGCCGGGCGGTGGAGGAGCGGCCGGACGTGAAGGCGGTCTACCCCATGCACCCCAACCCGGCGGTGCGCCGGACGGCCCAGGCGGTGCTGGCCGACTGCGAGCGGGTGCTGCTCACGGAGCCCGTGGCCCTGGCGGACTTTCACAACGTGCTGGCCCGGAGCTTTTTGATCGTCACGGACTCCGGCGGCGTGCAGGAGGAAGCGGCCAGTCTGGGAAAGCCGGTGCTGGTGGCCCGTGACGCCACGGAGCGGCCCGAAGGCGTGGCCGCCGGGACGCTGCGGGTGGTGGGCACGGACGGGGAAAACGTGTACCGGGCGCTTTCCAAGCTTCTGGACGACCCGTCTGCCTACGCCAAGATGGCCCACGCCGTACCCGCCTACGGCGACGGCGGCGCAAGTAAACGAATAGCGGATATTTTGCTGGAAGAGATGTGAAACGAAACAGAAAACCGGGGCGCGTATGCGTCCCGGTCTTGCTGTGTTTTGCCTCTTATGGCAGCTTGAGGTCCGTCCAATCAGATACATCGTAGTAAGAAGGGTCGGTAGTCACCACCGTGCCGTCAGACCGCAGGCCCGCTGTACAACGCGACCCAGCGGAAATGGCAACGATGTCTGTCCAATCACTCACATCACATTGGCCGTCATCATTCAACCCTACGGCCACCACAGTACCGTCGGACCGCAGACCCACCGTATGGTAGTTGCCTGCGGATATGGCAACGATGTCCGTCCAATCACTCACATCGCATTGGTAAACTTCACGACTTATGCCATTCATCCGATATTCGTCAGATCCCACGGCCAGCACTGTGCCGTCGGACCGCAGACCTACGTTGTGATTTGTGCCTGTGGATATGGCTGTGATGTCCGTCCAGTCGTTTATGTTGCGTTGGCCGTAACTTTTATCGCCTACTGCTACCACTCTTCCATTAGACAGCAGACCCACCGTGTGATTTCCGCCTGCCGACAGCGTTGTCTCCTGTTGCCGGAGTTCGTTTGCGGGTGCCTTTCCAATACCGCCACAGGCGCAACATGTCAGCGACAGACACAATACCGTTAGTAAAGCAATGAGTTTCTTCATTTCTTTCTCCTTCATTTTACAGCTTCTTTGAACGCAAGCGCATCCTCGCACAGCTTGCGCACAGCGTCTGAGGCATACCGGATATTCTTTTCGCTCATGTACGACAGTATTTTTTCGATGAGTTCAGCGTCGCTTTCTTTACCTCCAATTGATATACTCTGTATCTTCTTTTGAGCCGTTGCCTTCATTTTTTATCCCCTCCCATCTCTTTTCTACCGCGCACTTTTCGACAACAAAAAAGTGCGCAGCCGGAGCCGCGCACGAAAAACGCAGTCTCCGTTTGTTGCCACACAAACTTATCAATGCCCATAGCGGAACACAGAAGTGGAGACACGTTTTTACCAAAAGGTAAATGTGCCCACTATCGGCATTGATTATTAAGTTTGTGTGGCAAGGTCAGTATATCACGCCCAGAGCCCCATTACAAGCGCCGTTTGCAAATTGGGCGCGTCTGGCGGGGTGAGATAGGTTGCGGCGCGGGTCGATCTGAAAATATTCATCGATTTTCTGCATAAACCTATTGCTATTCACTTTCCGGTAAGGTAAGATACCCATATTGCGACACACAGGAGAAACGCTTATGAACAATCTCTGGGGCGGGGCGATCGCCGAGGCGGCGAAGGCCCTCAATTCCTCCATCGGCACGGACAGCCGCATGTGGCGGGAGGACATCGCCGGGTCACTGGCCCACGCGGCCATGCTGACGGCCCAAGGCATCATCTCCCAGACCGACGGCGCGGCCATAAAGGCGGGCCTGGAGGGCATTCGTGCGGACCTGGAAAGCGGCGCTCTGGTCATCGACATGACGGCGGAGGACATTCACACCTTTGTGGAGATGGAGCTGACCGCCCGCATTGGCGACGCCGGCAAGCGCCTGCACACCGCCCGCAGCCGGAACGATCAAGTTGCCACGGACCTGCGGCTCTACACCCGTGGGCAGATCGACGCCCTGCTGGGCCTTATCCGGCAGGCGGTGGGGGCCATCCAGCACAAGGCGGCGCAGTATGCGGACGCGGTCATGCCGGGGTACACCCACCTGCAGCGGGCCCAGCCGGTGACATTCGGGCACTATCTGGCCGCCTGGGGCATGATGCTCATGCGCGACGCGGGACGGCTTTCAGATGCGAGAAAGCGCCTGAACCAGTGCCCTCTGGGCGCGTGCGCCCTGGCGGGGACCACCTTCCCCATCGATAGAAACGCCACCGCAGCTGCCCTGGGTTTTGAGGTCCCCTGCCTCAACAGCCTGGACGCGGTGTCCGACCGGGACTTCTGCGTGGAGACGCTGGCGGCGCTGAGCCTCTTAATGGCCCACCTGAGCCGTATGGCGGAGGAACTGGTGCTCTGGTCCAGCCTGGAATTCGGGTTCGTGACGCTGCCTGAGGGGTTCGTCACCGGCTCATCCATCATGCCCCAGAAGAAAAACCCCGATATGGCGGAGCTCATTCGGGGCAAGACCGGCCGGGTCTACGGGGACTTGATGGGCATGCTCGCGGTGCTGAAGGGTCTGCCCCTGGCCTACAACAAGGACATGCAGGAGGACAAGCAGGCGCTGTTCGACGGCCTGGACACGGCCGCGCTGTGCCTTTCCGTGCTGGCGCCCATGGTGGAGGGCATGCAGCCCCATCCAGAGGCCATGCGCCGTGCGGCGGGGGCCGGGTTCATCAACGCCACGGACTGTGCCGACTGGCTGGTGGAGCACGGCGTGCCCTTCCGGGAGGCTTACGCCGTGGCGGCGGGATTGGTCCATCGGGGCAAGCCCCTGGAGGACCTGACCCTGGACGAGTACCGCGCCGCCCACCCGGCCTTTGACGAGACGGTCTACGCCGCCGTGGACCTGGACGCGTGTGTCCAGCGCCGCCATCTTCCCCTGGCAGACGAGCTCGCGGCGTTGGAGGGGTTTGTAAAAGAAGAATAAAGAATCAGGGACAGGCAAGCGCCTGTCCCTGACGGGTTATTTGTACTTATTTTTCGAGTTGTTCCGCGCAGAACGCCCGCAGCACGGGAATATCCGTCACGGCGGTCTCCCAGATGATGTCCCGGCTCATACTGCCGTAGCTGTGGGCCACCAGGTTGCGCATGCTCTTGATCGGTCCCCACTGGATACGGTCGGCGGTAGCTTCCCGAAACTCGGGGGAAAGCCTGCCGCCCAATTCTCCTATTTGCAGAATACAAAATGAAATGGAGCGCTGGTAATCCGGGTCGCGGTCAAATACGTCGAACGACGCGCCATACCGGGCGATGGTCCTTTGTATCTCGTCGCAGTAATCTCGAATGTGTTCCAGCCTTTGCAGATCAGGCGACAACATACAATTCCTTCCTTTCCCGCATCACGTTTTCCCGGAACCGGGCCTCGCTGGGCATTTGCTGTCTTTGGGTCAGGGCGCTCACGGTGAGCAGGTCCACGCTCTTGCGCAGCGTTCGCTCCAGCTCTTCGTGGATACCGGCGACCTGGAGCAGAGAGCGGATGGACGTGCCCGTCGTGTCGATGATGAGGTCAACGTCGCTGTCCTCCGACGCGGTGCCACGGGCGTAGGAGCCGAAAAGGGACACGCCTTTCAGCCCGTACTTCACCGCGATAGGCGTCACGATGTCCCGCAGTTCATGGACTGTGTATACCAAGGCACTCCCTCCTTTCGGTTTCATCATACTATCATTATCGCCAAATTGCAAGGAAAATCAAGCACCCGGGACGGCCTTGCCTCCCGGGTGTTGTGTGCTATATGCCTTACCACTTCTCTGGGTCGCCCGGAAGCTTTTTGTCCCACGTTTCGTGCATAAAGCGCACAAAGTCATATTTCACATCTTCTTCGTGCCGGACCAGGATGGGGGCGAGAATGTGGGCGTTGGCCGGTGTGACCTTCACGTGGCTCAGTTCTTCCCGGACAGTCTGCGGCTCTGTGATGCTGCGGTCGTGATAAGTGGGCAATTCCTCGTCCCACACATCGCGGGTGAAGTGCATCTTCATGTACTCCGCACGGCGCTGCATCATAAAGTCCGTGCGGTAGTCCCGGCCTTCCAAATCGCTGCGCTTCAGGACGCCGCCGTATTTTTCGATCTGCTCATAGTGCATCGTGGCGAGAGTGTCCCGCAAAAGCTCCATAGCCTCGTCCCGTTGCATACCGGTGAAGTCCATAGGCTCACCGTAGTTGCCATAGATCGTATCCAGTTCCGGCAGACTGTACGCCGCGATAGGCACGACCTTCGCGCCGGTAGCCTGGTTGAGCATATAGGGGCTTGCGAACAGCGGCAGACAGAGCAGGTTTTCCGTGTTGTTGTAAGCGCCCTCCGGGCACAAAAAGACGCTGGCGCCGCTTTTCAGCAGTCGTATCATTTTGTTCATGGAGTCCCGACGCTTTTCCTTATTGGTTCTGTCTACGTACACCATGCCGGGCAGCCAGGTCAAAAATGAAATGACCGGATGGCTCTCGATCTGGTTCGTGGAACCGAACAGAGAAAACACGTCTCTGTCCAGCGAAGCCAGCGAGATCATGAAATCTTCCAAAAACCAGTGATTGGACGCGAAGATATACGGCGTGTCCTTTTCCAGTTCCGGATAGTGCTCCACAACGATCTTCTTCCCGATGGAAGGCGTCAGCAGCTTTTGAATATGCTTGAACGCTTTTTGCCGAAACCGGATGCCAAAATCCGTTACAAAGTTCTCGCTGGTAGAATCCAGCACACGCTTCATGCCAATCAGGGCCACTTTTTCTACCTCCACAGCATGATCTGCGCCGGCGTGGGTCGGCGCTTGTTTCCCGACAGTCAGGCCGGGAGCGGGAGCGTACCCCCGCCCCGTGGCCCTTCCGCCGGGATAACAAAAGGCGGCGCAGGGAGATATCCCTACACCGTCATACGATGACCCAGACCCACTACCCCCGCCTCGCCCTTGTAAATCCGAGGGCGAACGGTTATAATGGGGCTGGCGCAGATTACTGCTGTGTGGGAGCCGCTACTCCTGCATAGGGGCATGAGGTGTTGCAGCGCCTCATGTCCCGCCCTTGTTATCCCGTTTTGTCCATTATAGTGCCTAATCCCGTCAATTGCAAGGGATTTTTACAAATTGCGCGGCGATGATAACGCCGCGCTTTCCTTCATCTCATATGGTATATCCCCCGTACCTCCTCCGTCGGCTTGCCGTCAGCCCCCGCCAATATGAGGTTCGGTCCCACGGCGAGGCCGGGACGGCCGCCGCGACGGCCCGCGATCAGCACCAGCGACGGCGCGCTGTCCGCCTTATGGGTCACCAGACGCATGCGCTTGGGCTCGATGTCCGCCAGGCGCATGGCGGCGAAGATGTCCGTGAGGCACTCCGGCTTATGGACCAGGCAGAACGTCCCGCCCCGGCGCAAGAGATAGCTGGCCGCGCCGGAGAATTGGGCGGGGGAGAGGGCCTCGTCCCTGGCGGCGGCCCGGTCCGGGTCCGGGGAGGGCTTGCCCGCGTAATAATAGGGGGGATTGCACACCACCAGGTCGTATGCCCCTGGCTCGCCCAGTGTGCGGTACTGGCGCATGTCGGCGCACAGCACGTCCCCGCCGATGCCGTTGGCGGCGTAATTTTCCCGGCACACGTCCACGGCGTCGGCGCGTATGTCCACGCTGTCAAATACGCCGTCGGGGCATTTCTCGTGCAGCAGCACGCTCAGAAGCCCGCCGCCGCAGCCCAGGTCCATGCACCGGCGGAAGGGCTTATCCCCCGCGAACGCGGCCAGCAGCACGGAATCGGTGGTGATCTTGAAGGCGGGGTCGTCGGCGTAGACCGGCCCGCCGGACCACAGTCGTTTCATGCGTTCCTCCAAAAACAGACAACGGGCGGTATGCTTTGCGCATACCGCCCGCTCGTTGCCTTGCCTTCGCTCAGATCAAGCCTCGGCGATGGCGCTCATGGGGCACTGATCGGCGCAGGAGCCGCAGCTGATGCACTTGTCGGCGTCGATGACATAGTGGGCGTCACCCTCGCTGATGGCCTGGACAGGGCACTGATCGGCGCAGGAGCCGCAGCTGATGCAAGCGTCAGAGATCTTATAAGCCATGATACTTACCTCCGTTTTTTATGTACGCCCACATACTATCATAAAGAGCCGCAAGATTCAACACTTTTTTGAAAGTTGCCAAAATAAAGCGAACTGACAAAATAACACGCTTTACTTCCAGACAGGACGGCTATAATCTGACGGGAGGCGATGACATGAAGAACACGGAGCGCTTCACCCTGCGGGCGCAGAAGGCCATCGAGAGCGCCTACGAGGCCAGCCGTCGGCTGGGCCACAGCTATGTGGGCACGGAGCACCTGCTGCTGGGGCTGATGCGGGAGGGGGAGGGTCTGGCCTGTCGGGTGCTGCGTCGGGCGGGATTGGAGGAACCGGTGGTGACGGAGCTTGTCACCAGCGCGGTGGGCCGCGGCGCGCCGGGAGCGCCGGCCCAGGGCCTTACGCCCAAGGCGAAAAGGACCATCGAGCTCGCCTGTACGGACGCGGCGCGGCTGGGCCACAATTTCGTGGGCACGGAGCATATTCTCATGGGCATTTTACGCCAGGCGGACTGCGCCGGGACAAGGGCCGTGCAGGGCGCGGGCATCGATCCCAACCGGCTCTACACGGACGTGATGGACATCTTTGACCGCCCTGAGTACCGAGCCCGGCCGGAGGAAAGCCCCGCCCGGTCTACCGTTCGGCGCAGCGACACCAAGACGCTGGACCAGTTCAGCCGGGACCTTACGGACCTGGCGACCCGCGGCCAGCTGGACCCTGTAGTCGGCCGGGAGCGGGAACTGGAGCGGGTCATTCAGATCCTCTCCCGCCGGACGAAAAATAACCCCATCCTGATCGGCGAGCCGGGGGTGGGCAAGACGGCGGTGGCGGAGGCGCTGGCCCGGCGGGTGGCGTCGGGGGATGTGCCGGAGCACCTGCGGCGTAAGCGGGTCGTATCCCTGGACATCCCCTCCATGCTGGCGGGGACCAAGTACCGGGGCGACTTTGAGGACCGCATGAAGGCGGTCATCCGGGAGGTGAGCCGCGCCGGGGACGTGATACTGTTCGTGGACGAGATGCACACCATCGTGGGCGCGGGAGCCGCCGAAGGGGCCATCGACGCGGCCAATATCTTAAAGCCCGCTCTGGGCCGGGGGCTCATCCAGATCGTCGGCGCTACCACGGTGGAGGAATACCGCTCCCACATCGAAAAGGACCCGGCGCTGGAGCGCCGGTTCCAGCCGGTGACGGTCCCGGAGCCCACCCGTGAAGAGAGCGTGCGCATATTGACCGGCCTGCGGGACCGGTACGAAAACCACCACCATCTGGTGATCACCGACGAGGCCATCCGGGCGGCGGTGGACCTGTCGGTCCGGTACATCCCGGACCGTTACCTGCCTGACAAGGCCATCGACCTCATTGACGAGGCGGGCAGCCGGGTACGCATGACGGGCTTTCGGGAGCCGGACAGCCTGAAGGCGGCGGCGGAGCAGGTGGAGGCCCTGCGTCAGGCCAAGGAGCAGGCGGTCCGCAGCCAGGATTTCGAGGGGGCCGCGTCCATCCGGGACGAGGAACTGCGCCAGCGGGCGGCGCTGGACCAGGCCAGGAAGGCCTGGACGGCGCAGGCGGGGGACAGGAGCCGGCCGGTGGGACCGGAGGACGTGGCGGCTGTCGTGTCCGGCTGGACGGGCATTCCCGTGGAGAGCCTGACGAAGGAGGAGAGCGAGCGCCTGGCCCACCTGGAAGAGGTCATTCATAGGCGGCTCATCGGCCAGGACGAGGCGGTCAGCGCCGTGTGCCGCGCCATACGCCTGGGCCGGGTTGGCCTGGCGGACCCCTGCCGGCCCGTGGGCAGCTTTCTGTTTCTGGGCCCCACAGGCGTGGGCAAGACGGAACTGTGCCGCGCCCTGGCGGAGGCAGTCTACGGCGACGAGAAGGCCGTCATCCGTGTGGACATGTCTGAGTATATGGAAAAGCACGCCGTGAGCCGTCTCATCGGCGCGCCGCCTGGTTACGTGGGCCACGACGAGGGCGGGTACCTGACCGATCGTGTCCGCCAGCGGCCCTGGAGCGTGGTGCTGTTCGACGAGATGGAAAAGGCCCACGAGGACGTGTGGGGCCTGCTGCTGCAAATACTGGAGGACGGCGTGCTCACCGATTCCCGCTCCCGCAGGACGGATTTTCGCAATACGGTCATCGTCATGACCTCCAACGTGGGCGCCAGGAGCATCGCCGGCGGCGGTCAGCCCCTGGGCTTTTCCGGCGCGTCCGATACGGCCCGCGTCCGATACGACGCGCTCAGGGAGCGGGTGATGGCCGAGGCAAAGCAGGTGTTCCGGCCGGAGCTTCTGAACCGGGTGGACGCCATCGTGGTGTTCCGGCCCCTGGAGCAAGAGCAGATACGGCGCATCGCCCAAGGGATGCTGGACCGGGTGCGGGAGCGCCTGCGGGGGAAGAATATAGCCCTGGACGTGACGGACGAGGCCCTGGACGCCCTGGCCCAGCAGGGCTACGACCCGGCCTACGGCGCAAGGCCGCTGCGCCGGTGCGTCCGTCGGCTGGTGGAGGACCCTCTGGCGGAGATGCTCCTGTCCGGCGCCCTCGCTCCCGGCGGACATGTGCAGGTCTCCCTCCGGGACGGTCAGGTCACCGCCATGCCATCTCCCTCGTCAGCGGGGGGCTAAGAGGAAGAAGATTTAAATTATGGCCCCCTCGTCTGTACAGCCCCATAAGAAGTGGACAGCAGACAAAAGCCCCCTGTAGTAGGATAATGACTACGACAGGGGGTATTGTTATGGAGTACACACACGTAAAAGAGCTTGAGCCAACGATAATAGGGAAATCGTATTAAGGAACAAGATACTATGACAGGAGCGACAGCGGGAATGGCTGTCGCTCCTTTAGTTCACATATATCGTGCTGCGGATCATGCCCATCCAGCAGGTATAGGGGATGGCGCCCGCCGCGTCCGGGGTAAAGCGGATCAGGTTGTCGCCTGGTACCAGCGTGACGCTGAGGTCGAATTTGGGGATGTATAGCTCATGGTTGCAGCTGTTGATGCGGTCTTCCTCGGCGTGGAGCGTCCACTCCACAGGGATGCCGGCCCGCACGGTGATGACAGGATAGCCGCCGTAGTCCAGTTCGGAGCGGACGTACTGCACCCCGTCCTGCACGACCGCCACGCCAGCCTCGCCCGCTGGCTTTGCAGCCGGCGCTCCCGCGCCCGCCAGTGCCAACCCATTTGCCAGCGCGCTCACGCCCATGGCCAGCACCAGCGCGGCGGAGGCATAGCGCATGGGCGCGGCGAAGCGCCTGTTCAGCTTGCCGCTCAGCAGTCCCACGCCCAGCATCAGCGGGATCGTGCCCAGGCAGAAGCAGAACATGGACGCGGCGCCCCGCCACCAGCTGCCCGCGGAGAGTGCGCAGACCTGCATCGTCTGCAAGGGGCCGCAGGGCATCAGGCCGTTCGCCAGGCCCACGGCAAAGGAGGACTTCCCGGCAAAGCGGGCCGCCAGCCGTGTACTCAAAGCTTCCGGCAGACGGAGCGGGAGCTTACGCAGCCAGGCGAAGCCGCCCAGCAGGTTCAGCGCCATCAGCAGCATGAACGCCGCCGCGAAGATCTGTATGGCCGCCTTCGCCGTATTGGTGATGCCGAGCGCCGTGCCCAGCGCGCCCACGACGCCGCCGATCAGCGTGTAGGAGCACAGGCGGCCCAGATTATAGAGAAGATTCGCCCGCACCGGCCTTACGCCGCGCTGGGCCGAGGCCGCGCTCTGGGCCAGGTCGATGCCGCCGCACATCGCCACGCAGTTCAGCGACGTGGCAAGCCCCACGGCAAACAGCGCGCCCAGGCCCATGCCCGCACGCGCCGTTGGAAATGCGCGCACCCAGTCGGCCACAGCTGTGCGCGTGAGCAGCAGGTAAAAAAGCCCCGCAGCCGCCAGCGCCAAAACCAGCCGCAGCACGTCCCGCGCCCATCCCGCGGACTTTGACCCGCGGACCAGGCCGTAGCCCGCCTCCCGCAGGCGCTCGTCGATCTCCGTCTCTGGCAGCAGCGCCGCGTCCCACAGCGCCGTCAGCGTTCCCTTTTGGAAACTCACATCGACCTGGGCCAGCCCCGCCGCCCCCGCCAGGGCGCGGCGCACCGCCGTCTCGCAGTGCGGGCAGTGCATCCCCTCCACGCGCCAGGTCCTGCGGATCGCGCTCATGAGAATTTTCTCCAGTTGGCGAAGGCGGAGGCGTTGGTCTTAAGCTCGGAGGCGGGGATCACCACGCTGCCGTCCTCCACGGACGCCTCGCCCACGGGCAGGGGATTGCAGCCGCCGACCACCGCGCCCACCGAATCCAGGCCGAACTGGTTGCCGCAGTTCTGGCAGGTCAGCAGACCGTCTGCGTACTCGAAGTAGGCGTAGGGCGAACCGGCGCAGGACTGGCAGGTGTTGTACGCCAACCGCACCTGGTCGCCGTCCAGCAGCACGATCAGCTGCATCGGCGTGCCATCCTGCTCCCAGTCGATGAAGCTGGGCTGGTCGCTCAGACTGTCCAGCGGGATCGTCAGCTCGTCCGAGGCGGTCCCGGACTTGGCCGAGCCGCTGCCGCAGGCAGTCAGAAGCGCTGCGAGCGCCATAGCCGCAAGTGTCAAGGTCAGATTTCTTTTCATGGGTGTTTCTCCTTAGTTATGACCTTTGCTCCGCACCATCGTAGGCGTCCAGGAAATGGTGCTTCACGCCGTCCTTCTTGTAGGCGATGACGGTGTTCAGGTTCACGTTCTCCACGCTGCGAAAGATGTTCTTCTCTACTACCGGGTCCTGGGCGGCGATACGCCGGATGAGCTGCTTCACCTGGGCTCGCTTGGAGCCCTGCTCCGTGCCGCCGCAGGAGGCGCAGCTCTCCGTCAGCCGACAGGCGCACTGGATGAAGTGCAGGTCGTTATAGTCCCTCCAGCGGATGATGTCCGCCTCCCGGACCAAATACAGAGGCCGGATAAGCTCCATGCCCGGAAAGTTGGTGCTGTGCAGCTTTGGCATCATGGTCTGGATCTGCCCGCCGTAGAGCATCCCCATGAGGATGGTCTCGATCACGTCGTCGTAGTGGTGTCCCAGGGCGATCTTGTTGCAGCCCAAATCGCGGGCTTGACTATACAGATACCCACGCCGCATCCGGGCGCACAAGTAACAGGGCGAGCCCCCCGCCTGGGCCACGGTGTCGAATATCTCCGTTCGGAAGGTCTGGATGGGCACGCCCAGAAGCCTGGCGTTCTCCGTGACGGCCCGGTAGTTCAGCTCGTTATAGCCGGGGTCCATGACGAGAAACACAGCCTGGAAATTCTGCTTGCCATGGCGCAGCAGCTCCTGAAAGAGCTTAGCCATGAGCATGGAGTCCTTGCCCCCGGAGATGCACACCGCGATCTTGTCCCCGTCCTCGATGAGCTGATATTCCCCCAGCGCCCGGGTGAAGGGGCTCCAGAGCTGCTTTCTGAACTTCTTGATGATGCTCCGCTCGGCCTTTTGCCGGCGCTCCGCCGCCAGTTCCGGGTCCTCCGTCTGGGCGAAGAGCCTGTCCCGCAGATAGCTTATATACCCGCCCTGGACGCTGTACGCCTCGCACCCCAGCGCCTCCAGCTGGTCAGCCAGGTCCTGAGACTGGACGCCCCGCTGGCACATGAGATACACGGGAACACCCGGACTTGCGGCGGCGAACGCCTCCGGGTCAAATTCCTCCAACGGTATGTTCTCTGCGCTGGGATAAGAGCCCCGGGCGAAGCTGTCCCAGCCGCGGATGTCGATGACCCGCTTTGGGCGCGTGTCCCGGTCCAGCTGCCGGATGGTCGCCTCTCCGCTCATGGCTCTGCGCCCCGCCTTATTCCCGCCGTCAGGTCCTTGACCACCTCCCCCGCTATAATGAGCCCCGCCACAGAGGGGACAAAGGCCGTGCTGCCGGGAATGTCCCGGCGGTCGGTACAGTGGCGCTTTGTGCCCGGCGGACAGATGCAGTGGGCGCGGCAGCTGATGGCCATGTCCTCGATGGGCCGGATGGGCTGTTCCTCGGACCAGACCACCTTCAACTTTTCCACGCCGCGCTTGCGAAGCTCGTGCCGCATGACCCGCGCCAGGGGGTCCACCCTCGTCTCGTAGATGTCCGATACCCGAAAGGCGGTGGGGTCCAGCTTGTTCCCGGCGCCCATGCAGCTGATGATGGGCGTGCCCGTCTGGGTACACTGCATCACCAGCGCGATCTTGGCCGAGACGGTGTCCACCGCGTCCACCACGTAGTCGTAATCAGCAAAGGAGAACGTGTCGGCGTTTTCGGGCAGGAAGAAGCAGGTATGCACCCGCACGTCCGCCTTGGGATTGATCTCTAAGATCCGCTCCCGCATGACCTCCGCCTTGAGCCTGCCCACCGTGGAGCGGGTGGCGTGGATCTGCCGGTTCAGGTTCGTGAGACACACCCGGTCGTCGTCCACCAGGTCAAAGGCCCCCACGCCGCTGCGGCACAGCGCCTCGCACACATAGCCGCCCACGCCGCCGATGCCGAACACGGCCACCCTGGACCGGGCCAGCGCCCGCATGG
>CANQJZ010000042.1 GCA_947624385.1 uncultured Oscillospiraceae bacterium
TCTCCCCCCTGCAGAAGTGCCAGATACTCACCGAGAAAGAGTATCGGGACATGAAGGAGAAGTACGAGGACGACTTCAAGGCCGGCATGGGCGCGGAGGCCATCAAAAAGCTGCTGGCGGACATCGACTGCGAACAGCTGGCCGCGGAGCTGCGGGAGCAGCTCGCCGACGCCAACGGCCAGAAGAAGGCCAAGCTTTTAAAGCGCCTGGAAGTGGTGGAGGCGTTCCGCCAGTCCGGCAACCGGCCCGAGTGGATGGTCATCGACGTGCTGCCGGTGATACCGCCCGAGCTGCGGCCCATGGTCCAGCTGGACGGCGGCCGGTTCGCCACAAGCGACCTGAACGACCTGTACCGCCGGGTCATCAACCGGAATAACCGCCTGAAACGGCTCATCGAGCTGCACGCGCCGGACATCATCGTCCGCAACGAAAAGCGCATGCTCCAGGAGGCCGTGGACGCGCTCATCGACAACGGCCGCCGGGGCCGGGCCGTCACCGGCGCCAACTCCCGGGCCCTCAAGAGCCTGTCCGATATGCTCAAGGGCAAGCAGGGCCGGTTCCGCCAGAACCTGCTGGGCAAGCGCGTGGACTACTCCGGCCGGTCCGTCATCGTCGTCGGCCCGGACCTGAAGCTGTACCAGTGCGGCGTGCCCAAGGAGATGGCCATCGAGCTGTTCCGCCCGTTCATCATGAAAAAGCTGGTGGAGGACGGCCAGGCCAGCAATATCAAGGCCGCCAAGAAAAAGGTGGACCAGCAGAAGACGGAGGTCTGGGACGCGCTGGAGGTGGTCATCAAGGAGCACCCGGTGCTCTTGAACCGCGCTCCCACCCTGCACAGGCTGGGCATCCAGGCCTTCGAGCCGCTGCTGGTGGAGGGCCGCGCCCTGCGGCTGCACCCGCTGGTGTGTACGGCCTATAACGCCGACTTCGACGGCGACCAGATGGCTATCCACGTACCCCTGTCCGCCGAGGCCCAGGCCGAGGCCCGTATCCTGATGCTGTCGGCCAACAACCTGCTCCGGCCTCAGGACGGCCAGCCCGTCACCGTGCCCACCCAGGACATGGTGCTCGGCTCCTATTACCTGACCTATATCCGGGAGGACGAACCGGGCGCGGGCAAGTGCTTCTCCACCCCCGCGGAGGCCATCATGGCTTATTCGGAAAAGGCCGTGGGCATCCACGCGCCCATCCGGGTCCGCTTCACCCGCCGCATAGGCGGCGTCGTCCGCTCGGAGCTGGTGGACACGACTGTCGGCCGTATCATCTTCAACGAACCCATCCCCCAGGACCTGGGCTTCGTGGACAGGTCCGACCCGGCCAACGCCTTTAAACAGGAGATCGGCTTCCGGGTGGACAAAAAGCTGCTGGGCAAGATCGTGCAGCGGTGCATCGACAAGCACGGCTTCACCATCGCCACG
The DNA here is from genome assembly GCA_947624385.1 of uncultured Oscillospiraceae bacterium. Classification (GTDB taxonomy): domain Bacteria; phylum Bacillota; class Clostridia; order Oscillospirales; family Oscillospiraceae; genus CAJOIG01. Next base: position 1,419 of record CANQJZ010000042.1, read on the forward strand.
GAGGTGCTGGACAAGATCAAGGCCCTGAGCTATAAGTACTCCACCATCGGTGCCATCACCATCTCCATCTCCGACATGGTGGTGCCCGAGGCGAAAAAGCGCATCATCGCCGAGACCGAGTCCGACAAGCTGCCCTATATCGAAAAGCAGTTCCGCCGGGGCTTCATCACCAACGACGAGCGCTACCGCCTGGTGGTGACCGAGTGGGAGAGGACCATCAACGCCGTCACCAGCGCTTTGCAGGACAATTTGGACGAGTTCAACCCCATCTATATGATGGCAAACTCCGGCGCCCGCGGCTCCATGAACCAGATCCGACAGCTGGCCGGTATGCGCGGCCTGGTGGCCAACACCGCCGGTAAGACGCTGGAGATACCCATCAAGGCCAACTACCGCGAGGGTTTGACCGTGCTGGAATACTTCGTGTCCAGCCGCGGCGCCCGCAAGGGCCTGGCCGACACGGCCCTGCGTACCGCCGACTCCGGTTACCTGACCCGGCGGCTGGTGGACGTGAGCCAGGACGTGATCATCCGGGAGCGGGACTGCGGCACCACCCAGGGCAACGACGCCAGGGTCATCCTGGACAAGATCGTGAAGGCGCGGGTCAACGAGGACAGCCTGGCCGGCAAGTTCGCGCCCCACGACATCACCGACCCTGCGACCGGGGCCGTGATCGTGCCCAAGTACAAGGCCTTCGGCAAGAAGGACGTGGCCGCGCTGGCAGCCGCCGGTATCGACGAGGTGGACGCCGCCGCGGCGGCCCAGACCTTTGGCGAGAGCATCCGGGGCCGGTTCCCCGCCACGCCCATCGTCAGCCCCGCCACCGGCGAGGTGCTGTTCGACACCGACCATATGCTCATGCCCGCCGACGCACAGGTGCTGGAGGACAACGGCGTGTTCAGCGTGAAGGTCCGGTCCGTCATGTGCTGCGAGGCGCGAAGCGGCGTGTGCGCCAAGTGCTACGGCATGAACCTGGCCGTGGGCAAGCCCGTCGATCCCGGCGAGGCCGTGGGCGTCATCGCCGCCCAGTCCATCGGCGAGCCCGGTACCCAGCTGACCATGCGTACGTTCCACACCGGCGGCGCGGCCGGTTCCGACGTGGAGGATATCACACAGGGTCTTCCCCGTGTGGAGGAGCTGTTCGAGGCCCGTCGGCCCAAGCGCGTGGCCGTGCTGGCGGACATCAGCGGCATCGTAAGCATGGAGGACGCCAAGAAAAATACCATCTGCGCGCTGACCATCACCAACGAGGCCAGCGGCGAGACGCAGGTCTATCAGATCCCCTACGCCAGCGGCATCCTGGTCACCGAGGGCGATCACGTGGACAAGGGCCAGGAGCTGACCCGCGGCGCGCTGAACCCCCACGACGTGCTCCGTGTCCGGGGCGTGGACGACGACGAGTTCGGCCGCCAGGGCGTGCGCAACTATCTGGTCCAGGAGGTCCAGAAGGTGTACCGCCAGCAGGGCGTGGACATCAACAACAAGCACATCGAGGTCATCGCACGGCAGATGCTCCGGAAGGTCCAGGTGGACGAACCCGGCGACACCGATCTGCTCAGCGGGTCCATCGTGGACCTGAACGAGCTGCGCCGCGCCAACGACGCGGTCCAGGCCCGGATAGACGCGGGCGAGGAGGGCCTGACCAAGGCCACCTACACCCAGATCATCATGGGCATCACCAAGGCGTCTTTGGCCACAGAGAGCTTCCTGTCGGCCGCGTCCTTCCAGGAGACCACAAGGGTGCTCACCGACGCCGCCATCAAGGGCAAGGTGGACCACCTGGTGGGCCTGAAGGAGAACGTCATCATCGGCAAGCTCATCCCCGCCGGGTCCGGGCTGGAAATGTACCGGAACGTGGGCGTGGAGACAGACGAGGAGGCGGCCTCCGAGGCCGACGAGTACGTGGACCTGTCCGCCCTGGTGGGAAGGACCAACGCGCTGTAAGCAAAATCATGACCCATCCGCCCCGCGTTTCACGGGGCGGATATTCTATTCCAAGGAGGGTGCCTATGGTGTGGCTGCTGGCGGCGGTCGTGATGGCGCTGGGGCTGTGGTGTCTGGCGGTGCGGCCAAGGCGGGGTCAGGCCGGGTGGGAGAAGCTGGAAGGGTTCAGGTACGCCCACCGGGGGCTGCATGACCTGGCGAACGGCCGGCCGGAAAATTCCCTGTCTGCGTTCCAGGCGGCGGCCCGGGCCGGGTTCGGCGCGGAGCTGGACGTACATCTCATGGCCGACGGGAATCTGGCGGTGGTACACGACAGCGAGCTGACGCGTGTGTGCGGCAGGGCGGGGCGTATCGAGGACCTGCGGCGGGAGGACCTGGCGGGGTATCCGCTGCTGGGGTCCGGGGAGAATATCCCGCTGCTGGAGGACGTGCTGGCGGTGTTCGAGGGCAAAGCGCCGCTGATCGTGGAGCTGAAAACCGCCCGGCATAACGCCGCCGCCCTGACCGACGCGGTGATGGAGCGGCTGCTGGGGTGGCGGGGGACATACTGCGTGGAGAGCTTTCGCCCGGCGGCGCTGTGGCGGCTGCAGAGAAAGTGGCCGGGGGTGTTCCGGGGGCAGCTGAGCTGCGCGTTCCGGGGCCAGGGGAAGGGTCTGCACGAGAAGGCGGCCTACTGGGCCGTGCGGCACCTGCTGGTGTGCGCCGTGAGCCGGCCGGATTTCGTGGCCTACAGGTGGCAGGACCGGGACGAGCCGTCGCTCGCCCTGGCCCGGAAGCTCTGGGGGGTACACGAGGTGTACTGGACCGTCCGGGACCCGGCCGTGATGGAGCGGCTGGAGGCCGAGGGCGGGGCGGTCATATTCGAGGGGTTTGTCCCGTCGTCGAAACGGTTCTGAGGATGTCTGAGCCCCGCAAGCGGGGCTCCTCCATCGGTCAGAACTGTTTCTCCTCTCCCCAAAGGGCAGGCGTGCCCTTTGGGGGCCCCAAAAGACAAGCCTGAAAAAATGCACAAATAATTGGTGGGGCAGGGTGAATTTTGCTTGACAGGGCTGGGTGTTTCTGTTAAAATCCTATTTTGCGTGAAAGCGTGGGTTTGCCATGCCCAAAACGTAATTTTTGAAGAAAGGAGAACAAAATGCCTACTTTTAACCAGCTGGTCCGCAAAGGCCGTCAGAAGGTGACCTACAAGTCCACCTCCCCCGCTATGCAGAAGGGTCTGAACACCCTGAAGAACCGGGAGACCGACCTGAGCTCCCCCCAGAAGCGCGGCGTATGTACGGCGGTGCGTACTTCCACCCCGAAGAAGCCCAACTCCGCTCTGCGGAAGATCGCCCGTGTGCGCCTGACCAACGGCTACGAGGTGACGGCCTATATCCCCGGCATCGGCCACAACCTGCAGGAGCACTCCGTGGTCATGATCCGCGGCGGTCGTGTGAAGGACCTGCCCGGCGTGCGTTACCACATCATCCGCGGCTCCCTGGATACCCAGGGCGTGGACGGCCGCCGTCAGGCCCGCTCCAAGTACGGCGCCAAGCGGCCCAAGAAGTAAAAGCGTATCCCCAACAGCGTCCCTGTTGGTTCCTATATATAATAGGGAACGTCAGGGCGCAAACGGAAGTCGAAAGACACTTTCGAGTACCGGTGAATTCATTCTATATGAAGGAGGGAAGTTAAGTGCCCAGAAGAGGTAACGTTCCCAAGAGAGAGATCTTGCCGGACCCTATCTACCATTCTGTTCTGGTGACCAAGCTGGTCAACCAGATCATGCTGGACGGCAAGAAGGGCGTGGCCCAGAAGGTCGTGTACTCCGCCTTTGACATCATCAAGGAAAAGACGGGTAAGGACCCCATGGAGGCCTACACCGAAGCCCTGAACAACATCATGCCCAGCCTGGAGGTCAAGGCCCGCCGCGTGGGCGGCGCCACCTATCAGGTGCCTATCGAAGTGCGCCCCGTCCGGCGGCAGACCCTGGGTCTGCGCTGGCTCGTCGGTTACGCCCGCAAGCGCGGCGAGAAGACGATGAAGGAGCGCCTGGCCGGAGAGATCATGGACGCCTGCAATAATACAGGCGCAGCCGTGAAAAAGCGCGAGGATACCCACAAGATGGCCGAGTCCAACAAGGCTTTCGCGCACTTCCGGTATTAATTCCCCAGTAAGGACGTATAACGCATGCCGAGAGAATATTCCCTTGAAAAAACCAGAAATATCGGCATAATGGCCCACATTGATGCCGGCAAGACGACTACCACCGAGCGCATTTTGTTCTATACCGGCGTCAACTACAAGCTTGGCGAGGTCCATGAGGGCAACGCCACCATGGACTGGATGGTCCAGGAGCAGGAGCGGGGCATTACCATCACCAGCGCCGCCACTACCTGCCACTGGCGGGGCCACCGCATCAACATCATCGACACACCGGGCCACGTGGACTTTACCGTGGAGGTGGAACGCTCCCTGCGGGTGCTGGACGGCTCTGTGACCGTGCTGTGCGCCAAGGGCGGCGTGGAGCCCCAGACGGAGACCGTGTGGCGGCAGGCCGATAATTACAACGTCCCCCGTCTCATCTATGTGAACAAGATGGACATCATGGGCGCCGACTTCTTTAACGTGGTGGACATGGTGAAGGAACGGCTCAAGTGCAACGCCGTGCCTATCCAGCTCCCCATCGGCAAGGAGGCCGACTTCCGGGGCATCATCGACCTTGTGGAGATGAAGGCCGACGTGTACTACGACGACCTGGGCAAGGACATGAAGGTGGAGGATATTCCCGCCGACATGCTGGACCTGGCCAACGAGTACCGGGAGAAGCTCATCGACGCGGCTTCCATGTTCTCCGACGACATCGCCATGCTCTATCTGGAGGGGGAGGATATCCCCTCCGATATGATCCGCAAGGCCCTGCGGGAGGGGACCATAGGCGGCAAGCTGGTGTGCGTCACCTGCGGTACCAGCTACCGCAACAAGGGCGTGCAGAAGCTGTTGGACGCCATCGTGGACTACCTGCCCTCGCCTTTGGACGTGCCCCCGGTGAAGGGGACCGACCCCAGGACCGACAAAGAGGTCACCCGGGAGGCCAGCGACGACGCGCCGTTCTCCGCCCTGGCGTTCAAGGTCATGGCGGACCCCTACGTGGGCAAGCTCACGTTTGCACGGGTCTATTCCGGCACGGCCACCGCAGGCTCTACGGTGATGAATTCCACCAAGGGCAAGCGGGAGCGGCTGGCGCGGGTGCTGCTGATGCACGCCAACCACAGGCAGGACCTGGACACCATCTATTCCGGCGACATCGTGGCGCTGGTGGGGCTGAAAAACACCACCACGGGCGACACCCTGTCCGACGACAAGCACCAGATCGTGCTGGAGAGCATGGAGTTCCCCGAGCCGGTCATCCGGGTGGCCATCGAGCCCAAGACGAAGGCCGGCGAGGAAAAGCTGACCATCGCGCTGGCGCGGCTGGCCGAGGAGGACCCCACTTTCCGGGCGTATACCGACCAGGAGACAGGACAGACCATCATCGCCGGTATGGGCGAGCTGCACCTGGAGATCATCGTGGACAGGCTGCTGCGCGAGTTCCGGGTGGAGGCCAACGTGGGCAAGCCCCAGGTGTCCTACAAGGAGACCATCACCAGGCCAGCCACCGTGGACGTGCGCTACGCCCGCCAGACCGGCGGCAAGGGCCAGTTCGCCCAGGTGAAGCTGATGATCGAGCCCAACGAGTCCGGCAAGGGCTATGAGTTCGTCAACGCCGTCACCGGCGGCGCCATCCCCAAGGAGTATATCCCCGCGGTGGACGCGGGCATCCAGGGGGCGATGCTGGGCGGCATCGTGGCCGGTTATCCCATGGTGGATATCAAGGCCACCGTGCTGGACGGCCAGTTCCACGAGGTGGACTCGTCCGAGATGGCCTTCAAGATCTGCGGCAGCATGGCCTTTAAAGAGGCCTGCGAAAAGGCCGGTCCCACGCTTTTGGAGCCCATCATGAAGGTCACCGTCACCACGCCCGAGGAATACATGGGCGACGTGATCGGGGACATCAACTCCCGCCGGGGCCAGGTGATGGGCCAGGAATTTAGAAACGGCGCCGTCATCATCGAGTGCTCCGTGCCCCTGGCGAGCATGTTCGGCTACGCCACGGACCTGCGCAGCAGGACCCAGGGCCGCGCCAACTACTCCATGGAGCCCAGCCACTATATCGAGCTGCCCCAGAATCTGCGGGAAAAGCTCACCGGCGCAAGGCGCAACGCATAAAACTGTTGCAAAAATTTTCCCCATACTGTATAATCTCTATCGCGAGTAAGTAATCTATATTTTTTCTACTTTTTAGGAGGACAATGCAATGGCAAAGCAAATGTTCAACCGTACCAAGCCCCATGTGAACATCGGCACCATCGGTCACATCGACCACGGCAAGACCACCCTGACCGCCGCGATCACCAAGGTCCTGAACATGGCCGACCCCACCGCCGCCGAATATACCGCTTACGATCAGATCGACAAGGCCCCCGAAGAGAAGGCCCGCGGCATCACGATCAACACCGCGCACGTCGAGTATCAGACCGAGGCCCGCCACTATGCCCACGTGGACTGCCCGGGCCACGCCGACTATATCAAGAACATGATCACCGGCGCTGCGCAGATGGACGGCGCCATCCTGGTCATCGCTGCCTCCGACGGCCCCATGGCGCAGACCCGTGAGCACCTGCTGCTGGCCCGCCAGGTGAACGTGCCCTACGTGCTGGTGTTCCTGAACAAGTGCGACCAGGTGGACGACCCCGAGCTGCTGGAGCTGGTGGAGATGGAAGTGCGCGAGCTGCTGGACCAGTACGACTTCCCCGGCGACGAGACCCCCATCATCAAGGGCTCCGCTCTGGAGTGCCTGGTCTCCGACGAGAAGGATCCTCACGCCCCCGTTTACAACTGCATCTGGGAGCTGATGGACGCCGTCGACACCTGGATCAAGACCCCCGAGCGCGCCGCCGATAAGCCCTTCCTGATGCCCATCGAGGACGTGTTCACCATCTCCGGCCGTGGCACCGTGGTCACCGGCCGTGTGGAGCGCGGCCAGGTCAAGGTCGGCGACAAGGTGGAGATCGTCGGTATCAAGGAGACCCAGGAGACCGTCGTGACCGGCACCGAGATGTTCCACAAGACCCTGGAGTACGCCGAGGCCGGCGACAACGTGGGCTGCCTGCTGCGCGGCATCGACAAGAAGGCCGTCGTCCGCGGCCAGGTCCTGGCTGCTCCCAAGAGCATCCATCCCCACACCAAGTTCGTGGGCCAGGTCTACGTCCTGTCGAAGGACGAGGGCGGCCGTCACACCCCGTTCTTCAACAACTATCGTCCCCAGTTCTACTTCCGTACCACCGACGTGACCGGCGTCATCTCCCTGCCCGACGGCGTTGAGATGTGCATGCCCGGCGATAACGTGGACATGAAGGTCGAACTCATCACCCCGATCGCCATCGAAAAGGGCCTGCGCTTCGCTATCCGTGAGGGTGGCCGTACCGTCGGCTCCGGCGTCGTCATCGAGGTCGAAGAGTAATCATTCAAATACAAAATCCCCCGGTTAAAACCGGGGGATTTTTTGTTACTTCAACCCTATCATGAAGCCGCCGAGGTCGGTGGAGTGGATGTCGCCGCCGATGATCTGGTTTTTGTACACGTACAGGTCCGCCAGGACGGTCTGCTCCTGGTCCTGATAGTTGGTCACGGTGTAGGTGTACATCATACACGTCCGGCCGCAGAATTTGCTCAGGTCGTACCCCTGCTGGCGCTGCAGGTCGTTGTAGCTTTCGTACACGGGGGTGAAGCGCTCCGGGATGAGTATCTGCTGGCTCTGCTCCGAGGCCGGGTCCACCTGCCAGCCACATTCGGCCAGAAACGCCACCCGCTTTTCCGTGGTGGAGGCCACGTCTTTGGCTAAAATCTTCACCCCGCCGGCGGCGTTGCCTACCAGCAGCAGCACGGCGATGAACGCCAGTACGCACAGGACGATCAGAAACGTCCGTATCTTCGGTGTCACAAATCTTTTCATGGTACAGTGTATTCCCCCGATGGGAGGTGTATGTATGCCAAGGGAGCGATTGGACAAAATTCTGGCCGGGTCGGGCGTGTTTACCCGCTCCGAGGCAAGGCGGGTCATTATGGCCGGGGTCGTCACCGTGGACGGCGCGCCGGTGCGCCGCCCGGAGGAAAAGGTGGACAGGGCCAGCCGTGTCGCGGCACAGGGCCGGGTCATCGACAGCGACGAGTTTGTCTACTATATGATGAACAAGCCGGCGGGGACCATATGCTCCACCGAGGACGGGGCATGGCCCGCCGTGACCGGGCTGCTGCCCAGACATTTGCAGGCGCGGGGACTGTTTTGCGTGGGACGGCTGGACGCGGACGTGACCGGGCTGCTGCTGCTGACCGACGACGGGGCATTCGCCCACCGGGTCACCGCGCCGCGGTCGGAGATCAAAAAGGTGTATGAGGTACACGTGGACGGGGCGCTGGGGCGGTCGGACGTGGAGAAGTTGGCCGCCGGGGTGACGCTGGCGGACGGGACGGCGTATCGGCCGGCGGTGTTGGAGATAGACGGCGCGGACCCGTGTCGGGCCGCGGTGACGGTCACGGAGGGGAAGTATCACGAGGTCAAAAACCTGCTGGCGGCATGCGGCCGGCGGGTGCTGGAACTGCGCAGGACGGCCATCGGCGGCCTGACGCTGGACGGGTCGCTGGGCCTCGGGGAGATACGAAAGCTCGCGGAGAGCGAGATCACTTCCATATTTTTATGAAAATGGATAATAATTCGGCCGGTCAGGGCCGGTTTTGTGGTCATTTTGCGGAAACGATTGAAAAAGTTTACAATTTTCAAGGGGTTTTCTATTGCAAAATGACAGCGAATGCTTTACAATACCCATATGTATATACTCTGGGGGTAGAGATTTATGTCTAGCCGAATTTTCCAAAGCGTGATCCTGCAGATGAAGGACGCGACCAAGCGCTGCTTCGGCGTTGTGGACGAACAGGGGAGCGTGATCGCGTCGAGCGATCTGACGCTGATGGGCTTTTCCATCGGCGAGATCCACCTGGCGGCCCAGGAGGCAGGAACGGACCTGTTTGTGGCGGCGGGAAGGACCTGCCGCGTCATCGGCGCCGGAGGCAGAGGGACCTACATCGCCTTCGTGGACGGCCAGGACGAGACGGCCAGGAGCGTGTGTATTCTGATATCCGTGGCCCTGGCGGAGGCAAAAAACAGCTACGACGACAAGCATGACGCCACCACCTTCGTCAAGAACATCATCTCCGACAATATTCTGCCCAGCGACGTGTACGTCCAGGCAAAGGAGCTGGGGTTCAACGCGGAGATGCCTCGCGGCGTGTTCGTCGTGCGGCAGAACGCGGGCGCGGAGATCGCGGTGCTGGAGTACCTGCAAAGCCTGTATCCCGCCCGGGACAAGGACTTCGTGCTCAGCATGAGCGAGACGGACGTGGTCATCATCCGGGAGCTGCAGCCGGGGTTCGACACCGGCGAGCTGGAACGGATGGCCGAGAAGATCCAGCGCAGCCTGGAGCAGGACATGGGCATCCACTCCGTGGTGGGTATCGGCTCGCCGGTGCTGCACCTGCGGGAGCTGGCCGATAGGTACAAGGAGGCCCAGACCGCCATCGAGGTGGGCCGGGTGTTTGAAAACGACCAGACCGTGGTCAGCTACGAGAGTCTGGGTATTGGGCGCATCATCTATCAGCTGCCTACCACGCTGTGCGAGATGTTCCTGAACGAGGTTTTCAAGAAAAGCCCCATCGAGAGCCTGGACCAGGAGACCCTGTACACCATCAACAAGTTCTTCGAGAACAACCTGAACGTGTCGGAGACCAGCCGGAAGCTGTTCGTCCACCGGAACACTCTTGTGTACCGGCTGGAGAAGATCAAGAAGCTCACCGGCCTCGATCTGCGGGAGTTCGACCACGCCATCGTGTTCAAGGTGGCGCTGATGGTCAAGCAATATCTGGATTCCCAGAACACCCGATACTGATATCCTTTGGAGGACCCCTTTCCCATGGTCTTATTTGAAAACGTATCCATGACCTATCCCGGCGGGGACGTGCCGGCCATCGACGATATGAGCTTCGCCATCGAGGACGGCGAGTTCGTCTTTCTGGTGGGCCCCTCCGGCAGCGGCAAGACTTCCATCATCAAGCTCATCACCGGCGAGGTGATGGCCGACAGCGGGACATTGAGCGTCAACGGCTTCGACCTGCGCCATATCCGGCGGCGGAAGCTGCCCCGTATGCGCAGGACGCTGGGCGTCATCTTCCAGGACTACCGGCTCATCGACGAGATGACCATCTACGACAATGTGGCCTTCGCCATGCACATCGTGGGCGCGTCCAACCGGGAGATACGGCTGCGGGTGCCATACGTGCTGGACCTGGTGGGCCTGTCCGGACGGGAAAAGCGCTATCCCCGGGAGGTCTCCGGCGGCGAGCAGCAGCGGGCGGCGGTGGCGAGAGCCATCGTCAACAGCCCCCAGCTTCTCATCGCCGACGAGCCCACCGGCAATCTGGACCCGGCCCGCAGTCTGGAGCTGATGCTGCTCATGGACCGCATCAACGACAACGAGATCGGTACCACGGTGCTGGTGGTCACCCACGAGAAGGAGCTGGTCAACTCCTTCTCCAAGCGGGTCATCGCCATCGAGGACGGCCAGGTCATCTCCGACGGAATGGACGGGTATTACAGCTATGAGATCCAGTAAGATAGGCTACCTCATCAAAGAGGGGTTCAAGAGCATACTGACCCACGGGTTCATGTCCTTCGCGTCGGTGACCATCATCGTGGCGTGCCTGGTCATCATGGGCAGCTTTGCCCTGATCGCGGTGAACGTGGATTCCATGCTGGACGACCTGGAAAGCCAGAACCAGGTGGTGGCCTACGTGGAGGAGACCTTCACGGAGGACCAGGCCAGAGCTTTGCAGACCCAGATCGAGTACATATCCAATATACGCTCCTGCCAGTTCGTGTCCCGCCAGCAGGCCAAGGAGGAACTGGCCGCCAGCTATGAGGACTCGTCCATGTTCCAGGACGTGCCCGATACCGCCTTCCGGGACAGGTTCATCATCTATTTGCAGGACATCTCCCTGACGGAGCAGACCCAGTCGCAGCTTTACGAGATCATCGGTATCGCCGAGGTCCGGGCCGACCTGCAGGTGGCCCGGGGCTTCGTCACGGTGCGAAACGTGATCAGCGCCGTGAGTTTGATACTGGTGGTGGTGCTGGTCATCGTCAGCGTGTTCATCATGTCCAATACGGTGAAGCTGGCCACCCTGAGCCGCCGGGACGAGATCGCCATCATGAAGATCGTGGGCGCGTCCAACTGGTTCATCCGCTTCCCCTTCGTGGTGGAGGGGCTGGTGCTGGGCCTTTTGGGCGGGGCGCTGGCGTTCCTGTTGGAGTGGGGCGTTTATGACGTGGTGGCCACCCGGATCATGTCCATGCTGGGCGGGCTCATCAACGTGATACCCTTCGGGTCCATCAGCGTGGCGGTCATGGCCGTGTACATGGGCGTGGGGCTGGTCGTGGGCGTGTTCGGCAGCTCCATCGCCATCCGCAATTATTTGCAGGTCTGAGGAATACTTATGAAAAAGCGCAAGAGATTTATACGGATCGTCTGTATCGCGCTGGCGCTGCTGATGGTGTTCTCCATCGTGGTGATGATCGTGTCCCCGGCGTACGCCGCGGCTGGCGATCAGGTCCAGGACGAGATCGACGAGCTGAACAGCCAGCAGACCGATATCCAGAGCCGTATGGACGATATTCAGGCCCAGATCAACAGTCTGGACTATGAAAAGGCCAATACGCTGGAGAAAAAGGCCATCCTGGACAGGAAAAATATGCTGGCCCAGGAAGAGCTGGACGTGATACAGGAGCAGATCGACATCATCGACGGCAAGGCCATGTCCATCCAGGACGACCTGGCCGAGGCCCGGCAGGTGGAGGAACGGCAGAGGAACCTGTGGCTGTCCCGGCTGCGGGCCATGGAGGAGCGCTCCGACGTGGGGTATCTGGCGGTGCTGTTCGACGCCACCAGCTTCGCGGACCTGTTGACCCGGCTGGACCTGGTCAACGAGGTCATGGCCTATGACAAGCAGCTGGAAAGCGAGTATATGGCGGCCCGGGAGAAGGCCGAGGCCCTGGAATCCGAGGCGGAGACCATGTTTCAGGAAAACGCCGTCCGCCGCACGGAGCTGCAGGCCAAGCAGAGCCGCCTGGAGGCGGATATCGCCGCGGCATGCCTGCTCATAGAGCAGATGGAGCAGGACAGCGAGGACTATGAGGAGATCCTGAAGCAGGAGGCCGCGACCCAGGCGCTGGTCCAGTCGCTGATCGTGCAGAAGGAGCAGGAGCTGTCCCAGGCCCGGGCAGCGGAGCAGGCGGCCCTGCAGGGGGCGACCCAGCAGCCGCCGTCCGTGGAACAGCCGCCTGTGCAGCAGCAGCCCGCGGAGCAGCAGCCCACCGTGGACCAGCCCGCCGACCAGCCCCCCGTCGTTGACGAGGGCGGCGTGGGCGACGCCGGCACGGATACCAACACCAATACTGATACCGGCACCGATACCAATACCGATGCCAATACCGGCGCCGACACGATACCCCCCGACGCGAACGTGGGCCTGCCCCCCGAGGAAGATGAAAACGTGGGCGACGGCGACGGCAACGCGGACGTGGGTCTGCCCGACAGCGGCGACGGCGAGGGCGTGGGCGACGGCACGGCCGACAGCGGCAGTTCGAGCGATACCGGCAGTGCCGACAGCGGAAGCTCCGGCAATACGGACAGCGGCAGCTCCGGCAGCACGGGTACCACGGGCAGCACGACGCCATCCGCCAGCGGCACGTGGATGATGTGGCCCAGCTATACAAGGACGTTGACCGATCGGTTCGGGCCCCGGGAAAAGCACCCGGTGACCGGCCAGGCCACGTTCCACTACGGCGTGGACGTGGGCGCGGGCTACGGCTCCAGCATTTACGCCGCCGCCAGCGGCACGGTGATCTTCGCCGGACAGAACGGCGGTTACGGCAACTGCGTGATGATAAACCACGGCAACGGATATACTACCCTCTATGGACATATGTCCTCCATCTCCGTGGTCAACGGCCAGAGCGTGAGCCAGGGACAGGTCATCGGCCTGGTGGGCGCCACCGGCAGAGTCACCGGACCCCATCTGCACTTCGAGGTCCGCAATGCCTCCGGCACCGCCCTGGACCCCATGAGCTTCGGATACTATTGATGACAAAATATGACCTGCGGACCGGGCGACCGACGTCGCCCGGTTTTTTGAGGGATGACCGTGAAAGGACCTTCGTATAACAAAAATCTCGTGGTCGGGGCAGTCTGCGCGCTGTGCGGGGTCCTGGCGGCCTTTGCCGTGCTCATCGTGGGCTTCGGCGGGTTCCGGGGCTTTGCCAGGGCGGCCAAGTTCGCCCACGTGATGCGTATCATCCGCACCCAGTTCGTGGGCGAGAGCGACCCGGACGCGGTGACGGACGCGGCGCTGGCCAGCGCCATCGCCAGTTTGGACGACGGTTGGAGCTATTACATGGACGCGGACAGCTACGCGGACTATCAGGACTACTCCGCCAATCTCTATCAGGGCATCGGCGTGTCCGTGACGGCGGACCAGGCGAGCGGCGGATTTTTGATCGTCACCATCGAAAAGGACGGTCCGGCCCATAAGGCTGGCCTGGCGGTGGGAGAGGCGATCGTGGCCGTGGACGGCGTTTCCGTGGTGGGCGGAACGGTGGACGACCTGCACGCGCTCATCCAGGCAGACTATGGAAAAGACGCGCTCGTCACCGTACAAAGCCCCGACGGGGAGCGGCGGGACGTGGCGGTGTCCTGCCAGACGTTCTATCAGGAGCCGGTGAGTTACCAGGTCCTGGACGGACACATCGGCTACGTGGACATCGACAACTTCCATGACGGGGCGGGGGATTCCGCCATCGACGCGGTGGACGCGCTTCTGGACCAGGGCGTGGACAGTCTGGTGTTCGACGTGCGGGACGACCCCGGCGGGCAGGTGAAGGAGATGGTGGCCCTGCTGGACCATCTGCTGCCGGAGGGGGATCTGTTCATCCGCACGGATAAGAAAGGGCGCGAGGCCGTGGAGACATCGGATGCGGCGTGCGTGGAGCTGCCCATGGCCGTGGTGGTCAACCACGACAGCTACAGCGCGGCGGAGTTTTTCGCCGCGGCCCTGCGGGACTATGGCTGGGCGAAGATCGCGGGGGAGGCAACGACGGGCAAGGCCCGCAGTCAGGTGACCTATAGCCTGTGGGACGGCAGCGCCGTACACCTGTCCAAATACTCCTACCTCACACCCGGTCGGACGGACCTGTACGCCGCCGGGGGGCTCGTGCCGGACGTGGAGGCCAGCTTGGACGAGGAACAGACCACGCTCTACAGGACCGGGTGGCTGGAGCCGGAGGACGATCCCCAGGTCCAGGCCGCCATCGGGCTGCTGGACGCTTGACAGAGGACTTGGCGTTCATTATAATATTATGACTTGAGATCACTTCGGGAGGTAAGAAGGCATGGCGGAAAACAAGTACAAAATGAGCCGGGAGCGGTACGAGGAGCTGCAAAGGGAACTGGAATACATGCAGACCGTCCGCGAAAAGGAGGTCTCCGAACTTATCAAGGAGGCCCGCAGCTACGGCGACCTGAGCGAAAACAGCGAGTACGACGAGGCCAAGACGGAGCAGGGTAAGCTGTACTCCAAGATCGCCGAGTATAAGAACCTGCTGGAAAACGCCGAGATCGTGGAGCATACCCACAGGGCCGGCGTCATCGGCATCGGCAGCAAGGTCACCGTGCTGGACGTGGAGCTGGGCGAGCAGAGCGAGTACCAGATCGTGGGCAGCCAGGAGGCTAACCCTATGTCCGGCCGTATCTCCGACGACTCCCCCTTCGGCAAGGGGCTGATCGGCCATAAGATCGGCGAGACCGTCACCATCGAGGCCCCCGCCGGGGACCTGCAGTTCGAGATACTGAACGTCACATTCTAAAGAAGGGAAGACACAGATATGTTTCAATACGCGCCGGGGTACCGGACAGAGCCGGAGGGCCTGTCCGACGAGATGCGTGTGCGCCGGGAGAAGCTGTTCAAGCTCCAGGACGCGCAGCAGGACCCGTACCAGATCACCAAATTCGCCCGCAGCCATTTCTCTCAGGAGATAAAGGATAATTACGACGCCCTGGAGGAAAAAGACGTGCGGGTGGCCGGACGGATCATGGCAAAGCGCGTACAGGGCAAGGCCGGATTCATGGACCTGCAGGACGATAAGGGCCGGATACAGCTTTACGTCAGCGTGAACGAGCTGGGGCCGGAGATGCTGGCCCAGGTCAAGACATGGGACGTGGGCGATGTTATAGGCGCCAGCGGGTTCGTGTTCAAGACGCGCACCGAGGCCATATCGGTACACGTGAAGGAGATCACGCTGCTCAGTAAAAGTCTGCGGCCACTGCCCGAGAAGTTTCACGGCCTGACGGACACGGACCAGCGCTACCGCCGCCGGTATCTGGACCTCATCACCAACGAGCAGTCACGCCAGGTTTTCGAGCTGCGGAGCCGGTTTATCAGCCTGGTCCGTCGGTATCTGGACCAGCGGGGCTATCTGGAGGTGGAGACCCCGGTGCTGGGGACGATACAAGGCGGCGCAACGGCCCGGCCCTTCGTCACCCACCACAATACCCTGGACCTGGACATGTACATGCGTATCGCAACGGAGCTGAATTTGAAGCGGCTCATCGTGGGCGGCATGGAGCGGGTCTATGAGATCGGCCGCATATTCCGCAACGAGGGCATGGACACCAAGCACAACCCGGAGTTTACCACTTTGGAGATGTACGAGAGCTACGCCAACTTCGAGACCATGATGGACTATGTGGAGGGCATTTTGACCACCGCCGCCGACGAGCTGCGGGGCACGTATCAGCTGACCTGGGGCGGCAACGAGATCGACATGACCCCCGGCTGGCGGCGGCTGACCATGATCGACGCGGTGAAGGAATACGCGGGCGTGGACTTCGGCGCCATATCCGATGACGCCGGGGCCGTGGCCGCCGCCAGGGCCGCCGGGGTGGACATGGACGGCAAGGAGAAAACCTGGGGCAACGCCCTGTACGAGACCTTCGACCAGAAGGTGGAGGAAAAGCTCATCCAGCCCACGTTCATCACCATGTACCCGGTGGAGGTGTCCCCGCTGGCCAAGCGCAGTCCGACGGACAGCCGTCTGACGGAGCGGTTCGAGGTGTTCATCAACGCATGCGAGATGGGCAACGCCTTCTCCGAGCTCAACGACCCCCTGGACCAGCGGCTCCGGTTCCAGGCCCAGATGGACCTGAAGGCCAAGGGCGACGAGGAGGCCAACGACATGGACGTGGACTTCTGCGAGGCGCTGGAATACGGCATGCCGCCTACCGGCGGCCTGGGCATGGGCATCGACAGGGCGGTCATGCTCCTGGCCGGGGTGGATTCCATACGGGACGTGATATTGTTCCCGACGATGAAGCCGACGGAGTGACAGATACGGGAAAAGCCTTGAGAGATCGGGGCTTTTCTTTTTTGGGCAGGCAGGGCGGCGTTGACGGGGGAGGTTGGTTGTGTTACTATTGTGGAAAGGCAGAGCGGAAGTTGTGGAGGTGAAGCCAGTA
Source organism: uncultured Oscillospiraceae bacterium (assembly GCA_947624385.1). Taxonomy (GTDB): domain Bacteria; phylum Bacillota; class Clostridia; order Oscillospirales; family Oscillospiraceae; genus CAJOIG01. The sequence continues at coordinate 18,059 of CANQJZ010000042.1, forward strand.
TGGAAATGTCAACAAAGCACTATGTCTTTCATTATGAGAAAAACAGCTTGGCTGAAAGAGAAATAGATCAGATTGCTGACAAGCAGGAAGGGTGCTACACGTTTATCAGTGACTGCCTTCATGCTGACGCAGAGGGCAAGATCCACTATCATTTGTTCGACACGCCACAAGAGGTCGGAAAGCAATACGCGATCATCCACGACGAAGATGATGACGAGCCTTGCAACGGCTTTGCGCTTCCGGCAACTATGAGTAAGGACGGTATGGAGCATGTTTTTGCCGTATACAGCGAAACGATAAAATGCATCGGCTTCCATGAAGACGCACATATCATTTCCTATTCCATCTGCAGACCAAATTCGCGCTTCATCAGCGAAGGACTTGCCATGTTTTTCGACCGTTACTGGTGGGGTATCGACAATGATTCCTGGACGCGGTGGTATATCGAACAGGGAAAGGCTCCATCTGTAGCCGCGCTGCTTGAAAACGGCAATTTCCGTGAATGCGACTGCACGCTGACCTATCCCATCGCAGGAGCGTTTACAGGATACCTGATCGGCCGCTTCGGTACGGAAAAATACGTTAAATTCTATAAGCAGTGCGCGGATAATACAGCGCAGGCTCTTGAGCAAACCTTCGGGATCACTGTTGAGCGTCTCGAAAAGGACTTTCTCGGTTACAT
>CANQJZ010000043.1 GCA_947624385.1 uncultured Oscillospiraceae bacterium
GGACCGCCACCAGCAGCTCCGGGTCCTTGTCGATCTCCCGGGCCACGATGGCCTTCTGCTGGTTGCCGCCGGACATGCTGCGGGCGATGGTGACAGGCCCCTGGCCGGAGCGCACGTCGTACTCCTCGATGAGCTTCTCGGCGTAGGCGCGGATGGGGCCGCGCTTCAAAAATCCGGCCTTGCTTGTGAACTCCGGCTCAAAGTACCGCTGGAGCACCATATTGTCCTCCAGGGTGTAATCCAGCACCAGACCGTGCTTGTGCCGGTCCTCGGGGATGTGGCTCATGCCGGAGGTGGAGCGCTTGCGGATAGAGGCGTGGGTGATGTCCTGGCCGCACAGCTCGATGCTGCCGCTGACCAGCGGCTCCAGGCCTGTCAGGCCGTAGACGAACTCCGTCTGGCCGTTGCCGTCGATACCGGCAATGCACACGATCTCGCCCCGGCGGACGGTCAGGGACACGTCCTTGACGGCGTTATTCTTGTGGACCTTGCTGGCCACGGTCATGCCCTTCACGTTCAGCACCACGTCGCCGGGGTTAGAGGGTCCCTTTTCCACGTGGAAGTTCACGTTCCGGCCCACCATCATGGCGGACAGCTCCTCCATGGTGGTGTTTTTCGTCTCTACGGTGCCGATGTACTTGCCCTTGCGCAGCACGCTGCACCGGTCGGCTACGGCCATGATCTCCGCCAGCTTGTGGGAGATGAACAGGATGCTCTTGCCCTCGGCGGCCAGATTCTTCATGATCTGCATGAGCTCCTCGATCTCCTGGGGCGTCAGCACGGCGGTGGGCTCGTCGAAGATCAGGATCTCGTTGTCCCGGTAGAGCATCTTCAATATCTCCGTGCGCTGCTGCATGCCCACGGTGATGTCCTCGATGAGCGCGTCCGGGTCCACCTGCAGGCCGTATTTCTCCGACAGGGCCAGGACCTTTTCCCGCGCCTCCTTTTTCTGGAGAAAGCCGTGTTTGGTGGGCTCTACGCCCATGATGATGTTGTCCAGAACGGTAAAGCACTCCACCAGCTTGAAGTGCTGGTGTACCATGCCGATGCCTAAATCGTTGGCGTCGTTGGGGTCGTTTATTTTGACCACCTGGCCGTCCTTCTTGATGACGCCCTCCTCCGGCTGATACAGGCCGAACAGCACGCTCATCAGCGTGCTCTTGCCGGCGCCGTTCTCGCCCAGAAGAGCGTGTATCTCACCCTTTTTCAGCTGCAGGGTGATGTTGTCGTTCGCGATGATGCCCGGAAACTTCTTGGTGATGTTGAGCATCTCGATCGCGTATGGTGTTTCCGCCATGTCATCCTCCTTCCCTGTTTCAGTGCCGCACGCAGCGAGCGCGGCGTGTCAAAAGTTTGTCGTTCCTGTTTTAAAAAAAGCAGACGCGGCAGGGGCCGCGTCTGCTGTTGTTGCGGGGGATGAAATTACTTGATGTTGCCCTGATAGTCCACGGTCACGGTGGTGACGGCGGGCTCGACCTCGGTGTCGTTGGAGACGGTCACGTCGCCATTGAACATCGCGGCGACCAGCGCGTTGTAGTCCTCCTCGGTGAAGCTGTCGGACCACTGGGTGGTGCCCAGCTGGACGTAGTTCTCAGCGGGGGTCTCGGAGACCAGGCCCAGGGTGTCGATCTTGCCGCCCTCGAAGGAGCCGTCGGCCACGGAGGCCAGCATGGTGTTGACGGTGGCGGCCAGACCCTTCATGGCGGAGGTCACGGTCATGCCCCGGCCGTAAGCGCCGTCGATGATGCCGACCTGGTCCACGTCAACGCCGATGACCTTGCCCTCGACCTTGGCGGCCGCCTCGGCAACGGAGGTGTACACGCCGCCGCCGCAGGCGAAGACGACCTCGGTGCCGCCGTTGTACCAGGTGTCCATAGCGGCGGTGATGTCCGCGTCGCCGAAGAACTGGTTGGCGTAAGCGTAGTTGATGGAGACCTCGGCGTTCAGCTCGGCAGCGGCGGCGTCAGCGCCCTGCACGAAGCCGTAGCCATAGCGGATGACGGCGGGCACAGCCATGCCGCCGCAGAAGCCCAGCTTGGTGTAGCCCAGCTTCACAGCCGCATAACCGGCCATATAGCCGCACAGCTCTTCCTGGTAAGTAGCGCAGTACAGGTTCGCGGGGACCTCGAAATCCTCGCCCAGGTCGCCGGCGCCCACGTCCAGCGCGATGAAGGTGATGTCGTCATAATCGCCGGAGCCGGCCGTCTCCTTGATGGCGTTGGCAAAGGCGTAGCCGGGCATCACGATGACGTTGTAGCCCTCGTCGATGGCCTGCTCGATGGAGGACACACGGTCCGCGTCGGAGTCGGACGCGGGCTTGTAGTACTTGAAGTCCACGCCGTTGGCCTCGGCATAGGCCTGGCAGGCCTCATAGGTGGTCTGGTTGAAGGACTGGTCGGTGATGTCGCCGTAGTCGGTGATCATGGCGACGCTCATGCCGCCGTCCGCGAAAGCGGTGGCGCCAAGAGCCAGGACCATCGTCAGAGCCAGAACAAGCGCAAGGATCTTTTTCATGGGGTTCCTCCTTAAAAAAATAAATGGATTTTCGGTTTTGTACGCCCTCGTACACGTTCATTATAGCATGTCCATCTGCCCCGTGCAACGGAAAAACCCATAAAAAAACAGCAACAGAAATTGCAAATTGTTTCAAAATTACCAGTTGGTTTCCAGCCGCCGGCGCGCCTTGCGTCCGCCGCCGATTTATGGTAAGATACATACTAATAATAGAAAACACAGGGGGCTCGTCCATGGGAAAAATCCTCATCATCGGCATCGCCGGCGGCACCGGCAGCGGCAAGACCACCATCACCCGCCGCCTCCAGCGCCAGTTTGCGGACCATGTCACGGTCCTGTACCACGACAACTACTATCGCGCCCACGACGACCTGACCATGGAGGAACGGTCCAAGCTCAACTACGACGAGCCCGCCGCCTTTGAGACGGACCTGCTGGTGCAGCACCTGGCGGCGCTGCGCCGGGGCGAGGCGGTGGACGGCCCGGTGTACGACTACACCGTACACAACCGCGCCCCCGAGACCCAGCACCTGGAGCCGTCGCCGGTGATACTGGTGGAGGGCATACTGATCCTGGCGGACAAGCAGCTTTGCGAGAGCATGGACATCAAGGTCTTCGTGGACGCGGACGCGGACGTGCGCATCCTGCGCCGGATCGTCCGGGACGTGCGGGACCGGGGCCGGAGCCTGGAGAGCGTGGTCAACCAGTACCTCACCACGGTCAAGCCCATGCACGAGCTGTACGTGGAGCCCTCCCGCCGCCGGGCGGACGTGATCATCCCCGAGGGCGGGCACAACGACGTGGCCGTGGAGCTGCTGATACGGCGGGTCCAGGCCCATTTGCAGGAGGAAGAAAATGGCTAAACTGTACTTTAAATACGGCGCGATGGGCTCCAGCAAGTCCGCTCAGGCCCTGATCGCCAAATTCAATTACGAGGAACAGGGCATGCGCTGCTGGCTGATAAAGCCCGCCACCGACACCCGGGACGGCGTGGACGCCGTGCGCTCGCGCATCGGCCTGGAGGCCTCCGGCGACGTGATCGCCCCCGAGGACAACATCGGCGACCTCTACCAGGACGCCGGCTGGTGCGACGTGATCATCGCCGACGAGGCCCAGTTCTTCACCCCCGCCCAGATCGACCAGCTCCGGGACATCGTGGACCAGGCGGACGTGCCGGTGATGTGCTTTGGCCTGCGCACGGACTTTTTGACCCACCTGTTCCCCGGCGCACGGCGGCTCATGGAAGTAGCCGACTCCATCACGGAAATCAAGACCATCTGCACCTGCGGCCGCAAGGCCGTTGTCAACGCCCGCCTGGACGAAAATGGTGACGTGGTCACCCAGGGCCAGCAGGTCCTTCTGGGCGGCAACGACACCTATACCGCCATGTGCCACCGCTGCTGGAAAAAGAAGATCCGGGAGCAGGCCGAGCGCCGGCAGCAGAGCTGAACCGACAGAAAAAGAACTTGACAAACCGCCCGGCGTATGGTACTATGACAGTCCCAATGACGCGGGATAGAGCAGTCTGGTAGCTCGTCGGGCTCATAACCCGGAGGTCGGAGGTTCAAATCCTCCTCCCGCCACCATAAAAACCGCCTTTTACGCACGTAAAATGGCGGTTTTTCGTTGTTTTAATGCACAAAACAGGATGTCAGCTCAAAAGGTTGACCCCAATTTGACCCCAACAAAACAGGCTTTTGAGCCGATCAGGCAAAACCCGAAGGTCAAAACAAGGATGCCCGCAAGGGCATCCAGTGTTGTTTTTGTGCATATTGTCTATCTCAATCATCGTCATCCAGCAGCTTTCCAGGCTGGATATCAAGCACGTCGCATATCTTGAAAAGCGTCTCTAAAGAGATCCCACGGGTGGTGCTGTAGCCCTCCACCTGGGCCAGGAAGTTCAAGCTTCTGTCGATTTTCTCCGCAAAGGCCTCCTGCGTATAGCCTGCTTTCTTGCGGTAGTATGCGATCCGCAGACCCATGACCCTATATCGTTCTGGATAGTCAGTGTGCATGGCAACCCCTCCTGATACTATGATTGTATCAAGAGAGGCTGTCAAAATTTATACATTTATAGACAATGATTATTTACTTTTAATAAATAATCTGATATACTAGTTGCCGCTTGGTGATTTGCGTTGCACGAAAAAAGGAGGAATGGACATGAGAGGCGAATTCATCGGAACAACAAAATGCGACAAAACGATAGAAGTTGGGTGCCTTATATCACTTGTGTGCATTATTTCGTTCTTGCTAAGGGTCTAGTCCGGAAGATGGGGTACAGTGCACCAATGGCCTGGTCCGGAAAGCGGGGTATAGTCCACTGCACCACTTTTGCGCCCAGCCGTGTAAAAATTGGTGCAAGAGCTACTTGTTCTGGGCCCTCCGTGTAAAAATTGGTGCAGTGCACCAATTTTGCAAAAATGGGCCCCAAACCAACATAGAAAAATTGGTGCACCACAGACTTTTGCGCGGGCTCAAAATGAGGCAAAATTGGTCCAAACAATGAAAAACACCCCCGTTATTGGGGGTGTTTTTCGCTTGCGCACACGCAGCAAAATCTCCAAAACTGACGTGCAAACGTGGAGCTAGTGGCCAGACTCGAACTGGCGACCTGCTGATTACGAATCAGCTGCTCTACCGACTGAGCTACACTAGCAGACCAGCACGGCAAATTATAGCCGACGGCGGGGCGTTTGTCAACCCTCAAATCCACGGCCCACATTTTGCGCGAAAGGGTTGACGAAAACCGTTTTTGTGCTATGATATGCTGGCTGTGCGGCGCGGGAAAGGGGTGTTGCCATTGGATACCGCCACGAGAAACGAGATAACCGACGGCGTGATCTGGAAGCAGCTGCTGCTGTTTTTCTTCCCCATCCTGATCGGCTCCTTCTTCCAGCAGCTATACAACACCGTGGACACCATCATCGTGGGCCAGTACGTGGGCAAGCAGGCCCTGGCCGGCGTTGGGGCCACGGGCAACGTCATCAACCTGTGGCTGGGATTTTTCATCGGCCTGGCCGGGGGCGCGTCGGTCATCATCTCCCACTTCTACGGCGCACGGGACAATGATAGCCTGTCCAAAGCGGTTCACACCTCCATCGCCCTGAGCCTGGCCGGCGGGCTTGTCATCATGGTCGTCGGCCTGGTCACGGCCAGAGCGTCGCTGCGTATCCTGGACGTGGCGGAGGAGGTCATGGACGAGGCCATGACCTACATCACCGTGTTTTACTGCGGCATGGTGGCCACGGTCATCTACAACGTGGGCACCGGCATTTTGCGGGCCGTGGGCGACTCCAGGCGGCCCCTTTATATCCTCATCGCCTGCTGCGTGGTGAATATCGTGCTGGACCTGCTGTTTGTGGTGGCCTTCCACTGGGACGTGTTCGGCGTGGCCCTGGCCACGGTGCTGTCCCAGGTGGTGAGCGCGGCGCTCATCATGGTCATCCTCATGCGCACCCGGGAGGGCTACCGGCTGGAACTGGGCAAAATACGCTTTCACGCCAACATGCTCCGGCGCGTCATGCGTCTTGGTCTGCCCACAGGCATGCAGTCGGTGCTCTACACCGTCTCCAACCTGGTCATCCAGGCGGCGGTCAACTCTTTTGGCACCGACGCCATGGCCGCCTGGTCCGCCATCAGCCGCGTGGACGGGTTCGTGTGGATGGTCATGGGTGCCTTCGGCATTTCCGTGACCACCTTTGTGGGCCAGAACTTCGGCGCGGGCAAGTACGACCGGGTCCTGCGGGGCACGCGGGTGTGCCTGGGCATGACCCTGGGGACCATCGGCGCGCTGAGCGTGCTGGAGATCGCCTTCGCCGGACCTATCCTGCGCATCTTCACCGGCGACGCCGACGTGGTGGCCCTGGGCACGGCCTTCGTGCGGGTGTGGGCCCCGGCCTACGCCGCCTACGTGTTCATCGAGATATTCTCCGGCGCGGCCCGCGGCGTGGGCGAGGCGCTCCAGCCCATGGTCATCACCATTTTTGGCGTGTGCGTGCTGCGGCTGGTGTGGATATGGGGCGTGGTGCCCCTGCGCCGCTCGCCGGAGATGGTGGCCGCCAGCTACCCCGTCACCTGGGGCATCACGGCGGCGGTGTTCATCGTCTATTACCTGCGCAAGAACTGGCTGAAACGTCACCTACCCGCCAACGCGCAGTAAAAAACGCCCTCCCGCAGGAGGGCGTTTTTTTACGTCTGGGAGAGGCCGCTGACCCGCCACAGGTCCTCCGCCGTTTTTTCGATCACGTCCCGCAGCTCCAGGTTGTCCAGGTATTTTTGCGGGATGGCGTCACAGCCCAGGGCGGCGCCCAAGATATTGCCGGTGATGGAGCCGGTGGAGTCGCTGTCCCCGTCGTGGTTCACGGCGGCGACGAGGGCCTTTTCAAAATCGTCGGTGTATTTCACCGCGCAGTACACGCCGATGGCCAGGGCCTCGTCCCCGACCCAGCCCTCGCCAAGCTGCCTGATGGCGGTCAGGTCGTCCATGTCCCCGCCGGACAGTTGCACCGCCTTTTCCATAAGGGCCAGCAGCGCGCCCATGTGTTTGGCTTTTGGAAAGACCGTCGGCAGCGCCTCGATGGCGTCGGCAACCGCCGCGGCCACCGTGTCGCCGGACCCGGCCACACAGGCCACGATATGGGCCAGCATCGCGGCGGGCAGATACCCCAGCTCGTGGCCGTGGGTCAGCACCGCGGCCTGGGCCGCCAGCCGGTCGATCTGGGTCTGGTCAACGCCGCTGTCCAGGAAATAAAGCCCCACCGGCGCGGCCCGCATGACGCCGCCGCAGCCCCGGCTGTGGTTCAGGGGCTTTTCCATGGTACCGTTCCCGCCGGCCGCCAGGGCGGACATGCAGGTGTTCCCCGGCGCACGGCGGCTGAAAAGCCCCGGCACGTCCATGAGACGACAGTGCTTCTCCCCCGCCGGCAGCGGATACTTTTCTGTCTGGGTCCGGTACCAGTCCCGGTAGCACGCCCGGATGGCCTCAACGTCCCCGCCGCCGGTCACCAGGCCCTCGGCGGTGAACAGAGTCATCTGGGTGTCGTCGGATATCTCCGCCACGCCGTGACGGAGCGCGTAGGACCCGATGCCCCTCGGGCCGTATTTTTGAAAAATGGCCGCGGCGGACATAAATTCCACCGGATAGCCCAGGGCGTCACCCGCCGCGCCGCCTATGAGGCAGCCTTTGAACTTGTCAAGCGCCCGCATAGCGCTCCCTCCTTTACTCAAAATGTGCCAGCTCCCGTATCTGTCGCCAGCACCAGTCCTCCACGTCAAGCACGTCCTCCGTCACGGTGACGAACGGTGTCTTGTCCGTGTGATACACGCAGGTGAGACGCCCGTGCCGGCAGAGGAAAACCCAGCGGAAATACCGCTTCTCGTGCAGATGATCCGCGCTGTCGAAGCAGGGAAACCTCTCCCGCAGCACCAGCACGTCCCGGCCGTATATATCCCTGGCCCAGGGGCTGTTTGTCTCTTTCTTAAACGCCAGCATGCGCCGGCCCGGATAGGGCAGCCCTGCGGCGAAAAAGAGGAAATCGGGGAAAATCAGCTTTATCCCCCAGGGCTTACGCGCCCTTTTTGGCTTTCCTGCGGCGTCCGTGTCACAGCTGCACCACTGAAGGCGCACGCTGGAGCTTTCCGAATAGCCTCCTCCGCCGGAGTGCTTTATCCGCCGCCCTTCCCCCACCGGGCGGGGGAGCATAGCCCCCGCCCAGCTTTTCGGGAAATCTCTCGCGCCGTTTTCCATGATGCCGCCCCCTTCGCTTTTGCCATTATCATACGGCTTTTGTCCGGAAAGTCAAGGCGCGGCCGGGGGTATTATTTCCGCGACTGGAAGTCCCGCTCGATCTTCTCCTTCCAGCGCTCCGTCAGGGGCTTGGCGCTGCGCACGGCGGAGACGGCGCACGCCACGGTCTCATAGTTGGTCGCGATGCCCACGCTGTCGTTGTGGAAACTCACGGCCCTGTCGGCGCCGATGCCGATGTGTCCCGCCGCGGCCACCGCGTCGATGTTGGCCCCCAGGAACAGGAACTCCCAGCCGTACTTCTCCTTCTCGTGCTCGATCATGGCCTTGACCTGCTCGGCGGAATAATGGTGGCTGGCGTTTTCCATGCCGTCGGTGGTAATGACGAACAGGGTGTGCTCGGGCACGTCCTCGGGCCGTGCGTAGCGGTGGATGGACTTGATATGGTCGATGGCCCCGCCCACGGCGTCCAGCAGCGCCGTGCAGCCCCGGACGTAATAGACCTTGTCCGTCATCTCCGGCACGTCCCGGACGGGCGCCCGGTCGTGGACCAGCTCCGCCGCGTTGTCGAACAGATACGTGCTCACGAACGCCTCGCCCGGCTCGCGCTTCTGCTTTTCCAGCATGGAGTTGAAGCCCCCGATGGTGTCCTTTTCCAGGCCGCTCATGGACCCGCTGCGGTCGAGGATGAATACCAGCTCCGTGATGTTGTTTTTCATGATGAAAACCTCCTGTACTGTGTTTTTGTGTTCACAGTATAGGAGGTTTTTGTCCCGTTGTGGTCGCCTGAAAAGCGACATTTACGCGCCGCGTAAATTCGTCGGCTTATCTTACATAGGCGATCTTTAGCGAGTCAGAAGAACTGTATCGAATGTTTGCCGCTATCGTAAGGGTATAGTACGGGATCGTTCCATAATAATACCCGCAGGCCCGCTGCCACAGATTCAGATACTTTCTCGCTACCGTGTCGATGCCGGCGGGATAGATCACAACGATATAGCGGGAGTTTTTGTCCAGCTTGATCGTCTTGTTCTTGGACCAATCCCAGTTGTAGTCCTTACCCTTTCGGGCGGTCTGGTTATAAACAAACACATCGTAGGACTGATACACCTTGTTTTTCAGCCTCTGCACACAGCCAGTGTTGTAGGAAAGAGAGCCGGCCCGCTGGGACAGATACAGGGTCCGGCTGGCGCTCGTCTTGCCAGTGGTCACACAGAACACTCTGTTGATGCCCTGACCGGCGGAATACTTGCTGTACGTCGTCGCGGCGGAAGCATACTGGCCGACTGTGTGCTTTTGTTCCGCCGCAAACGCCGGGATACCGCAGGACAGGACCGTGAGCACCAGCAGCACGATGGCGACCGTCTTTTTGAAGTAAGTTTTCATTGTTTTTCCTCCCATAAATTTTGTTGTTTTGTTGTTCTTCACAGTAAAAAACCTCCCGTACTGTGTTGGTCACAGTATAGGAGGTTTTTGGTTGGCGCTGGTCGCTTTTTTGGCGACAAAATCACGCGCCAAGCAGACTTTGATCAAACAAGAACAGCACCTCGTTGATCTCGAAGATGTTGTAGTTGCCTCTTTGGATGAAATACTCCACGATGATGTCGAATTTATAGCTGTGAGAAAGGGCGAAGCCCGCCTTGGCCAGCATCTCCCGCGTCTCGGAAAGCGGCAGTTCCAGCGCGATGGCAAGAGCTAGGACGGTGGACTTTCTGGGCTTATAGTGGATGTCGCTGCGGATCTTGGAAAACAGCTTTCGGTCAATGTTGGCTTTCTTGTAGCACTCCACGTCCGTCATGCCCTTTTCGTCGATCTTGCGCAAGAGCATCTGGGTAAAGCTTTCATCCATTTGCATGAGCATTTTCTTGAGCGCGTCGTCCAGGTCCGAGGGAATCACGCCCATGGCTGCATACCGCGCTTTCTCCATCGGTTTTGGAGAAAGCAGCTTTCCTGTCGGCTCGTCGTCAACAAAGGCCCCGGCGGAGCATCTGTCGTATTCCTGCTTGCTGTCCAGATCACCACAGGAATAGCCTTCGCGCATCTCCTCGCTCGCTAAAAAAGCAGACGTGTCTCTTACGGGAGAACTCATCTCTGGCGGATGGCGGCGAGCCGTTTGGTCGGACACATCATAGTTGTCGTCTATGTACTCCGCCACGTCTGCGAACAGCTCACTGCCTTCCTCCAATGACGTGTCGCCGTACACGACGAGGCGGACGGTCATGTCGTCATTTTCCAGCAGAAACCCGCTAATGGTGTCCACTGCCACCCGCAGGGCCCTGCCATTGGAGCGACCGGTACAAATCAGCGGGAAGGCCACGGTTTGACAGCCGTAGGTTTTGGCCAGGGCCAGGCTCTCCCGGTAGCAGGACCGCAGGATCCGCTCTCCGGCGGAACCGCCCATCCAAAGGGGCACCACGGTATGAATGACGTATTTGCAAGGCAGATCGTAGGCTTGGGTGATTTTGGCCCGTCCCCGTGCGCACCTACCCACGGTCCGGCACTCGGCCAGCAGTCCCGATCCGGCGGCCTTACGAATGGCTCTGGCCACGTCCCCGCCGCCCAGCCGGGTGTTCTTGGCGGCACTCACGATGGCGTCCACGGTCATTTTCGTGATGTCGTTTCGTTCAATGACCAGCGGCATGTCGTTCCCCTCCTGTCCGCTATACGATGGCCGCAACCGTTTTTGCCCGTTCAGGCCCCCAGCAGACTCTGGTCGAACGCGAACAGGGCCTCGTTGATCTCGAAGATGTTATAGTTGCCCCGGCGGATGAAGTATTCAACTATCACGTCGAATTTGCTGGCGGGGGACAGGGCGTACCCCGCCTTGGCCAGCAGGTCCTCCGTCTCGTCCAGGGGCAGCTCCAGGGCGATGGCGAGGGCCAGGGCCGTGGCCTTGCTGGGCTTGTAGTGTACGTCGGAGCGTATCTTGGAAAAGAGCTTGCGGTCGATGTTGGCCTTTTTGTAGCACTGGGCGTCGGTCATGCCCTTTTCGTCGATCTTGCGCAGGAGCATCTGGGTGAAGCTCTCGTCGATCTGGCCCAGCAGCTTTTTCAGCGTTTCATAGGGGCCGCGGGCAGCCCTGGGCGCGGCCTTTGGCGCGGCGGCCATAGTCGGCGCGGCGGCAGCGGGCGGCGGCGGGGCAAATTCTCCGCGCTGCGACTCGAACTGGGCCCGGCGCATACGGGAGGCGCAGGCGTCGTAGTGGGTGTCCACATAGTGGTCGTCGATGTACTCGTGTACGTCGGCGAACAGCTTCTTGCTCAGCAGGAAGGGCGTGGGGCTGAACACCACCAGCGACACCGTCATCTCGTCCCCGGCCGCGTTTTCCAGCAGAAAGCCGCTGATCGTATCCACCGCCACCCGCAGGGCCTGGTCCTTTGGGTAGCCGTACACCCCCGCGGAGATCAGCGGGAAGGCCACGGTTTTGAAGCCGTGCTCACGGGCCAGAGCCAGGGACGAGCGGTAGCAGCTGCGCAGGACCTGTTCCTCCCCGTGCTTACCGTCCTCGTAGACCGGCCCCACCGTGTGGATGACGTATTTGCAGGGCAGGCGATACCCCTTTGTGAGCTTGGCCTGGCCCCGCTCGCACCCGCCCAGGGTCCGGCACTCCTCCAGAAGCCCCGGTCCGGCAACCTTGTGGATGGCCCCGTCCACACCGCCCCCGCCCAGCAGCGCGGGCTGCGCGGCGTTCACGATGGCGTCCACTTCCATTTTGGTGATGTCGTTTCGCACCAGTACCAGCGGCATGCCCATCCCCTCCTGTCGCTTTTTCTGCCTATACGATACCGCGGGCAGCACCGGATGTCAAGCGGGAACATGCGCCCCCGGGGCGTCCAAATCCGGCATTTTTTGCCCCAATCAGACCGTGACCCTTGCAACGGAAACCCAAGTTTTGTATAATGCGATTTGTTCCATGACGATCCTTGCAAAAGGAAGTGCGTATACAGTGATTCATGATGCGGATCATGCCAATATCGCGCCGGACGGCGGCCCCGGCGACCGGGACGCCCTGCTGCGGGAGATGATGCCCAAGCTGGGGCTGGAGCCCGGAAACACCGGCGGCGCGCCCAGCCGCCGGGCGGTGGCCTGGCGCTATTTTCTGCCAAAGGCGGCGCTCGTGCTGGCCGTCGTTCTGTTGGCCGTGGGCGCGTGGGCGCTGCTGTGCGTCCCGGCGGCGTTTGAGGACGTGGCGGCGGACAGCGGCGACGGGTCCGTGGCCGTTGATTTTTCGCTGCGCATGACGCCGCTGCTGGACAGCGTGACGGCGGAGCTGGACGGCGTACCGGTGAAGGTGGAGATGCTGAACGCCGGGCGCTATCGGATAGACGCGCCCAAAAACGGCCTGCTGACCCTGACCGCCCGGACCTTCGCGGGGCGGGTCACCACATATGACGTACCCGTGGATGGCGTGGACGAGACGGCCCCCGCCCTGGTCCGGGATACGGTACAGGACGGCGTGATAGTCCTCTATCTGGCCGACGAGGGCGGCTCCGGCGTGGACTGGCGGAGCGTCTCGGTGACCGACGCGGAGACAGGCGCGGCGCTGGAGAGCGTCGAGCTGGACGAACAGGCCGGCTCTGTCCGCTTCCCCTTCCCCGCCAGCCCCGCCCGCGTGTCGGCATCCGATAAGCGCGGCAACCTCATGACCGTGCTGCTGTGCCCTGCCCAGAGTGAGGCGGAGCCATGAAGTACCCCCCCGTGTTGAGGTGACCTCTGTGGCAAACACCGGATTTGACCAGCAATATCTGACCGCCCTGACCCAGCGTGTCCGGGGCGGCGACGCCGACGCGTTCACGGAGCTGTATACCGTCACCTATGACAACATGCTCCGGCGGGTCCGTCTGTTGCTGCGCGACCCGGACGACGTACACGACGCCATGCAGGAGATCTACATGTCCGTTTTCACCAAGATCGGCAGCCTGAAGCTGGACCGGCTGGTGCTGCCCTGGATGCGGCAGATCGCCTACCACGTCTGCTGCGACATGCTGCGGCGGGAGCTGCCCCGCCGACAACTGGCGGCGGAGCTGACGGACGATATTCTCCCGCCCATGAGCGCCGACAATTCCCTCCGTCCGGTCTACGACCGGGACATGTGGGACAGGGCGTCGGCCATTTTGAAGGACCGGTCCCCGCAGGTATTCGAGGCGTTTTCCCTGCGCTTTCTTGCCGGACTGAAGCTGCGCGAGATCGCCGATTACATGTCCGTCAGCGTCACCAGCGTGAAGCGATACATACGCGCCGCCCGGGACATCCTGAAAAAGGAACTCGGTCCATAAAGATTTTTTGCATTTTTCGCCCATGCCCGTTATAATAGCCGCAAAGCGGCCATTATATTGAATTTCAGGCGGTTTTGCTCCCGGCTTCGCCTGAACCGCAAAACATGCCGCATTATAGCATCCCGCCTCCGGCGCTATGCTATAATGGCCGCAAAGCGGCCATTATATATGATTTAAGGCCGTTTTGCTCCCGGCTTCGCCGGAACCGCAAAACATGCCGCATTATAGCATCCCGCCTCCGGCGCTATGCTATAATGTCTAACGATATCTTCACGGGAGGAACGAGCTATGGTGACTAACGACGCGGCCATCCTGAACGTCAAGCATCAGGTGGTGCTGGAAGTGGCGAGGCTGGCCTGGGAGGGCAAGCTGGACAGGGAACGGGACCAGATCCCCTACCGCATCATCCCCGGCCCACAGGCGCAGTTTCGCTGCTGCGTCTATAAAGAGCGGGAGATCATCCGCCAGCGGGTGCGTCTGGCCGAGGGCAAGTGCCCCACCGGCGTACACTCCGACAATATGGTCCAGGTCATCCAGGCGGCCTGCGAGGAATGTCCCATCGCGTCCTATATCGTCACGGACAACTGCCGCAAGTGCATGGGCCAGGCATGCCAGAACTCCTGCCAGTTCGGCGCCATCTCCATGGGTCCCACCCGGTCCTACATAGACCCGACCAAGTGCCGGGAGTGCGGCAAGTGCGCCGCCGCGTGCCCCTATAACGCCATCGCCCATTTGGAGCGGCCCTGCAAAAAGACCTGCCCCGTGGACGCCATCACCTACGACGAATACGGCATCTGCAAGATCGACGAGTCCAAGTGCATCCGCTGCGGCGCGTGCATCCACAGCTGCCCCTTCGGCGCCATCGGCACCAAGACAGCCGTGGTGGACGTGATAAAGGAGATCAAGGCCGGAAAAAAGGTCATCGCCATGCTGGCGCCCGCCACCGAGGGCCAGTTCGGGGAGCAGATCACCATGCAGAGCTGGCGCACGGCCCTGAAAAAGACCGGCTTTGCCGACATGATCGAGGTGGGCCTTGGCGGCGACATGACCGCCGCCTCCGAGGCCAAAGAGTGGGCCGAGGCCTATAAAGAGGGCAAAAAGATGACCACCTCCTGCTGCCCGGCCTTCGTGAACATGATAAAAATGCACTTCCCCGAACTGGAGAAGAACATGTCCGCCACGGTCAGCCCCATGTGCGGCGTGAGCCGGTATTTAAAGCAGCTGGACCCCTATACGGTCACCGTCTTCGTGGGCCCCTGCATCGCCAAGAAGAGCGAGATCAACCTGCACGAGATCGAGGGCAACGCGGACTATGTGCTCACCTACGGCGAGGTCCGCTCGCTGATGTACGGTAAGGGCGTGGAGCTGGAGCCGGAGGAGAACACCGTCCAGCAGAGCTCCACCTACGGCAAGCGCTTCGGCAACGGCGGCGGCGTGGCCGCGGCGGTGGTCCGGTGCTTTGAGGAGATGGGCGAGGATATCCGCCCCGAGGTCATGAAGTGCTCCGGCGCGGCCGAGTGCAAAAAGGCCCTGCTGCTCATGAAGGCCGGCCGGCTGCCGGCGGATTTCATCGAGGGCATGGTCTGCGAGGGCGGCTGCGTGGGCGGGCCCAGCAAGAACATGACCGTGGCCGAGGCCAAAAAGACACGGGACGCCATGATCGCCCGGGCCGACGGTCGGGGCGTGCTGGAAAACCTGAAAAAGCTGGGCGCCGACGCCGTTCCCATGCACCGCTGACAGAAGATGAACAAATTCGTCAAAGGCCTCCTGCGCCTGCTGACAGAGATCATCGCCGTGACCGTTCTGGTCGTCGTGATCAGCATTTTCACCGACGGCATGTACCTTTTTGGCCTGCCAAATTTAGACGATATTCGCTCGGTCGATATTTCCTGTTCCACCGTTACGGCTGACGTTAAACAGGTTTCCAGCCGGGAGGACATGGAGCTGGTGTTGAAGCTGACGGGCTTTTTGAAATATGATTTATTTAAGACAGCGGACAGCGAAGAAGAGCCGTTGATCGCGATCACCTATCATCTTCAGGATGGCACGGATAAAACGATCTCCGCCAACGACACCACCGTCTGGTGGAACAACAAGGCATATGTTATCAAGGACAAGGAGCTGTTCGTCAACCTGACCGAAGGCATCTTCTTTCCGGGCGCTCAACCAGCCGCGTAGAATTTCACCCCAAAGGAAACGGGTCCGCTTTGCAGCGGACCCGCCATTTATTTCCTGAACTGGCTCTTCATGCGTTTTTCGTGGTTCAGTATGCGCTTGCGCAGGCGCAGGTGCTCCGGGGTGACCTCCAAAAGCTCGTCGTCGGCCAGAAATTCCATGCACTGTTCCAGGCTCATTTGTTTCGGCGGCACCAGGCGCAGCGCCTCGTCGGAACCGGAGGCCCGGGTATTGGTCAGGTGCTTGGACCGGCACACGTTGACCACGATGTCCTCCTTCTTGGGGCTCTCCCCCACGATCATGCCGGCGTACACCGCCGTGCCGGGGCTGATGAACAGCGCGCCCCGGTCCTGGGCGTTCCACAGGCCGTAGGCCACCGCCTCGCCCGTCTCGAACGCGATGAGCGACCCGGTGTTGCGGCGCTTCACCTCCCCCTTCACGGGGGCGTAAGAATCGAACACGGAGGCCATGATGCCCTCGCCCCGGGTATCGGTCAAAAACTCGCTCCGGTAGCCGAACAGGCCCCGGGTGGGCACCAGAAATTCCAGCTTCATCCTGTCGCCGATGGGGGTCATCTCGATAAACTCCCCCTTGCGCTGGCCCAACTTTTCCATAACGGAACCCATGCACTCGCCGGGCACGTCCAGCACCACCCGCTCCATGGGCTCGCACTGCTTGCCGTCGATGGTCTTATAGAGCACACGGGCCGGGGACACCTGAAACTCGTACCCCTCCCGGCGCATGGTCTCGATGAGGATGGAAAGGTGCATCTCGCCCCGGCCGGCCACGTTGAACGCGTCGGTGCTGTCCGTCTCCGTGACCCGCAGGGACACGTCCTTCAACGTCTCCTGTTCCAGCCGCTGGCGGATGTTCCGGCTGGTGACCCACTTGCCCTCGCGGCCGGCGTAGGGGCTGTCGTTCACCGAAAATGTCATCTCGATCGTGGGGGCGGATATCTTCACAAAAGGCAGCGGCTCCGGCGCCTCCGGGGCGCATATGGTATCCCCGATGGTCACGTCGCCGATGCCGCTCATGGCGATGATGCTGCCGGCCTCAGCCACGGTCACCGGCTGGCGGCCCAGGGGCTCGAACTCGTACATGCTCACGGCCTTTGCCTTGCGCACAGGCCGCTCGTCGTGGTAGTCGCAGACCACGATCTCCTGGTTCTGCTGCACCCGGCCCCGCTCCACGCGCCCAATGGCGATACGGCCCACATACTCGTTATAATCCAAAGAGCTTACCAGCATCTGGAAGGGCTCGTCCACGGGCCGTTCCGGCGCGGGGATATAGTTCACGATGGCCTCGAACAGCGGCGTCAGGTCCGTCCCGGGATCGTCGGGGCTCACGGAGCAGGTGCCCTGCCGAGCGGAGGCAAAGAGCATGGGAGAATCCAGCTGCTCGTCCGTGCAGCCCAGGTCCATCAGCAGCTCCAGTATCTCGTCCACGACCTCGTAAATGCGCTGGTCGGGCCTGTCGATCTTGTTGACGACCACGATGACCTTGTGCCCCAGCTGCAGCGCCTTTTCCAGCACGAACCGGGTCTGGGGCATGGGCCCCTCGGCGGCGTCCACCAGCAGCAGCACGCCGTTGACCATCTTCAAAATGCGCTCCACCTCGCCGCCGAAGTCGGCGTGGCCCGGGGTGTCTACGATGTTGATTTTTGTGTCTTTATAGTGGATGGCGGTGTTCTTTGCCAGGATGGTAATGCCCCGCTCCCGTTCCAGGTCGCCGGAGTCCATGATCCGCTCCTGGACCTGCTGGTTGACCCGGAAGGCGCCGGACTGGCGGAGCATGGCGTCCACCAGGGTCGTCTTGCCGTGGTCCACGTGGGCGATGATGGCGATATTGCGCAGATCCTGCATGAAAATTCACTCTCTTCCTTCATTTACGCAATTTCGTATTGTAACACGCGCCCCTGCCGTTTGCAATCGTCACCCCGCACAAAAAAGGTCGCCGCCAACCGGGCGGCAATTTGATTTTGCGGCGCCATCCGCCTCCATATTGAAAGCCTCCCCTGTGCAAGGGGAGGTGGGCCGCCGTATGGCGGCTCGGAAGGGTTGTAACAGTAGTGCGCCAGCGCCACCAGCAATGGTGTCCCCGGCTTACGCCGTGGACTCGTTGGATTTTAATGTTTCTCTCCCTCCGACGCGGCTTGCGCCGCGCCACCTCCCTCGTCAGAGGGAGGCTAATTCTCCACCGGGGTATAGAATCCGGCCCCCTCTGACGAGGGGGCTGTCAGCGCCCTTGGCGCTGACTGGGGGAGAGAGAATTTAAATCCTCTTCCTTATCGAAAGCCCCCCTTGTCAAAGGGGGTGGGCAGGTTATCATACGAAGTGCAACACCCGTGGGGGTGAAACAGCAAAGAGACAACATAGCCCAAATCGTGTAAAATGTACGTGTCAAAACCAACATTTACAGGAGAAAGAGCTATGTCGTCCTACACACATTTTACACTGGCCGAAAGAAAATATCTACAACAACTTT
>CANQJZ010000044.1 GCA_947624385.1 uncultured Oscillospiraceae bacterium
ACGCCGCCGCCGGACACGGTGGCCTCGATGTCCACCTTGTCGGTGGTGCCGGTGGTGACCAGGGGCTGGCGGACGATGAGTTTCAGGGTCTCCAGACCAAAGTAATCGTCGATGCTGCGGCCGTTGATGGTGATGACGCCGGTGCCGCCGGGGATCAGGTGGACGCGGGCAACGGAGCTCTTACGCCGGCCGGTGCCGTAAAGGTACGGGCGCTTGGACTGATAGGTAGCCATTAGTTGCTGCCTCCTTCCACATACATCTCAGGCTTCTGGGCCTGATGGGTGTGCTCGCTGCCGCGGAAGATGCGCAGGCGGGTCAGCTGGTTTTTCGCCATGGCGTTCTTCTGGAGCATGCCCCGCACCGCAAGGCGCATAGCCAGCTCCGGCTTGGTGGCCATCAGGCGGCTGTACTGTGTCTCATGCAGGCCGCCGGGGTAGCCGGAGTGGGTGCGATAGTACTTCTGCTCCAGCTTCTTGCCGGTCAGGACCGCGTCGGCGGCGTTGATGATGATGACGTAATCGCCGCAGTCCACATGGGGGGTGTAATCCACCTTCCGCTTGCCCCGCAGCAGGTCCGCCGCGATCACCGCGGTCTTGCCCATGGGCTTGCCGGCGGCGTCGAGGACGTACCACTTGCGGACGACATCGGCAGGTTTTACCATCGTCGTGCTCATTCGTGTTCCTCCGAATATTGAAAAATGTTTTGACAAATTCACCGCCTTCGCAGGAAGGCGCTCCATCTTTATAACACAACGGGGAGAAACTGTCAACAGGATTTTTGAAAAATTCCACTCATACTCGCGATATCTCTGGATCTCTCGTGATATTTCGCGTATCCTCCGTTTTGATTTTTTCAACTTTGCATGGTATACTGTGAAAAAACATCAGGGAGGACCGGGATATGGCCGAGCTTGACACCAGGATACTGTTTTTCCAGCATGAGGACAACTGGCAGGACATCAAAAACGCCACCATGAACACCGTGGGCAAGACGAAGGGCGCCTATCCCGACTCGGCCTGGAAGCGCAAGCTCATACTGGCGGAGCACTCGCCCATCCGGAAGATGAAATTCGCCTGGCGGTGGGTGGACCTGCCCTATTGGGTGAGCGTGCATTTCGTGCGCCACAAGTTCGGCATCGAGCACTTCGTCAAGACACAGCGGACCGACCGGACCGGCACGGACCGGACCGAGCTTCCCCAGGGCGCGCCGGTGAACCATGAGTGCGAGGCGGACGGCCAGGCCATGATCAACATCAGCCGCAAGCGCCTGTGCAACTGCGCCAGCCCCGAGACCAGGGCGGCCTGGCAGCTCGTGAAGGACGAGGTGGCCAAGGTGGAGCCGGAGCTCGCCTCCTGCATGGTCCGGGAGTGCGTGTACCGGGGATTTTGCCCGGAGATGTTCTCCTGCGGCTTCGCCGAAACGGAGCAGTTTAAGAAGGAACGAGAAGCGTATATCAAGGGAGAGTAAAAGATTTAAAAAATCTCTCCCGACCTCTCGCCCTCACGGGCGAGCCACCTCCCTCGTCAGAGGGAGGCTGATTCTCTACCGCGGAAAAGAATATGGCCCCCTCGTCAGAGGGGGCTGTTGCCGCCTTTTGGCGGCGACTGGGGGAGAGATATTATGATCTCTCCCTTGTTTTATATCCTCGCGACGCCGGACTGGCGGGCGGCGGCGGATACGGCGGCGGCAACGGCGGCACGGACACGGGGGTCGAAGGGCTTGGGGATGATGTAGTCCGCGCTGCGCTCGCCCTCGCCCACCAGGTCCGCCAGGGCGTGGGCGGCGGCCAGCTTCATGCCGTGGTCGATGTCCCGGGCTCGCACGTCCAGCGCGCCACGGAAGATGCCGGGGAAGGCCAGAACGTTGTTGAGCTGGTTGGGCAGGTCGCTGCGGCCCGTGGCGACGACAGCCGCGCCGTTGGCCTTTGCCTCGTCGGGAAATATCTCCGGCGTGGGATTGGCGCAGGCGAAGATGATGGGATCGCTGGCCATGGTCCGGACCATCTGGCCCGTGAGCACGCCGGGGGCGGACACGCCGATGAACACGTCCGCGCCGCGCACCGCGTCGGCCAGGGTACCGGTCAGGCCGGTTTTATTGGTGACGGCGGCGAGAGACGCTTTGGCGGGATTTAACCCCGCCCGCCCGGCGGCGATAGCCCCCGACCGGTCGCAGACGATCACGTCCCCCGCCCCGGCGTCGGTCAAAAATCTCGCGATGGCGGTGCCGGCGGCCCCGGCCCCGTTGACCACGATCCGCACGTCTTCCAGCCGCTTGCCTACTACTTTTAAGGCGTTCAAAAGCCCCGCCAGGGCGGTGACGGCGGTGCCGTGCTGGTCGTCATGGAACACGGGGATGTCGCACAGGGCCTTCAGGCGTTCTTCTATCTCGAAGCACCGGGGGGCGGCGATATCCTCCAGGTTGACGCCGCCGAAGGACCCGGCCAGCAGGGACACGGTGCGCACGATGTCGTCCGGGTCCTTGCTGCGGATGCACAGGGGCACCGCGTCCACGCCGCCGAAGGTCTTGAACAGCACGCACTTGCCCTCCATCACGGGCATGCCCGCCTCCGGGCCGATGTCCCCCAGGCCCAGCACGGCGGAGCCGTCCGTGACCACGGCCACGGTGTTCCACCGGCCGGTGAGCTCGTAGCTCCTGGCCGGGTCCTTTTGTATCTCCAGACAGGGCGCGGCCACGCCCGGCGTGTACGCCAGGGACAATGCCTCGGCGCTGTCCGCCGGGGCCTTGGGCTCGATGGACAGCTTGCCCCGCCAGCGGTAGTGGGCTTCCAGGGACGCTTGCAGATAGTCCATGGTCACTTCTCCCCGGGATAGGCGGCGATGGGCTGGCGCTTATGCTCGCTGATCCGATGGAACCGGTCGATGACGGCCCGGTCCTTTTCCGTGGCCTCGCCGTGGAGCAAAAACTCGTCGATGGCGGCGTAGCTCACGCCCATTTCCGTCTCGTCGGTCTGGCCCTCGAAAAGCCCCGCCGACGGGGCCTTGGTCCGGATGGACATGGGCGCGTCCAGCCAGGCCAGAAACTCGTAGATCTCCGTCACGGTCAGGTCGGCGATGGGGTTGAAGTCGTGGGCGCCGTCGCCCCACTTGGTGAAGTAGCCCATATACGCCTCGCTCCGGTTGCCGGTGCCGGCCACAAGACGGCCCTCGGCCCCGGCGATGGCGTACAGGGTGGTCATCCGCAGCCGGGGGGCGATGTTGGCCACGGCGGCGTCGGTCATGTCCGTGACGCCTTCCAGGGCGGCAAGCTCCGCCTCCCGCACCGGGGTCAGGTCCACCAGGCGGGTCTCGATGCCGTACTTTTCCGCCACGGCCTTGCCGTCGGCCAGGTCGATGCTGAAGTTGCGCTTTGACGCGCAGGGCATGAGCACGCCAACGGTATCGTCGCACGCGGCCTTGCAGAGAATGCCCACCAATGTGCAGTCCTTGCCGCCGGAGTTGCCGTACACGATGCCCTTTAAGCCGCTTTTTTTCAAGGTGTCGCGGATGAACGCGACGCGGTTTTCAAATTCCTGTTTGTAGTCTCGCATTGATTGCCTCCAAAAGCCTCGCAGAGTTCGGCTCCGCAGAGCCGAATAAAGTCAAATTGTTTTTTCCGGGGGCGTGTACCTCGGAAAAAACTCTTATCGGCCCGCAAACGTGAACGCCTCCGCTGCAAGGCGGAGGCGCTTTGCGCTGCAGCGGGCCGCAAGCCTTTCATTTTTAAAGGCTGCTGGAAAGCAGCCTTTAAAAATGACTGGGTTATCCCATGTATATGTACTCATCCCGGCCCGCGCCGACGGAGATGTAGGTGAACTTGCAGTCCACCGCCTCCTCCAAATAGCGCACGTATGCCTGGGCGGCTTTGGGCAGGTCGGCGAACTTCCGGCAGCCGGTAATGTCCCCGGAAAAGCCCTCCCGGTACTCGTACACGGGCTTGCACTTTTCCAGCGCCGGTTCCAGGGGGAAGCGGCCGATGCGCTCCCCGTCCAGCTCATAGTCCACGCACACGGGTATTTTTGCAAAGCCCGAGAGCACGTCCAGCTTGGTAAGCGCCAGCTCCGTGGCGCCCTGCATTTTGACGCCAAAGCGGCTGGCGATCACGTCAAAGCCGCCCACCCGCCGGGGCCGGCCCGTGGACGCGCCGTACTCGCCGCCGGCCTCCCGCAGGGCCACGGCCTCGTCGCCGGAAAACTCGCACACGAAGGGCCCGCCGCCCACGGCGGAGGAATAGGCCTTGGTGATGCCCACCACGCCGTCCAGCTTCTTAAACGGGATGCCCGCGCCGATGGGGGCGTAGGACGCCAGGGTGCTGGACGAGGACGTGTAGGGGAAGATGCCGTAGTCCAGGTCCCGCAGGGCCCCAAGCTGGGCCTCCAGCAGCAGGCTCTTGCCGCCGTCCGTGGCCGCGGTGAGATACTCGGTGGTGTCGGTGATATGGTCGATGAACGGCCCGCCGAACTTCATCACCCAATCGTACATGGCCACCGGGTCCAGGGGCTCGTGGCCGTAGCCCTTCGCCACGGTCAGGTTTTTCCACTCCACGATCTCGTCAATGCGCTCTTTCAGCACCTCCGGGAACAGCAGGTCGCCCATGCGGATGGACTTGCGCATGTACTTGTCCGAATACACCGGGCCGATGCCCCGGCGGGTGGAGCCCTGCTTCTTGGCCCCCATGCGGTCCTCCTCCAGGCCGTCCAGAAGGGGGTGGTAGGGCATGCAGATGGTGAGCCGGTCGCTGATCTTCAAATTCTCCGGCGTGATGGACACCCCGTGGGCGCGCAGGTCGTCCACCTCCCTGGCGAACTGTTCCAGGTCCACCACCATGCCCGGGCCCATGACGTTCACCGCCTCGGGCCGCAGGATGCCGGAAGGGAGCAGGTGCAGGATGAACTTGCCCCGCTCGTTGACCACCGTGTGGCCGGCGTTGTTGCCGCCCTGATAGCGGGAGACGATGTCGTATTGGCTGCTGAGCAGGTCCACCATCCGGCCCTTGCCCTCGTCGCCCCAGTTGATACCCACGACTGCTGTGATCATGATGCTGTCTCCTTATCTACACCGCGCAAGCGGCTTTTATACGTTCGTCTCGGCCTCCACGCCCAGGTCCGCGGCGTACTTTTCCAGCACGGGCCTTATATAGTCCCGCAAGAACGTCTCGGTCTGCGCCGGGGCAAGGCCCACGAATTTTTTGACGTCCAGCACGCCTTGCAGCGCCTCTCGCGTCAAATGAAACGCCGGGTCCGCCAGAAGCCGGTCCAGCAGGTCGTTTTCCCCGCCCTCCAGCTTCACTTTTACGGCCGCGGCCTGAGAGTGGCGGCGGATGGCCTCGTGCAGCTCCTGCCGGTCGCCGCCCTCGGTGACGGCGTGCATGAGGATATTTTCCGTGGCCATAAAGGGCATTTCCTCATTGAGGTGCTTTTCCATGACCTTGGGATAGACCCGCCCGCCCCGGATCACGTTGACGCACAATGTCAAAGCCCCGTCCGTGGCCAGGAACGCCTCCGGCAGGACGATGCGCCGGTTGGCGGAATCGTCCAGCGTCCGTTCCAGCCACTGGGCGGAGGCGGTGTCGGCGGTGTTGCGCACGGTGTTGGTCACGAACCGGCTCAGGGAGCAGATACGCTCGCAGCGCATGGGGTTGCGCTTATAGGCCATGGCGGAGGAGCCCACCTGCTCGGCCTCGAAGGGCTCGTCGAACTCCTTCATGTGGGCCAGCAGCCGCAGGTCCTGGGCCATCTTGTACATGCTCTGGGCGATGTCCCCCAGCACGTTCAGCACATAGGCGTCGATCTTGCGGGAATAGGTCTGGCCGGACACGGGCATCGAGGCGGCAAAGCCCATTTTCGCCGCGATCTTTTCCTCCAGCGCCAGGACCTTTTCCCCGTCGCCGCCGAACAGCTCCAAAAAGCTTGCCCCGGTGCCGGTGGTCCCCTTGCAGCCCAGGAGCTTCAAGTGGTCCAGCTCAAATTCCAGCCGCTCCAGGTCCATCAAAAAGTCCTGCATCCAAAGGCACGCCCGCTTGCCCACGGTGGTGGGCTGGGCGGCCTGAAAGTGGGTGTAGGCCAGGGTGGGCACGTCTTTGTTGGCCCAGGCGAAATCGGCCAGGGCCCCGATGGCGTTTACCAACAGCTTGCGCACCCGCAGCAGCGCGGCACGCATTTGGATGATGTCTGTGTTGTCCCCCACGTAGCAGCTGGTGGCGCCCAGGTGGATGATGCCCTTTGCCTTGGGGCAGGCGTCGCCATAGGTGCGGATATGGGCCATCACGTCGTGGCGCAGGCGCTTTTCGTACTCGGCGGCCTTTTCATAGTCGATGTCATAAATATGCGCCCGCAGCTCGTCCAGCTGCTCGTCGGTGATGGGAAGGCCCAGCTCCTGCTCGCTCTCCGCCAGGGCGACCCAGAGCCTGCGCCAGGTGGAGAACTTGAAGTCGGGGGAGAAGATGTGCTGCATTTCCCGCGACGCGTACCGGGCGCATAGGGGATTTTCGTACACGTCCTTCATTTGCTCTCGCCCTTTCCCGCCGGGGAACGGTCCAGCGCGGCGGAGACGAACCCCAGAAACAGGGGGTGGGGCCGGTTGGGACGGCTCTTGAACTCCGGGTGGAACTGCACGCCCACGAAGAAGGGGTGGTCCGGCACCTCCACGGTCTCCACCAGCCGCCCGTCAGGGCTGACGCCGCTGATGACCAGGCCCGCCGCCTGCAGCTTTTCCCGGTAGTCGTTGTTGAACTCGTAGCGATGCCGGTGGCGCTCGCTGATCTCATGGACGCCGTAGCACTTCTCCATGGTGGTCCCCGGCGTTATCACGCAGGGGTAGGCCCCCAGCCGGAGGGTGCCGCCCTTGTCGATCTCGTCGTTCTGGCCGGGCATGAAGTCGATGACCCGGTAGGGGGCGTACTCGTCAAACTCCCGGGAGTTGGCGTTTTCCAGCCCCGCCACGTGGCGGGCAAACTCGATGACGGCGGTCTGCATCCCCAGGCACAGGCCCAGGTAGGGTATTTTGTTCTCCCGGGCGTAGCGCACCGCGGCGATCTTGCCCTCGATGCCCCGGTTGCCGAAGCCGCCGGGCACCAGAATGCCGTCCACCCCGGCGAATATCTCCGGGCAGTTGGCCTCGGTGACCGTCTCGGAGTCTACCCACTTCAAATCGATGCTGGCGCCCTTGGCGTACCCCGCGTGCTTGAGTGCCTCGTTTACGGAGAGATAGGCGTCGTGCAGCTGGACGTATTTGCCCACCAGGGCGATGGTGACGGAGTGGCGCAGATTGTGGATGGACCGGACCATGGCCTTCCACTCCAGCAGGTCCGGCGACTTGGTCCACAGGCCCAGCTCCCGGCACACGATCAGGGAGAAGTCGCTCTCCTCCAGCATCAGCGGCGCTTCGTACAGCACCGGCACGGTCCGGTTTTCGATCACGCAGTCGGGCTTTACGTTGCAGAACATGGCGATCTTGCGGAAGATGGTCGGGTCCGTGATGGGCTCGTCGGAGCGCAGCACGATCATGTCCGGGGCGATGCCCATGCCCTGCAATTCTTTGACGGAGTGCTGGGTGGGCTTTGTCTTGTGCTCGTCGCTGCCGCTGATGAAGGGCACCAGCGTCACGTGGATGTACAGGGAATTTTCCTTGCCCACCTCATGGCCCACCTGGCGGATGGCCTCCAAAAACGGCTGGCTCTCGATGTCGCCGGTGGTACCGCCGATCTCGGTGATGACCACGTCGGCGTTCGTCTTCTTGCCGACATTATAAATAAACTCTTTGATCTCGTTGGTGATATGGGGGATGATCTGGACCGTGGAGCCCAGATACTCGCCCCGGCGCTCCTTGTTGAGCACGTTCCAGTACACCTTGCCGGTGGTCAGGTTGGACCATTTATTGAGGTCCTCGTCGATGAACCGCTCGTAGTGGCCCAGGTCCAGGTCCGTCTCGGCCCCGTCCTCGGTCACGTAGACCTCCCCGTGCTGGTAGGGGCTCATGGTGCCCGGGTCCACGTTGATGTAGGGGTCCAGCTTCTGGGCGGCCACCTTCAGCCCACGGGACTTCAACAGCCTGCCCAGGCTGGCCGCGGTGATGCCCTTGCCCAATCCGGAGACCACGCCGCCGGTCACGAAAATGTACTTTGTCATGCTCCAGTTCCTCGTTTTTCTGTATGTGATATGCGCAAAAAAACACAAAATACACTATACACTTTTCAAGGGCGAATTGCAAGAAATACTTGTCCGGACAGAAATCGGAAAAATTTGCGCGGACCGGCCGTCCGGTGCTTCCCTTTGAGGGGAAAATCGGTTATAATAACTTGATATTCTATCTTTGCGAGAAGTGACGAGGCAAGTTTATGGAAGACATGATCTATCGATTTCAAACCGAGGGGACGCCGGTGACCTGCGCGCCCTACGGCTGCGGACACATCAACCGGACCTTTCTCATCGTGACGGACACGGGACGGCGATACATACTGCAAATGCTCAACGGCGCGGTCTTCCCGGACCCTCGGGGCCTGATGGAGAACGTGGTCGCCATCGTCCGGCACATCGCCGCGAAGTCGGATGACCCACGGGCCGCCCTGCGGCTGAACCCCACTGTGTACGGCAGGCTCTACGCGGAGGACGAAAAGGGCCGGGTCTGGCGGCTTTACGATTTCGTGGAGGGGAGCATCTGCCTGCAGGCCCCGGAGACGCCGGAGGATTTTTACCAGAGCGCCATCGCCTTTGGCACGTTCCAGCAGCAGCTGGCCGATTTCCCGGCGGCAACGCTCCACGAGACCATCCCCAACTTCCACAACACCCCGGACCGGTACCGCATTTTCCGCGACGCCCTGGCGGCGGACGTGCGCGGCCGGGCCAAGGACGTGCGGCCGGAGATCGATTTCGTCCTGGCCCATGAGACGGAGGCGGGCGAGCTGCAGCGCATGCGGGAAAGCGGCGCGCTTCCTACCCGGGTGACCCACAACGACACCAAGCTCAACAACGTCATGCTGGACGAGAAGACCCGCAAGCCCCTGTGCGTTATCGACCTGGACACGGTGATGCCCGGCCTGGCGGCCTACGATTTCGGCGATTCCATCCGCTTTGGCGCGGCCACCGCCGCCGAGGATGAGAAAGATTTGTCAAAGATGGAGATGGACCTGGCCGCGTTCGAGACGTATACCCGGGGCTTTCTCACCGCCTGTCCGGGCCTGACGGAGCTGGAAAAGCAGACGCTGCCCCTGGGGGCGAAGCTGATGACGCTGGAGTGCGGCGTGCGGTTTCTGACGGACTATCTGGCCGGAGACGTGTACTTCTCCATCGACAGGCCCGAGCACAACCTGGACCGGGCCCGGACCCAATTTAAGCTGGTGGCGGACATGGAGCGCAAGTGGGACGATATGCGCGCCGTCGTGGCCCGTCTGGCGAGGTAACAAAACAAAGAAGGGAAGGTTATATACCATGGCAAAGCGCAGTCTGTGTCTGCTCCTGGCGTTGGTGACCCTGTTTTCCCTGACTGTCCCCGCGTTCGCCGAGGAAGCGCCCATCGAGACGACGGAGGAACCTGTGGTCACGGAAGAACCGACCGTGACGGAGGAACCTGCCGTGACGGAGGAACCTGCCGTGACGGAGGAACCGACCGAGGTCACGGAGGGACCCGTCGCGACGGAGATACCCGAGCCTACGGCGGCGCCGGAGGCCGTGGACGACCAGCCGTCCATCGAACTGGTGCCGCCCGACGAACCGCCGGTATATAAGGCGGCAAGCCGGGACGAGGCCATTGCCATCATCCGCCAGCAGCTGGTGGACCGGGTGGCGGCGTTCACCATCGAGTACCCCGGCCAGCCGACCTACGAGGAGGCTTATGAGCTTGTGCAAGCCGCGATGGCCCATACCGGCAAGCCCAACGAGGGCGATTACCTCTGGCGGCATGTCCACACATATGGCTATTTCCCTGCCACCAATGAGCACCGTATCTTCTATCAGGCGGACTATTACACCACCGCCGAGCAGGAGGCCTGGATGGATGAGAAGATCGCGGAGGTGCTGAACGGCCTGGGCGTGTGGGGCATGAGCGAGTATGACAGGATACGGGCCATCTATGATTACGTGTGCGATCACGTGGTCTATGACAACGTCCACGGCGACGACTACCAGCCCATGTACACCGCTTACGCGGCCCTGCACGACGGCACGGCGGTGTGCGAGGGGTTCGTGACGCTCCTGTACCGCATGCTCCTGACCGCCGGCATCGACAACCGCGCCATCTTCTGCTATCTGGGCGGCTATGAACACGCCTGGAACATCGTGAAGCTGGGCGGCGTTTACTACAATGTGGACGCCACCTGGGACGCTCACTACCCCGACGGGCGGCAGTTCTTCCTTTTGTGCGACGAATCGTTCCGCACGAACCCTTCCCATGAGCGGGCCGACGAGTATAGCACCGACGCATTTTACGCCCTGTACCCCATGAGCGCCACCGACTATCTGACGGCCGCCACGCCCACGCCCGAACCCACCGCCACGCCCGCGCCTAAGCTGGCCGCGCCCACGGTGAAGATCGAGAAGGTCTCCACCGGAATCAAGGTTTCGTGGAACGCGGTAGCCGGTTCGCCCCGGTACATGGTCTATTACAAAGAGGGCAACGGCGGGTGGAAGAAGATCGGGACCACGACCAGCACCACGTATACCAGAGCGGCGAAGTACCTGAAAAACGGCGTGACATACCAGTTCACGGTGCGTTGCTGTGAGAACGACAAGAAGACGCTGCTGGGGCCGTACAAGGCGAGTAATAGTTTGAAGTACGTCGGCCAGCTTGCCGCGCCCACGGTGAAGATCGCGAAAGTGGCCGGGGGCATCAAGGTAAGCTGGAACAAGATCGCCGGCTCGCCGCGGTACATGGTCTATTACAAGGAGAATGGCGGAAGTTGGAAGAAGATAGGGACGACTACCGCGACGAGTTACACCCGCGCCGCGAAGTATCTCAAGAACGGCGTGACATACCAGTTCACGGTGCGGTGCTGCGAGAACGACAAGAAAACGCTGCTGGGGCCGTATAAAGCGAGTAATAGTTTGAAATACACAAAATAATGAATTTGGGCGCGGCAAAAGCCGCGCCCTTCCATATGGAAGCCTCCCCTGTGCAAGGGGAGGTGGGCCGCCGAATGGCGGCTCGGAGGGGTTGTAACGTCAGATAACAGACAACCCCCCAGTCACGCATACGCGTGACAGCCCCCCTTACACAGGGGGGCCGTTCGATATGGTATTTAAATATCTCTCCCTCAGTCAGTGCGGAGGGCTTTATATGGGCATCATGTCCGCGTCCATTTTCCCGTTTCCAGATACCCTTTTGCCCGGCGCTCCGCCTCCTGTACCAATTCCGGCGCAAAGCCCATGAGCCCTAACAGCCGGATGGCGTTGCGACTGCGGGCCGGACCGGGCCGCAGCTTATAATCGAAAAGCATCTGGTCCTGCCCTACCGTTTCCTGAAAATGGAACAGTCGATATTCATCCGCCAGCAGCACGCACAATTCCAGGTCGTGGGTGGCCGCTATGACCGTGGCGCCGGCGGCGGACAGTTGTTCCAGTATGGCGCTTGACGCGGCCACGCGCTCCGCCGTGTTGGTGCCCCGAAGTACCTCGTCTACGGCGCAGAGCAGAGGGGCTTGCCCGCCGCTGGCCGCCAGAATGCGCCGAATGGACTTGATCTCCGTCACATAATAGCTCTCGCCCGCCATCAGGTCGTCGGTGAGAGCCATGGATGTGTAGAGGGTAAACGCCCGACCCCGCCAGCGCTCCGCCGCGGCCGTACACAAGCTCTGCGCCAGCAGCGCGTTCAGTATCACGGCGCGCAGGTACGTGCTCTTGCCGGAGGCGTTGGAGCCGGTCAGCAGTATAGACTTGCCCAGGTCCAGGTCGTTCGGCACGGCGTTTTGCAACAGAGGATGGACGATCCCCGTGGCCTGCAGGCGAACCTCGCCCTCAAAGGTCAGCTCCGGCACGGCGTAAAACGGCATGCTCCTCCGCCAGGACGCCGCGGCAATGGCCGTGTCCAACCGCCCCAGGGCCTCAAATACCGCCGTCAGGTCCTCGTGATGGGCCCAAAGGCGGTTTTTCAGATACTCATAGGCGATCAGGTCCAGCAGCAGCGCCGAGGCCAGGAGATCGCCCGCGTCTCCGCTCTCCATAGAGGATACGCCGCCGGTGCGGAGCACGTCTTTCATCCGGTCCAGCGCCGCGTATCCGGCGCGCAATTCCCTATCCAGGGCGGGGAAACCCAGCCTCCGTATCCGCCGCAGGGCGTAAAGCTGCGCCACGCAGTAATTGACCGTATCAAACTCGCGCCGCACCCGCCGAAGGGCCCTGTCCCGGATGAGGAAGTTGACGGGGAACAGCATCAGGGCCACGGTGATGTTGACGACGCCCATGAGCCCCAGAATAAAAGCGGCCACCAGCGCGACCGCCAGGGTGATATAGACCGCCAGCCTCCCGAAACCGTGGGGTTCCGGATGAAAGGCCGTGCAAAGGTCCGCCCGCCGGGTCCGGCCCAGCTTGTCCAGTATCACCTGCGCTTTCAGCCGCAGCGCGCCGTCGCTCTCCATGAGCCGTATGAACCGGGCGCGCTGTTCATATTCAACCGCCGTCAGGGCCGGATGGCGAAGGGTGTCGTAGAGGACCTGCTCGCCCGGCGTGGACAGACCGGGGTTTATCCGGCGAAAAACCATGTCCATGTCCAGGTCGTGCCAGGTCACATCGTCTACGGCGTAGGAATCCGGCTCCTGCTGGCGCCGCCAGTCATACCAGGCGCGGATGCGCTCCATGTCCCCGTCCGTGTAGTACACGTCCGGGACCTTTCCAAACGCCGCGTCCAGGCGACTGCGGCGCTTTTTCTCCCGATTGAACATAGCTGCACCTTCTTTCCGCATGCGCTTCTCATGTCTCCTGATTTTATGATATTATATCACGCATGCGCAAAGAAAGCAACAAGGTGCGGCAGCGGCGCTAAATCAAATCGCCGCCCAGGGGCGGTAACATTGAGGATCTAATACATCTCTCCCTCAGTCACCGCCTAAAGGCGGCGACAGCCCCCTCGTCAGAGGGGGCCTTGGAATAAGGAAGAGGATTTAAATAACAACCCTTCCGTCAGCGCGGAGCGCTGACACCTCCCCTTGCACAGGGGAGGCTTTCGATAAGGAAGCGGCTGGCGCCGCCAAAACAAATCGCCGCCAAAGGCGGCAACATTATTGAATGGGCCCCCACGCGGCACGCCTGTCGCGTGGGGAGAGGAGGAGCAGCGGAACGGACGAGCTCTGGCGCTTGCCGCCGGAGCGAGGGATGTGGAGCTTGCTCCGACGAAAAGGGCCGGGCAGAGGGGGCTCCTCTGCCCGGCTTTTCCGCCGGTCACACCCGGATGGGCGTGGCTTTTTTATCGTGTATTTTCCGGGCCAGATAGACCACCGGGGTGTCCAGCAGGCTGGTCACCACATAGATGGCGTACCCGGAGAGGATGATGCTGGACAAAAGCCGGGGCGTATAGCCCTCGACGCCAGCGAACGCGGCCAGATTGAAAAGGACCGTGTTCACGAACTGGCTTATGAGCGTGGAGCCGTTGTTGCGCAGCCACAAAAACCGCCGGTGGTCGCCACACTTTTTCTCGGTGAAATCCCACCACTTGTGATAAAGCCACACGTCCAGAAGCTGGCTCACCGCGTATACGCTCATGCTGGCCAGCACCAGCCTTGGCGTGGTGGAGAACACCGTCCGGATGGAGGGCATCACCCAATCGCTGCTCGCCGGACGGTACAGCATCCAACTGGCCGTCAGCAGCGCGAAAAACGCCGAGGCGAATATGCCCAGAAACACCGCCCGGTTGGCCGCCTTCTTGCCGGCGTTCTCGCTGAGGATGTCCGTGATGAGAAACGTGGCCGCGAACAGCACGTTCCCAAGCGTCTGTTCCATGCCGAAGGCCACCACCAGGATCAGCACCTCGATGTTGGACAATATGGTCACCGCCACCGTCATGGCATACAGCCCCTGGTCCCCGAACAGCCGGTAGGCCAGCAGCACCGCCCCGAAGATGAACACCACCGAGGCCGCCAGGATCAACTCGTTCATTCAATTTTCCTTCCCGGGACAGAAAAAACCGGGGCGCAACTACGCCCCGGTGCTTAACTGTTCCCTCGCCGTAGTTTTGTTTAAAGACAGGATGGTCACGAACTGTCTCCATCGAAATGGTCTTTTTTCCTGATACGGCGTTGGTCCGCCTGGCCATACACAAAGTATGGCGGCGGCGAACCGCCTAGTCTCAGAAAAAAATCCCTATTTCGCTTCTATGAAGTTGACTACACACTAAAATAATGGCGGCGGATCGCCTCGCCTCGCCTCGCGAAAAAAACCGGCGCCATTTGTATGGAATTAAATCCCTATCTCGCCTGTATGAAATTCGCTGTTTAAAACTATAAAGCAAAAAAGCGGGTTTGTCAAGAGGCATCTTCGCCGTTGTCGGAAAAATATTCGTAGTACTCCGCCTCGCCGGAGAAGAGCATGTACTGACCGTCCACCAGACCGTAAAAACCCGCGTTCGTAAAATAGCCGCGCATGTGCCGCGCCTCCTTTCTGTTGTCCTTATGATAACCGGTGGAAAGTCCCATAAACCGGACAGCAAAGCGTCTTTACGAACGTGACACAATGGTTTATAATACTTCTTAGCAAAGCGGCAGAAAGAGAGACGCCAAGATGGTATACATACTGTTCAATCCCAACGCCAACAACGGCCAGGGGGCCGAGGGCCTGGACGCGGTGATCGCCGACGCCGGGAAGCGCTGCCCAAATGGGTCGCCGGAGCTGGTGGATGTGACCCGTCAGGACGCGGCCGCGCTGCTGCTGGGCCTGAGTCCTGACGACGAGGCCATCGTCTGCGGCGGCGACGGGACGCTCCACTATCTGGTGAACGGGCTTGACGGGGCCGTGCCCGCCGCGCCGGTGTACGTGTGGCGCATGGGTACCGGCAACGACTTTCTCCGGGACGTGCTGGACGGGAAAAATGCGCAAATGGTCCGGCTGAACGAGTACGTCAAAAATCTGCCGTCCTGCCAGGTGAACGGCCGGCGGCGGCGGTTTCTCAATAACGCCAGTCTGGGCCTGGACGGGCAGGTGTGCGAGCTGGGCGAGCAGGAAAAGGCCCGGCTGGGCCGACCGGTGAATTATATCCGACTGACGCTGCGGCTGCTGTTCCGGGACTTTCACCCCTTTTCCGCCACGGTCACCGTGGACGGCGAGAGCCGGAGCTACGAGCGGGTGTGGGTGGCCTCCGTGTTCAACGGCCGGTTCGTGGGCGGCGGGCAAAAGCTGGCCCCGGACCAGGACAGGCTCAGCGATAAGCTCTGCTGCGTGGTGCTGCACGGCATGGGCCGCGTGGGCGCGCTGTTCAAGCTGCCCAAGGCATTGGCCGGTAAGCACACCGGCATCCCCCAGTGCGACGTGCATTTCGGTCGGGATATCGCCGTCACCGTGGACGCGCCCGCGTCATTGAATCTGGACGGGGAGCCGCTGGGCCGGGTGAGCGGGTACCGGGCGGTGAAATGAGCGCCCTGCGCCTTGCGAAAAGCGGCGGGGTATGGTAAGATAAACTTATCAATAAAGCAGGACGGGAGGCGTGCCGATGGACGAGCTGAAGCTGGTGGTGGCCAGCAACCTCATCAAGCTCCGGCAGAAGGCCGGCATGACTCAGGCGGAGCTGGGCGAAAAGCTCAACTACTCCGACAAGACCGTCTCCAAGTGGGAACGGGGCGAGTCCATGCCCGACGCGTACAGCCTGATGCGCCTGGCGCAGATATACGGCCTGACGGTGGACGAGCTTTTGCACGACGACAGCGCCTGGCAGGACCCGGCGGCCAGGGCCCGGGCCGAGGAAAAGGCCGCCGCGCCCACGTTCTCCAGCGGCATGGTGACGCTGGTGGCCATCGTGGGCATATGGACGATGGCGGTCATCATGTTCGTGGTGTTCTGGCTGGCGCTGGACGAGACGGTGTGGCTCATCTTCGCATGCGCCGTGCCGGTGAGCTTGATAACGCTGCTGGTGCTCAATTCCGTGTGGAACAAGGGCCGATATAATATGATCATCGTCATGCTCCTGGTGGCGACGATCGTGACGCTGGTGTTCCTGTTTTTGCTCAAGCGCAATCCCTGGCAGCTGTTTCTGATCCTCATCCCCGCGGAGATACTGGTGGTGCTGTGCTTCCATATCCGCCGCCGGAAGGCCTGAAAACACAGGGATTCTCCGTTTCGTAGAATCATTTCTACGGCCCGGCCCGGTATGGAGAGAGATTTCCATAAGGGATAGGTTGCCGCCGGGGCGTGACCCGCTGTACAATGTTACCAGATAAGGCAAGGAGGACCATCCATGAGCGACTATGTTTTGAGCTGCTGCTCCACCGCGGACCTGTCCAAGGAACACCTGGACAGCCGGAACATCCCCTATATCTGCTTCCACTACTTCCTGGACGGCCAGGAACACCTGGACGATCTGGGCCAGTCCATGCCCTTTGACAAGTTTTACCAGGCCATGGTCGATGGGGCCGACACACATACGGCCCAGGTGAACATCTCCGAGTATTTGAATTACTTCACGCCCTTTTTGGAGCAGGGTAAGGACATATTGCACCTGACCCTGTCCTCCGGCATCTCCGGGTCCTATAACTCCGCCGTGAACGCCGCGGCCATCGCCAGGGAGCGGTATCCGCTCAGGAAGATCTACATCGTGGACTCTCTGGCCGCCTCCTCCGGGTACGGCCTTCTGATGGACGGTCTGGCGGACAAGCGGGACGCGGGCATGGGCATCGACGAGCTGCGGGATTGGGCGGTGGAAAACCGTCTGCGGCTGCACCACTGGTTCTTCTCCACGGACCTGACCTTCTTCGTCAAGGGCGGGCGTATCTCCAAGACGGCGGGGGTGTTCGGCGGCGCGCTGAACATCTGCCCGCTGATGAACGTGGACTATATGGGCCGGCTCATCCCCCGGGAGAAGATACGGACCAAGAAAAAGGTCATCCGCGCCATCGTGGACAAGATGGAGAAGTATGCGGACGGCGGCCTGGATTATAGCGGCAAGTGCTATATCTCCAACTCCGCGTGCCTGGAGGACGCGCAGGAGGTGGCCCGGCTGGTGGAGGAGCGATTCCCAAAGCTCAACGGCAAGGTGCTGATAAACTCCATCGGCACCACCATCGGCTCCCACACCGGCCCCGGCACCGTGGCGCTGTTCTTCTGGGGCGATAAACGGGTGGACTGACTTGACAGTCCCGGCCTGAAAGAATATAGTATAGGGGCTGTCGCAACACGCGGCGGCCCCTTATCCGGGTGTAGCGCAGTTGGTAGCGCGGGTGGTTTGGGACCACCAGGCCGCAGGTTCGAACCCTGTCACTCGGACCAAAAAGGAACGGTTATTTGGATACAAAGGCCGTTCCTTTTTCCTTGCCCAAAACGCCTGAAAAGCCCGGTATTTCCGGCTTTTCGGGCGTTTTTGCCTTTTCTGGCCGCAGGTGCCCGGTCAGGTGGGGCCTCTTTTTTTGCCTCATTCCTGCCCCGCAGCGCGAGGGACGGGAGAACGCTATCGTGTAATCATTGGGGACCTATCGTTCACTCATGGCGATGTTCCTCAAAGCTATCGTTCATTTATGGCACCAATCGTTCACTTATGGGGGGCTATCTAAAATGTACCCCAGGAACTGGACACTTGTTATCGTTCAGAACCCAATCTCTGGACAGTGTAATTGTTCGGGACCCAAAGTC
>CANQJZ010000045.1 GCA_947624385.1 uncultured Oscillospiraceae bacterium
CGGGCGGCTCCACGGTCGGCTCCACGGTCGGTTCCATCGTCGGCTCCACGGTCGGTTCCATCGTCGGCTCCGGCGTGTCGGTGGGGGACACCGTGGCTTCCGGCGTCGCGCTCGGCTCCATGGTGGGGCTCTCGGTCATTAAAGGCGTGCAAGTCGGCTCCAAAGTGGGAATGACAGGCTCCGGCGTGGCCGTCGGCACAGGCGTGGGCTTTGGCGTGGGCCTCGGCGTAGGCTTCGGCGTGGGTTTTGGCGTGGGCTTTGGCGTGGGTTTTGGCGTGGGCTTTGGCGTAGGCTCTGGCGTAGGCTTTGGCGTAGGCTTTGGCGTGGGCTCAGGGGTTGGCTCATGGGTTGGTTCCGGGGTTGGTTCCGGGGTTGGTTCCGGGGTTGGTTCCGGGGTGGCCGTCGGGGAGGACTGAGGCACCGAGTAGCGAAAGACGGGATAGCCCCCGTTCTGCTCCGGTCCGGCTTGGGTGAAAGCGTCCCCCAGGCGGGATGGGAACGCGCTGTCCTGCATGGCAGCCGTGCTCTCGCGCAGAAGCTGGGCGTCGAGCCCGTTTCCCTCGGGCGACGCCACGCCGGCCAGAGCCCCGGCCAGATCGGCGTCGTACCAGACGTTGTAAGCGCTGCCGCCCTGGGCGTAACCGGCGAAGGCCCCGGAGGTGGCCCGTCCGCCGCTGACCAGGCTGGCGGCGTAGCTGTCCCGCACCGGCGGCGGATCGATGGCGCCGCCGAAAAAGCCGCCCACGTACACCCCCGCGTCGTTGCAGAAGGCCATCGCTGTAGTGTAGCAGTTGGCGATGGACCCGCCGCCCTGGATATAGCCGATGAGCCCGCCCACGTACACGGCCCAGTGGAAGGCGCCGGTCCCGGCGGCATAGCCCGTGGCGGCCACGTGGTCCAGCACGGTCCGGCCCGTGGCCTTGCCCGCCACCACGCCCACGGCCAGGCTGCCGTCCTCCGGCACGGACCAGTCGGCGGCGGTGATATACCCGGTAACGGACGTGTGCAGCACCGTGGCGTTCACCATCCACCCCGCCAGCGCGCCCACGGCGCTGTGCTCGTTGGCGGCCACATGGGCCTGCAGGATCAGGTTCTTGACCGTGGCGCCGTGCAGCTCCGTGAACAGGCCCACGCTGCCCCCCGCGCCGACGGTGAGCGTCAGACCGGTGATGGCGTGGCCGCCGCCGTCGAATACGCCCTGAAACACATGGGCAAGCCCCAGGTCGGGCCGGCCGATGGGCGGCAACGGCTGACCGGCCAGGTCGATGTCGGCCGTAAGCGTCACGGTCCGGCCGGCGTAGCTCTCGCCGTCGTTGACGCTCTCGGCGAAAGCCGCCAGGTCCTGGGCGCTGGCGATGGTCCTCACCGCGCCGGGCTCCGCCTCCACACCGGAGGACCCCAGGTCCAGCAGCAGCGTGACCAACAGCAAAAAGCCGGCCATCCGGCCGGCTTTCTTCCATCGTATAGACATTTTGTTTTGCCCCTCTCCGGCTCTTTTTCTTTCCTGGAGAGGTCGATCGGCCTCGTCCCATTGTATACAAGACGGGGCACGTTTGTGATTGCTTGGTTTACATCAGCGGCGCGGCGACCTTCAGTATGGCCCCCGCCAGACGGGTGGAGAGCTTCTGGTTCGCAGCGTCCTCCTTCGTGATCTCGCGGCACTGGGGGAAGGTCTCATGGAAATCCCGCAGGATGTCGGCTATCACGGGGCATTTGTAGAAATAAGCCGCGCACTCAAAGTGCAGGTACAGGCTCCGGTAGTCCAGGTTGATGGTGCCCACCACGGCCTTGATGTCGTCGCTGACGAACACCTTGGAGTGGATGAACCCCGGCGTGTACTCGTAAATGCGCACGCCGGCCTCGGTCAGGACCTTGTAGTGGCTCTTGGCAAGAAGATTGGCGTATTTCTTGTCCGGGATACCGGGCAGTATCAGCCGCACGTCGATACCCCGCCGGGCGGCGAAGCAGAGGGCCGTGACCATCTCGTTGTCCAAAATGAGATAGGGCGTCATGATGTACACATAGTCCCGGGCGGTGTTCAGGATGTCCAGATACACCATCTCCCCGGTCAGCTCCTGGTCCATAGGGCTGTCCCCATAGGGTATCACGCAGCCCTGGCGCATGCCGTTGGACGGACCCGGCTCGATGAGATAGGGCTCATAGTCCCGCTGGCGTTCCGTGGCGTTCCAGAGCCGCAGGAACATCAGCGTCATGCTCCGGACCGCGTCGCCCCGGAGCATCACCGCCGCGTCCTTCCAGTGGCCGAACATCTCCCGCCGGTTGATGTACTCGTCCGCCAGGTTCACCCCGCCGGTGAACCCTACCTTGCCGTCCACCACCAGTATCTTCCGGTGGTCCCGGTTGTTGTAGCTGGTGGAGATGAAGGGCCGGATGGGCGCAAAGACCTTGCACTTGATGCCCAGGGCCCGGAGCTTTTTCGGGTAGCTGGCCGGCAGACGCAGCAGCGAGCAGGTCCCGTCGTACAGCACCCGCACGTCCACGCCCTGTTGGACCTTCCGCTTCAGGATGTCCAGAAGGCTGTCCCACATCTCCCCCTCTTCCACGATGAAGTACTCCAGGAAGATAAATTTCTCCGCCGACTCCATCTCCCGCAGCATGGCCGCGTACTTGTCCTCGCCCTTGGGGAAATAGACCGCGTCCGTGTTCTCATAGGCGGGATAGCCGTTGGCCTCGGCCAGGTACCGGGCCAGGGGCCAGAACCCCGGCTCCTGGCTCTTCAGCCGGTCCATCAGCTCCCGCGGCTCGGGCATAAGATGTTCGCACTCGGCCTTGACGCTGTGCAAAATGCGCTGCTCGGTCCGGTGGCCCCAGTCAAAGGTGATGAACAGGTACAAAAGCACGCCGAACACCGGCACCAGCGCGATAATGATGCACCAGGTGAGCTTGATGGAGGGGTTGGAGCGGGTGTTGAGCAGATATATAAGAAATGCCACCGACAGCACGTCCACCGCGCCGGTCAGGTAGATGCTGTACTGCTGCAGGCGTCCGAACAGCACGAACAGGAAACCGAACTGGGCCAGCAGCAGCAACAGCGCCACCGCGCCGCGGCCAAATATGATGCTCCAAACGCCCCGGCGTGGGCGGGTATCGCGGCTGACGGGCTCTTTTTCCTTGTCCTGCATGACTCTCCCCCCTGTTGAAAAAACGTTATTTTCTATAATGCCACGTTTCCACGCAAAAATCAAGGGCGCGGGCCGTCTGCCGCTCTGTCGAAAAAACGAATATGCCCCTTGACAAGGCGCGGCGCATATGATAACATATGAACAATCAATCATATGTTTGTTTACGCAAAGGAGGTGCGGACCATGCCGGACAGCAGCGACGTGGAGCGCTGCGGCTTTCTGTTCGTCCACCAGGACACGGTGCGACAGGTGACAGAGCAGATGCCGGAGGACGAGAAGCTGTACGACCTGGC
The DNA here is from genome assembly GCA_947624385.1 of uncultured Oscillospiraceae bacterium. Classification (GTDB taxonomy): domain Bacteria; phylum Bacillota; class Clostridia; order Oscillospirales; family Oscillospiraceae; genus CAJOIG01. The sequence goes on from CANQJZ010000045.1 coordinate 3,437, forward strand.
GGAGCTTTTCAAGGTGTTCGGGGACTCCACCCGGATCAAGATACTGTACGCGCTGTTCGAGGCGGAGCTTTGCGTGTGCGACATCGCCCAGCTTCTGGGCCTTACCCAGTCCGCCGTGAGCCACCAGCTTCGAGTGCTGAAATCCGGCCGGCTGGTGAAGCCCCGGAAGGAAGGCAAGACGGTCTTCTACTCCCTGGCGGACGACCATGTGCGGACCTTGATCGCCCAAGGGATGGAACATATTGAAGAATAGCGATCCGGCGGCAAAGCCGCACCGCTTATGGCCCCCCCTGTGTAAGGGGGGGCTGGCAGCGCGAAGCGCTGACTGAGGGGTTGTTGACAGCCTGACAACCCTTCCGAGCGCCGCAATGCGGCGCCCACCTCCCCTTACACAGGGGAGGCATTCAAAGAGGAAATCAATTTATTTTTGAGAGGAGATATACGCCATGAAAAAGACATTCAAGCTGGAGGACCTGGACTGCGCCAACTGCGCGCAGAAGATGGAGGGCGCCGTGAAGAAGCTGGACGGGGTGCATGACGCCTCCGTGAGCTTTCTCATGCAGAAGATGACCATCGACGCGGACGACGCTCGCTTCGACGACATCATGAAGCAGGTGGTCAAGTGCTGCAAGCGGGTGGAGCCGGACTGCCGGATCGTGCTGAAATGACGCGCAAGGAGAAAAAGGCCCTGGCCCGCATTTTGATCGCGGGGGCGCTGCTGATCGCCGCGTCGCTGGCGCCGCTGGAGGGCCTGTGGAAGCTGCTGGCGTTTCTGGTACCCTACGTGATCGTGGGCTGGGACGTTCTCTGGAAGGCGGTGCGGAACATCGCCCACGGGCAGGTGTTCGACGAAAACTTCCTCATGGCCCTGGCCACGGTGGGGGCGCTGGCCCTGGGCGAGTACGCCGAGGCCGTGGGGGTCATGCTCTTTTACCAGGTGGGCGAGCTGTTCCAGAGCCACGCCGTGGGCCAGTCCCGCAAGTCCATCGCCCAGCTCATGGACATTAGGCCCGACAGCGCCACCGTCCTGCGGGACGGCGAGCCGGTCGAGACGGACCCGGACGAGGTAGCCGTGGGCGAGCAGATACTTGTCCGGCCCGGTGAAAAAGTGCCCCTGGACGGGGTGGTGGTGTCCGGCGCGTCCACGCTGAACACGGCGGCGCTGACTGGCGAGAGCGTGCCAAGGACCGTGGCCCAGGGGGACGAGATCGTCTCCGGCTGCGTCAACCTCACCGGCGTTCTCACCGTGCAGGTCACCAAGCCCTTTGGCGAGAGCACCGTGTCCAAGATCTTGGAGCTGGTGGAAAACGCCGCCTCCAAAAAGGCCGCGGCGGAGAATTTCATCACCCGCTTCGCCCGGGTGTACACCCCCGCCGTGGTGCTGGGCGCGGTTTGCCTGGCGGTGCTGCCGCCGCTGTTCATGGGCGGGTGGGCCACATGGGTCCACCGGGCGCTCATCTTTCTGGTGATAAGCTGCCCCTGCGCGCTGGTCATCTCCATCCCCCTGGCCTTCTTCGGCGGCATCGGCGGAGCCTCCCGACGGGGTATTCTGGTCAAGGGCGGCAACTATCTGGAACGGCTGGCCAAGGTGGAGACCGTGGTGTTCGACAAGACCGGCACCCTGACCCAGGGCGTGTTCGAGGTGGCCTCCCTCCACCCCGCCCAGGGCGTGACGGAAGGGTCGCTGCTGGAATGTGCGGCCCTGGCGGAGGCATATTCCAACCACCCCATCGCCCAATCCCTGCGCCGGGCCTACGGGCGTGACGTGGACGAGAGCCGGGTCACGGACGTGAAGGAGATCGCCGGCCGGGGCGTCACGGCGGTGATAGACGGCCAGAGCGTCGCCGCCGGCAACGAAAAGCTCATGGCCGACATGGGCGTGAAGGCCGCCAGCGGCAGCGAGACCGGCACGGTGGTGTATGTGGCCCGCGGGGGCAAATATCTGGGCCGGGTGCTCATCGCCGACCGGGTAAAGGACTCCGCCCCCGCCGCCATCCGGGAACTGAAAGCGCGGGGCATCAAAACCGTCATGCTCACCGGCGACGCCAAAGCCGTGGGGCAGGCCGTGGGCAACGCGCTGGGCCTGGACGAGGTACACGCCGAGCTTCTGCCCGGGGACAAGGTGGAGCACGTGGAGCAGCTTCTGGCGAAAAAGTCCCCCAAGGCGGCTCTGGCCTACGTGGGCGACGGGGTCAACGACGCGCCGGTGCTGAGCCGTGCGGACGTAGGCGTGGCCATGGGCGCTATGGGCTCCGACGCGGCGCTGGAGGCGGCCGACGTGGTGCTCATGGACGACGATCTGGGAAAGCTGGCCGCCGCTATGGACGTAGCCCGCAAGTGCAGCCGCATCGTGACGGAGAACATCGCGTTCGCCCTGGGCGTAAAGGCACTGTTTCTGGTCCTGGGCGCGTTTGGCCTTGCCTCCATGTGGGAGGCGGTGTTCGCCGACGTGGGCGTGGCCGTGATAGCCATTTTGAACGCCGGCCGCATGCTCCGGGGGAAATAAAACGGAAAAAACGACTGGGCGCGTCCGCAACGGACGCGCTCATAATTTTTGTGTAAAGCAGTTCAGTATTCGGCGTAGTCCCGTATCTTCTCTATAACGCCCAGGTAGTCGTGGGCGGTGCCGCTGAACCGCTCCGGGTCGATGGGATGATGGATGTTGTAAAGGATACCGGTTTTGCCGGTCCGGCCCAGATCGTTTTCGTCCAGATGGCGCTCGTCGATATGCGCTTTCACGACCTGAAGGCACATCAGGACCGAATCGTCCCCCTCGGCGATCTCTTTCTCCCACTTGACCCGGCACTCCAGGTTGATAAAACACTCCCCGATCATCGGCGCGTGGACCCTATCGGCCTTTACGGCGGTCAGACCGGCCAGGGCTATCTCGTCGTCGTCAAATCCATTGTGCCGGATGGTCGCCATACATTTGTCGTAAATTTCCGCGGACATAAAGTTGATGACCGCCTCTCCCGTCTCGTGAAGCGTCTGGTATAAATGCCCGTATTTGCTGACGGAGGCGACGATGGCGTAAAAGCCGTTTTTACCGCCGGTAAAGGTGGTCCACGACTGCATGCAGGCATTCGTCAGGCCGTTGCTTTTGTAGGACGTGATGATATAAAGCGGCGACGGTATCTGCACCACAAATTCCATCCAGTGAAATCCGTACATTTCCATGCTTTTCATGGACTCCGGCAGCGCGTCATATGCTCTTTTCATGGTAAAACCCTCCATAAATCATAAGCAGATAATAGAACCAGCCTTTATGTTCCAAGATACCGATCCAAAAATCCGCATAAGATTTTCTATCAAGCAATCCCCAAATTCTGTGAAGATGAAAAACTCCAAAAAAACATGAAAAACCATGGTTCAAACATTTCTATTCTTTTCACTTATTGCTCCTCCAAATTTGAATTCACCTAAGCAGCTTACCATGAAAAAACTGTTCCTGAAAGGCTATCTTTTCGAGTATGACTTCATCTGGATAATCCTTTCCGTCTGCCGATACGATCCATTTATCTTCAATGTCATCAGACCTGCGGTATACGGCTATAACACATCCCTCAAACATATTTACAGGAACATCAACGCCCAAAAGATAAATATCCTGTTCTTCACCGTCCTCCGCAAAAACATTTTTGACATATCCGTAGTTTATCGGATAAATCATTTCCTCATCGTGAGGGTGGCAACTGCCAATAGGTCTATCAATTATTCCATAGACTTTACAGCCAATTATTTTTGGATAGTCGTCACGCATAATATTCCTCCATATTCCGATTTGTTGCTCCGATCCGCTTATTGTTGGCTCACTGTCTTTTCATCTGCCGTAAAAAGGCGCCCACCGCTATGGCAGTCACGGCGGCGGCGTAGCCAGTTACCCACCAAATATGCGGGAACACGCCCGCGGCATCGCCCCGCAGGACAGCCCGCTCCATCTCCACGGCGTGGACGAAGGGCAAGAGGTTCGCGATTCTTTCAAACGCGCCGCCCACCAGCCCTAAATCGAACCAGATGCCGGAGAGCCACGCCGTCAGGTTTGTGAGTAAAGCCCCGCAGATGCCGCCTACCTGTTTATCTGTGAAAACGCTGCCGCACAGAAGCCCCAGCGACACGAACAGCAGCGCCACGGGGAGGGTACACAGGACCGATGTCACGATATGCGCCGTCGCTCTCAGGCCCAGGAGCACCGCCACCCCGTAACAAATGACCGATTGGGCGATACAAATGGGCAGGAGCGGCAGGAGATAGCCCAGAATGAAGTCAACCGCCGTCAGGGGCGCGGTGTACAGCCTTTGCAGGAAGGCGCTGCCCCGGTCTCTGGCGATCAGCGTGGCGGAGAACAGCGTCATGAACGACAGCCCGAAAACGGCTATCCCCGGCGCCAGACGCTCGATCTCAAACAGCGCCACCGGGATATTGGCCTGTATCGCGGTCAGCAGCAAGAGCAGAACGATGGGAAAACCCACCCCGAAAAACAGGTTCAGCGGGTCGCGCAGGATCTCCAGATCGTTCCGCCTGGAAAACGCCAGACTTTTCACGGCTGCCCCTCCTTTACGATGCGCACGAACGCCTGGTCAAATTTGTCCGTACCCGCCTGCTGCTTGATCTCCGCAGGGGTGCCGGTGAGCAGGAGCCGCCCGCTTTTCAGGATGGCCACCCTATCGGAGAGCGCCTCGGCTTCCTCCATGTAATGGGTCGTGAGGATCACGGTCATGCTCCCCTTGAGGGCGCGTATCATGCTCCATAGGTCGCTTCTCGCCAGCACGTCCAGCCCCAGCGTCGGCTCGTCCAGAAACAGAATTTTCGGGTCGCTGACGAGGGCCATAGCGATGCTCAAGCGCCGCTGCCAGCCGCCGGACAGCTTTCCCGCTCTTTTGTCCGCGACCTCTCCCAGACCGAAACGGCCGCTCAAGTCCGCGACCTTGTCCTTTACCTGCGCTTTGGCAAATCCATGCACACCCGCCATCAGCGCCAGATTCTCCAGGACCGTCAGATTCGGCGCCACCGCCGTTTCCTGCGGCGACACCGCGATCATGGTTTTGACAGCCCCGCTGTCCGTCAAAATGCTTTTCCCATTCAGGAACGCGTCGCCGTAGGTGGGCCGGGTCAGGCCCGTCAGCATCTTGATGGTGGTCGTCTTGCCCGCGCCGTTGACCCCCAGCAGGCTCAACAACTCCCCCTGCCGGACGGTGAGGTCCAGAGCGTCCACGGCGGTCAGGTCCCTGTATTTTTTCGTGAGTTTGACTGTTTTGATGGCGTCCATATCAGTTCCCCGCCTCTGCGCAAAATCGCGCCTTCAGCCCCATGTAGGCGTCGGTCAGCACGTCGCTGACGGTCTGCATCTCCCAGTCCAGATAGCCCGTGGCGCTCATGGACGCGATGCCGTGTACGAATATCCACAACTCCAGATGAAACCGCTCCGCTCGCTCCCTGGAAAGCCCCGTGTTTTTCATGATGAGGGGGATGATAACATCCATTTCCCTGCCCGGCTCCGGCGGCCGGCCCTGGCGGTCACACATAAAAAGCAGCTTGAACAGCTCTTTTTCCTCCCTGGCGAAACGGATATAGCCCATGCCGCTGGCCTTGTAAGGGGGATATTTCCCCGCGGCCATATCCTCGGCCAGATAGCGCTGGTACAGGTCCTGGGCCGCGGACTGCACCGCGCCCTGCACCTCCTCCATATTCTTGAACTGCCCGAAGATCGGCTTGACCGACGAGCCCAGCGCCGATCCCAGCGCCCGCGCGGTCAGCCCGTCGGGACCGGCTTTCCGCGTCAGGTCCAGCGCGGCGCGCACGATCTCTTCCCGTGTGAATTTGCATTTTGGCGGCATGGCGTGTTCCTCCCAAACATAAAGCAACGTAGGTTACGCAACTCACGTTACCTATTATAACAGCTTCTCTGAAAAAGTCAAGAAAAAAAGCCGACGACCTGTGAGGGTGCTCACAGATCGTCGGCTCCGCGTTATGCGCCCGGCGTTATTTAAAGCGCCTTCTTCTCAAACATGGTGTTCAGCCACGCGCCCAGAAACAGGATATACAGCGAGCAGTACATCCAGAACAGCGAGATGATCACGATGGCCAGGCCGCCGTAAATGCTGTAAAACCCGAAGCGCTCCACCGCCCAGGAATATATTTGCGAGAACAGCAGCCAGGCCGCCGAGGAAAAGGCCGCGCCGGGGAGCTGGTCGCGAAAATGCAGCTTCCGCTTGGGTACCGTGCTGAATAAAAGCGCGTCCACCGCCGTGACCACCGCGAAGAAGATCACCGGCCGCAGCCGCATGATCATCCACATCGCCTTGGACGAACCCAGCAGAGACTCCCCCGCGAACAGCAGCGCCACGTTGGCCAGCACCAGCACCAGCGCCACCGCCGTGTACAGCGCGCCCATGATCCGGTTGCGCAAGAACCCGGCCGACCGGCCGTCGTACAGCCGGCCCACGCACCGCATGACCAGACTGAGCAGCTTGCCCGCCGACCAGAGCTCCGCCACGATACCGACGCCCAGCGCGGCCGTGGAGTTGGCGTACACGCCCTCCACCAGGTCCTGTATCAGCTGTTGCAGCGGCGCGGGGGCGTACCCCAGCAGCAGGTCCAAAAGCTCCTGCTGGGTGAACGGGAAATAGGGCAGCAGTCCCAGCAGGACCACCATCAGCGGACCCAGGGACAGGAACATATAATACGACCCGCTGGCGGCGTACAGCCAAAGATCGGTCTTGCCGTACTCAGCCGCCGCCGCCTTGAGCGTGTCCCACAGTTTTTTCCCCCGCATGTCCGTCTACCCCGTTCTGCCGTTTTGTTTGCTATAGTATAGCAGACAAGACGAAAATATGCCAGACGGAATATCGCCCGCGGGCGGGGTTCTCACGATGTCATCTCGCCGGGGTACTCCACGTCCACCACCACGCCGAACATGTCCTCCACCTTGCCGGTCAGCATGATCTGCGCCACCAGGCCGGTGGCGGACGCCAGGTGCTCGGCCATATACCGGGCCGCTTCCTCGTGCCGTGCGCCTGTGATGACGTAAACGCCATCCCGCGCCCCGATGCGCCGCAGCGGCAGACGCGTCACCTGCTCCGGCCCGGCCTCCGAGCGCAGCGTGTCCCGCCACACCTCACGATAGCTTCTCAATACGATGCTCATGCTTCGTCCTCCTTTGTGTTGTTCCTTAGCTGGTATCCCTATCATACCGTCCCCGCTGTCCCATAAACCGTGCAGCAACAACCGTTCCAACCACTGTCCCACCTTTTGTTTTATGCTTAGAGGTCAGGGTCCGTCTCTTTCTGCCGTCTTATAAAGCAGCTCCCGGCTGTCGTGCCGGGAGCGTCGTTATTATTCCTCTTTTCCGTCTTTGCCATCTGTCGGCGGATCTGTCTGTTGCAAGTAATCTTCCTCACACTCGCGCTGGGCCTCGATCAAAATGTTGATGGCCTTCTCCATGGCCCGGTTCATCTTGTAGTACATCTCCTGGTAGTCAACCACTGTCCCACGCCTCCTTTTAGGCTATGTATAGCCCAATAGTAGCATGGATAGCCTACTTTGTCAAGGAATCTCCCCTACAATGGAGACGAGGAGCGTGATGCCGTATGACAGCGCAGGAAGCTGTGCGTAACCGCATTTTACAGCTTTGCGGGGAGAGAAATATCACCATCAACAAGCTTGCGACCCTGGCTGCCCTTCCGCCATCCAGCGTGAAAAACATTCTGTATGGGAAGAGCCAGAACCCCAAATTGCTGACCATCAAGCTTATCTGTGATGGTCTGGATATAACACTGAGCGAGTTCTTTGATACCGGAGACTTTAACCAGTTAGACGCTGAAATATAAACATGAGGCGAATTGGGTAGGATTCCGATGCTTGCTCCTCCTGATTCGTACTAACTGTATTTTGCCGCAAAACCACGCCACCTCTAGTCCTCGTCCCACAATAGGTCGTAAAATATCATCTCGCCAATGCTGAAGGGGCGGTCTCGCTCGGCCTTTTTCATCTTCCTGTACGTCTTGCCGTCCACCGTGATGTTGCGCTCTTCAAAAACCTTTGTCTTTCCGAACAGACCGTATTTCTCCACCTGGACCAGCGCTCTGACCTTGTGATTCATAAAAACACCTCCCGGTTTTATCATCATATCTGCATCGCTGTCCTATAAAACTCCCAGCAACAACGACAGCCCCATCGCAACGATGAGGCTGTTGTTTGCTCTTTATGGGTTTCTTATTGAAAATAGTCCGCGATCTCGCGCATCCGGGCTGACTGCTCCACATGGAAGGGGCAGCGGCCGTCGCAGTGGCCACAGCTCACACAGTCCGCGGCGGTCCTGGCGAGGGTATGATAGTGCTCCGCCGCCAGCGGGTCCCCCGCTTTGGCCAGGTCATAGTACTTGTTGATGAGGCCCACGTTCAGGCCAGCCGGGCAGGGCGCGCAGTGGTTGCAGTACACGCACCGGCCCCTGGACTCCTCCGGAGTGAGGCTGGCGATGACGGAATAGTCCCGCTCCTCGTCGGATGCGTCAAAATAGGCGAGGTTCCGCCTCAACTCCTCCACATTGGCCGCGCCGGGCAGCACCGTGAGCACGCCGGGCTTGTCCAGGGCATACTGGATGCACTGTGCCGGGGTCAGCGCCCGCTTGAAGGGGGACTGCTTCGCGTCCAAAAGCTGCCCAGCGTTGAAGGGCTTCATCACCGCGATGCCCACGCCCTCCGCCTCGCACCGGCGGTACAGGGCCTGCCGCTCCCCGTCGGAGCCGATGGCGTACTCCCCCTGGCCGTAGTCGTACATGGGATTGATGGAGAACATGAGCATGTCCACGATGCCCTTGTCCAGCACGTGATGGACCGTGTCCGGGTTGTGGGAGGAAAGGCCGATATGCCGCACCACGCCCTGGGCCTTCATGTCCAGCACATATTGCAGCGCCCCGCTCTTCTCGTATGCCTCCACGTCGGTCCGCTCGTCCAGGCAGTGGATGAAGCCGAAGTCGATATAGTCTGTCTTCAGATTGTCCAGCTGCCAGCCGATGGAGCGCTTGATGGCCTCCAGGTCGGTGGTCCAGCCGTACTCGCCGGTGGTGTAGTTGGCGCCGAAGTGGATCTGTAAGTACACGTTTTTGCGGCAGTCTGCCAGGGCCTTTCCATAGGCCGGGAAGCAGGCGGCGTGGCCCGCCGCCAGGTCGAAGTAGTTGACGCCCAGCTCTACCGCCGTGTACACCGTCTCGATGATGTCTTTCTCCTTCTGCTGACCCACCACCGCCGAGCCCATGCCGGTGATGCCGATCTTCTCCCCGCCGTGGGGCAGTGTGCGATATTGCATAGTGGCCTCCTTATTCGTTTAGCGTCAAATATATTTACCGCGAATATACTCTGCTACACATTCAATTTCCGGAAAAATCGTTGCGCGGTTGATTTTAAATACATCAAGTTGTTTAAGGATTTCCTGTTTATTGTTGACCAGCACGATCATTCGCTTGCCATCCTTAGTATAACGAAACTCCTCGATCGAATCTTGAGATAGACCACATATTATAAACGCACCATCCTGTCTTGCGATCCTGCTGTTATGCTTTATCACATTCACTATGTAATTTCTTAACAATTCAGGTCCATCTATTTGGACAGTGGAAACTCCTAAATCTTGTTTAACCGCTTGTGCTAACTTTCGCATGGCAAAGGACGCATTTTTCTCCTGTTCTGCAATGTCGTTATCATTTACAGCATAATAATAAAGCTCACACTGCTGTTCATAAGTAAGCACAGAGAGGCTTGCCAGCACGGACGCTCTTTCATCCAGAGAATACACAGTACTTTGATTATCTGCCGAAACAAGCACTAACTCGCCAAATGAGTCATTATGGCTCTCACATGCAAAATACAGTGCTACAAGCGGATTCCTTGTAATATCCAGCAATCGCGTCGGAAGACCATAATGCTGCATCTCAACAAGTTTTTCCAGGTGCGTTTTGCATTTTTCAAAACTATCCGGGCAATTGATGAGCAGCTCCTGACACATATCATTCTCGTGCCACATCAGGCTCTCTGCTCGCATGATCGAAGGCAGCATTCTATAATTGGCATTGGCGTGTCCTCTGAAAAAAACATTCTTCCCTCTTATTGGCAGCGCAGCGATAAAATCGTTCACTTCTGACAATGAAGAAAGAATATGAATATCAACTTTTGCGGAATTGTAAACGATATTCTGCGTAAACTTTATATCATTTTGTATGCTGTACAGGTCCCTGGCTTGTTTGAAGAAATATTCTGTGAACGCTTGTCGTTCTTCCTTTGTTGAAAAGACTCTATACACCCAGTTTACGATCGCTTCCGCTTCTGTTTGCGATAGCTCAACATCTTCTTCAGACCCCGCATTACTACTTGTTGATAATCTTTTGTCCCACTCCTGTGCCGCCGTATCAGGCTTTGGATAGCTTCCGTCATACAACCTGCAATACTTCGACCCTTCAGATTTGAGCCTGTCTATAATATCCTGTTTTCTAATACTTCCTCCACCATATACACTCATATCGAAGTAGCCATCTTTAAGCATTTTGTCCAACATGACCATTTTAAATGCCCTATGTACTACCGGCCTGTAATACAGCTCGTCAAAAAAGAAATAGAACATTTCAACTCTCCTTCGCCTTACATTCTATATCGGTGTACTATCTTCCCGCTATTCGTTTGACCTGGCATCTGCATTATATCATGCTCCATCACCCACGACAATCCGTATGATCTATAATTCTTCCATTAGCTTAATGGCGGTGATGATCATATTTGAACGGATATTCTTCTGGTGATTCCAATTTCGCGTGTCCCATTTTTCACCGCTTACATCATCCCCTGTATAAAGCAGCTGCGCTAAAGGAATATCATAATATTTAGACACCGCAAAAAACGCCGCTGTTTCCATTTCCACCGTTATGCAGCCCTCCTTTCTTCTTGATTCGATCATTTCGGGTGTTTCTCTGTACATGGCGTCCGTCGTCCATGTTTTTCCGATCGTATACGGTATCCCCAATTTTTCCAAACCGGAAATGACATGATCCGCGGCCGCTTTATGGCATTCCACTTCGCGAGAAGGTTCCAAGTAATGGTAAGATGTTCCCTCATCTCTAACAGCGGCAACTGGAACAACGATCTCCCCTGCTTTAGAATCTTTTATAAGCGAGCCTGCGCCACCGCATATAATAAACTTTTCACATCCCATAGCGTGCAGTTCTTCGATCGTTCCTGCCGCACCGGGGGCTGTAGAAAAGGGCATTGTAATACAAATTCTTTCCTCCGATATGTTATATTCATAAATGGGAATGTCTAAAACCTCAGAATAAAGATATCCAATTACAGGGAGATGATTCTTCGCAACAAACTGATCAAGTTCTTTTCTGAAAAATGTGATGACACATTTAGATGGAAGTGTTTTTTCCAAAAAATCTGTGGGCTTAATTATGGGATCTCTGCTTGTATCATACTCACAAACAGGAAACCTGTTCTTAATTATCATTTCTCATCTCTCCTTCTCACCCCATAATGACGCTTTGGCGTCTGTCATGCCATGTTGTGCGGTTCCGGCGTCAGCCGGGAGCACGACCGGCACTTCGGTATAATGACGCTTTGGCGTATGCCATGCCATGTCGTGCGGTTCCGGCGTCAGCCGGGAGCACGCCCGGCATTTCGGTATAATGACGCTTTGGCGTCATTATACCCCCGCGTCTGCCAAAACACAAGGACGCGTCCCATACACAAAAATCCCCGGTCAACCTCTCGGCTGACCGGGGACATTGTTTGAAACGTGTTTGCCTTAGCCCTCTTTGATCGCGGCCTGTGCGGCAGCCAAACGGGCGATGGGAACACGGAAGGGAGAGCAGGACACGTAGTCCAGGCCCACCTTGTGGCAGAACTCCACGGAGGAGGGGTCGCCGCCGTGCTCGCCGCAGATGCCCAGGTGCAGGTCGGGGTTGACGCTCCGGCCCAGCTCCGCGGCCATCTTCACCAGCTTGCCAACGCCGGTCTGGTCCAGCTTGGCGAACGGGTCGTTCTCGTAGATCTTCTTGTCGTAGTAAGCGCCCAGGAACTTGCCGGCGTCGTCACGGGAGAAGCCGAAGGTCATCTGGGTCAGGTCGTTGGTGCCGAAGGAGAAGAAGTCGGCCTCCTTGGCGATGGCGTCGGCGGTCAGGGCGGCACGCGGGATCTCGATCATGGTGCCGACCTTGTACTTCATGCTGGAGCCGGCCTCCTTGATCAGCGCGTCGGCGGTCTCCACGACCACGTTCTTGACGTACTTGAGCTCCTTGACCTCGCCCACCAGGGGGATCATGATCTCGGGGACCATGTTCCAGTCGGGGTGCTTGGCCTGGACGTTCAGGGCGGCCTTGATGACGGCCTTGGTCTGCATGACGGCGATCTCCGGATAGGTGACAGCCAGACGGCAGCCACGGTGGCCCATCATGGGGTTGAACTCGTGCAGGCCGGCGATGATGGCCTTGATGTCGGCCACGGACTTGCCCATATCGGCGGCCAGCTTCTCGATGTCGGCCTCCTCGGTGGGCACGAACTCATGCAGAGGGGGATCCAAGAACCGGACGGTCATGGGCCGGCCCTCCAGGGCCTCGTACATGCCCTCGAAGTCGGACTGCTGCATGGGCTCCAGCTTGGCCAGGGCCTTCTCGCGCTGCTCCACGGTGTCGGAGCAGATCATCTCGCGGATGGCGGGGATACGGTCCTCGTTGAAGAACATATGCTCGGTGCGGCACAGGCCGATGCCCTGCGCGCCGAACTTCACGGCCTGGGCGGCGTCATGGGGCGTATCGGCGTTGGTGCGCACGCCCAGACGGCGGTACTTGTCGGCCCAGCCCATGACCCGGCCGAACTCGCCGCTGATGGTGGCGGGCACGGTGGGCACGGCGCCGTCGTAAATCTCGCCGGTGGAGCCGTTCAGGCTCAGCCAGTCGCCCTCATGGAAAGTCTTGCCGGCCAGCTCGAACTTCTTGTTCTCCTCGTCCATCTTGATCTCGCCGCAGCCGGAGACGCAGCAGGTACCCATGCCGCGGGCCACGACGGCCGCGTGGCTGGTCATGCCGCCGCGGACGGTCAAAATGCCCTGCGCGGCCTTCATGCCCTCGATGTCCTCGGGGGAAGTCTCCAGACGGACCAGGACGACCTTCTCGCCCTTGGCGGCCCATTCCTTGGCGTCCTCAGCGGTGAAGACGATCTTGCCGGAGGCAGCGCCGGGGGAAGCGCCCAGGGCCTTGCCCAGCACGGAAGCCCGCTTCAGGGCCTCGGCGTCGAACTGGGGATGCAGCAGCGCGTCCAGGGACCGGGGCTCGATCATGGCCACGGCCTGCTTCTCGTCGATAGCGCCCTCGTCCACCAGGTCGCAGGCGATCTTCAGCGCGGCGGCGGGGGTGCGCTTGCCGTTACGGGTCTGGAGCATGTAGAGCTTGCCGTGCTCGACGGTGAACTCCATGTCCTGCATGTCGTGATAATGGTTCTCCAGCGTCTTGCAGACATCCTCGAACTGCTGGAAGGCCTCGGGGAACTTCTCGGCCATCTGGCTGATGGGCATGGGGGTACGCACGCCGGCCACCACGTCCTCGCCCTGGGCGTTGGTCAAAAATTCGCCCATGAGCTCCTTGGCGCCGGTGGCGGGGTTACGGGTGAACGCGACGCCGGTGCCGCAGTCGTCGCCCATGTTGCCGAAGGCCATGGACTGGACGTTGACGGCGGTGCCCCAGGAGTAGGG
>CANQJZ010000046.1 GCA_947624385.1 uncultured Oscillospiraceae bacterium
ATCAAATGCCCCGTTTCCGCTTCAAAAACCCAGTGTTTTCAAGGCTTTGCGGGTTTTGTCAGTTATTCCCACTCCACCGTGGCGGGTGGTTTGGCGGTGATATCGTACACGACGCGGTTGATGCCGGGCACCTCATTGACGATGCGGGTGGACACCGCGTCCAGCACGTCGTAGGGGATACGGGTCCAGTCGGCGGTCATGAAGTCCGAGGTGGTCACGCTGCGCAGGGCCAGCGTGTAGTCATAGGTCCGGCCGTCGCCCATGACACCCACGGAGCGCATGTTGGTCAGCACCGCGAAATACTGGTCCATGGTCCCCTCCAAATGGGCCCTGGCGACCTCGTCCCGGAAGATGAAGTCCGCCTCCCGCAGGGTGTCCAGCTTTTCCCGTGTGATATCCCCGATGACCCGGATGGCCAGACCCGGACCGGGGAAGGGCTGGCGCGTGACCAGATACTCCGGCAATCCAAGCTCCCGGCCAAGCTGCCGGACCTCATCTTTAAACAGCAGCCGCAGCGGCTCTACGATCTCCTTGAAATCCACAAAATCGGGCAGACCGCCCACGTTGTGGTGGCTCTTGATGACGGCGGCGTCGCCGGTACCGGACTCCACCACGTCCGGGTAGATGGTCCCCTGGGCCAGATAATCCACCGCGCCGATCTTTTTGGCCTCGTCCTCAAAGACCCGTATAAATTCCTCGCCGATGATCTTGCGCTTGCGCTCCGGTTCCGTCACCCCGGCCAGCTTGTCCAGGAACCGTTTCTCGGCGTTGACCCGGACGAAGTTTATGGGCCAGGGGTCAAAGGCGGCCTGGACCTCGTCGCCCTCGTTTTTGCGCATGAGGCCGTGGTCCACGAACACGCAGGTGAGCTGGCTGCCCACCGCCTCCGCCAGCAGCGCCGCCGCCACGGAGGAGTCTACCCCGCCGGACAGGGCCAGCAGGACCTTGCCGCCGCCGATCTTCTCCCGCAGAGCGGCCACGGCGGTGTTTTTGTAATCCCCCATGGTCCAGGTCCCGTGGGCGCCGCAGACCTCATAGAGGAAGTTTTTCAGCATCTGGGCCCCGTACTCGGTGTGGTTCACCTCCGGGTGATACTGCACGCCGTAAAAGCCCCGTGCCTCGTCGCAGATGGCCACGTTGGGGCAGTTATCGCTGTGCGCGGCCAGGGTAAAGCCCTCCGGCACCTTGGCCATATAGTCCCCGTGGCTCATCCAGGTGACGCTCTCAGCGGGCAGACCTTTAAACAGCTTGCAGGTCGTGTCAAAGAACGTGTGGGTCTTGCCGTATTCCCTGGCGGCGTCGGACTGGGCCGGGGTCACCTGCCCGCCCAGATGGTGGGCCATCAGCTGGCAGCCGTAGCATATACCCAGAATGGGCACGCCCAGCGTAAAAACGCCCGGGTCCGCCTGTGGCGCGCCGGGGGCGTACACGCTGTTGGGCCCGCCGGTAAATATGATGCCGATGGGATCGAAGGCCCGTATTTCGTCCAGGGTGACGGTGTACGGCTTCAGCTCGCAGTACACGTGGTGCTCCCGGACCCGTCGGGCGATGAGCTGGTTATACTGGCCGCCGAAGTCGATGATAAGGATAGCTTCGCGTTTCATAGGGACACCTCTATATTTCATAGGTTCGGATGATCTTTTCCGCCACGGCCCGGCGGGTGACGCAGCTGTCCATGGCGCTTTTCTCGATGAAGCGGTGGGCCTGTTTTTCGGTCATCTTGAACCGCTGGATCAGCAGCAGCTTGGCCCGGTCCACGATGCGCATCTCGTCCATTTTGGCCTGGAGCTTTTCCGCACGGCTCTCCAGCGCCCGCAGCCGCTGGGACACCGCCGCCATCATCCCCAGGCTCTGTTTGAGCATCTCCGGGTCCACGGGGCTGGGCAGGGCCATAAAGCCGTGGGCCTGGGCCAGGGCGGACACCGCCTCGAACCTGTCCGCCTCCGCCAGCAGCAGCACCCCGGCCGCGCCGGTCTCCTCCGCCCGGACAGCCAGGGCCGACGCCGTCTCCGGCGGCACGGTGCCGTCCAGCACCACCACGTCGTAGACCGTCTCGTCCAGCACATAGGCCGCTTCCAGCGGCGAGCACACGTTCAGCTCCGGGGCGAACCTGTCCGCCGGCAAAAACGCGGCGAAATGGGCGGCGGTGTCCTTGGAGCCGGTGATGAGAAGCAGCGAGGCAAATTGACGCGTCATCACCCTTCGCCGCCTCCTTTCATAGCATGGTCCGCCGGATAAACATCGCAAGCTGATTTTAATCACTCGCGACCGGTTTGTCAATTTTCCGGGGAAGAATGGGGCAACTGCCAAAGCGTCTCCGGCGCTGGCCGGGCGTTTTTGTGTGATTTGCCCAGCGGCCGGGACTTGACAACCGGGCGGCGGACAGTGTAAAATCGAACCAACGAGCGGCAAAGGCGTCGCGGGTGAACCCGTGTACCTGTGCCGCTCGTTTTATACCGGCGCGATTTGAGGAAAATGGAAAAGGAGAAGCAGCAGCTATGAGCAACGTACCTGAGATCTTTGGGTCCATGGTGTTTTCCGAGGCGGTCATGCGGGCCCGCCTGCCCCACGCGACCTATAAAGAAGTCATCCACGCCATCCGCCACGACGAGCCTCTTACCCCGGAGATCGCCACCGTGGTGGCCACGGCCATGAAGAACTGGGCCGTGGAAAAGGGCGCCACCCACTTCACCCACTGGTTCCAGCCCATGACCGGCGTCACCGCCGAGAAGCACGACGCCTTTGTCCACCCCACCGGGGACGGCCAGGCCATCATGGAGTTTTCCGGCAAAGAGCTGATCCAGGGCGAGCCGGACGCGTCCAGCTTCCCCTCCGGCGGTCTGCGGGCCACCTTTGAGGCCCGGGGCTACACCGCCTGGGACCCCACCAGCTACGCATTTGTGAAGGACGGCGTTCTCTATATCCCTACGGCGTTCGTGTCCTACACCGGCGAGGCGCTGGACAAAAAGACACCGCTGCTGCGCAGTATGCAGGCCCTTTCCAAGCAGGCCATCCGTATCCTGCGGCTGTTTGGGGACACGGCCTCTGATTCCGTGCGGGCCACCGCCGGGGCGGAGCAGGAGTATTTTCTGGTGGACAAGAGCGTTTATGACCGGCGCCGTGACCTGATCTACACCGGCCGGACCCTGTTCGGGGCCCGTCCTCCCAAGGGTCAGGAGATGGAGGACCACTACTTTGGCGCCATCAAGCCCCGTGTGGCCGCTTTCATGAAGGACCTGAACGACGAGCTTTGGAAGCTGGGCGTGGTGGCCAAGACGGAGCACAATGAAGTGGCCCCGGCCCAGCACGAGCTGGCCCCGCTGTTTTCCACCGTGAACATCGCCGCGGACCACAACCAGCTCACCATGGAGCTTATGCGCACCGTGGCGAAAAAGCACGGCATGGAGTGCCTGCTGCACGAAAAGCCCTTCGCCGGCGTCAACGGCTCCGGCAAGCACAACAACTGGTCCATGGCCACGGACCGGGGCGAGAACCTTCTGGAGCCCGGCGACACCCCGGCGGAGAACGCGCAGTTTTTGCTGTTTCTCTGCGCGGTGCTGAAGGCGGTCAACGAGTACCAGGACCTGCTGCGCATTTCCGTGGCCACGGCCGGCAACGACCACCGGCTTGGCGCCAACGAGGCCCCGCCCGCCATCTTGTCCGTGTACGTGGGCGACGAGCTGGAAGCGGTGCTGAACGCCATCATGAACGGCGAGGCGTACAGCGGCGGCGGCAAGGAGCCCTTCAAGGTGGGCGTCAGCGTCCTGCCCCGGTTCCCCAAGGACTCCACGGACAGGAACCGCACTTCTTCCTTTGCCTTCACCGGCAACAAGTTCGAGTTCCGCATGCCCGGTTCTTCCCAGTCCATCTCCGAGGCCAACATCGTGCTCAACACCGCCGTGGCGGAGGAGCTGCGCCGGTTCGCCGACCGGCTGGAGGCCGCCGACGACTTTGACGGGGAGCTGCACGACCTCATTCGCGAGACGGTGAAGGAGAACATCCGCATCGTCTTCAACGGCAACGGCTACGACGACTCCTGGGTGGAGGAGGCCCAGCGCCGGGGACTTTTGAACCTGCGCACCACGCCCGAGGCGCTGCCCTATTACCTGCATGAGAAGAACATCCAGCTTTTCGAGAGCAACCGCGTCTTTTCCGAGACGGAAATGCGCGCCCGCTACGAGATCATGCAGGAGAACTACGCCAAGACGATCCGCATCGAGGCCATGACCACCTCCGACATGGTCCGCAAGGATATCCTGCCGGCGGTGAGCGCCTACGGCGGGAAGCTGGCCGAGACCCTGACGGCGAAAAAGGCCCTGCCGGGCATCGACACGTCCTACGAGGAATCGGCCCTGAGCCGCCTTTCGGAGCTGACCGGCATGACCGGCCGGGCGGTGGACGTGCTGGACGAGGCCATCATGCGCTCCAACGACATCGCCTCCTGCGAGGACCTGTCCAACTTCTGCCGGGACAAGATCTTTGCCACCATGAGCGAGCTGCGCATATACGTGGACGAGATGGAGACCATCACCAGCGGCAAATACTGGCCCTACCCGACTTACGGCGAGATGCTTTTCAGTGTTCGATGATAAATAACGGAGGTCAATACCATGCTGACGATCCCTGAGGGCTACAAGACGGTGCTGGACGTGTACGACACCCAGCAGTGCATCGAGTTCATCAAATCCCATTTCCAGAGCAACTTCCGTGCGGCGCTGAACCTGAAGCGCGTGTCCGCGCCGCTGTTCGTCCGGGCGGACACGGGCCTGAACGACGACCTGAACGGCGTGGAGCGGCCTGTGAGCTTTGACGTGCCCGCCACGGGCGATGGGGAGTACCAGATCGTCCACTCTCTTGCCAAGTGGAAGCGCTGGGCCCTGCGGGAGTACGACTTCCGGGTGGGCAACGGCCTGTATACCGACATGAACGCCATCCGGCGGGACGAGCCGGTGCTGGACAATCTTCACTCCGTGTACGTGGACCAGTGGGACTGGGAGAAGGTCATCACGCCCGAGGACCGGACCGTGGCGTACTTAAAAACTACGGTCCAGCGCATCGTGGACGCCATCGGCATGACCTGCGACGAGGTCCGCTGGCAGTTTCCCAAGCTTAAGACCGACATATGCCGGGATGTCACGTTCATCACCACCCAGGAGCTGGAGGACCTGTATCCCCACCTGGACCCGGCCGAGCGGGAGAACGAGTTCACCAAGACACACGAGACGGTGTTTCTCATGCAGATCGGCGGCAAGCTCCGCTCCGGCAAGCCTCACGACGGCCGCGCCCCGGACTATGACGACTGGTCGTTGAACGGGGACATCATCGTCCGCAGCCACGTGCTGGACCGGGCCTTTGAGCTTTCCTCCATGGGCATCCGGGTGGACCCGGAGACCCTGGACAAACAGCTCACTCTCGCCGGGTGCGACTACCGGCGGGAAATGCCCTTCCACAAGGCCCTGCTGGCGGGCGAGCTTCCCCAGACCATCGGCGGCGGCATCGGCCAGAGCCGGCTTTGCATGCTCCTGATGGGCTGTGCCCACATCGGCGAGGTCCAGTCCGGCGTCTGGGACGACGTGACCCGTGCCGCCTGCCGTGCCGCGGGCATCAATTTGTTGTAATACGAAACACAAACAAAACCCTGCCGTGTCAAGCGGCAGGGTTTTTTATGAGCTTTTCTGTGAGCCGGGGCTTTAAACGCCGGCACAGGCGGATAAGTCCTTCGGTGAGCATACAGTGGGCCAGGGAGCAGGCCAGCACCGCGCCTATCACGGCGGCCACGCTCACCCCCGCCGGCCAGAGCTTCCTGAACAGCTTTATCACCGGCCAGTGCACCAGATACACGCTCAGACTGAGCGTGCCCAGAGACCGGGCTGCCCTTGGGCATTTGCCCAGCAGGTCGTTCCAAAGGCTGTGGCCGGACGTGGCGATGGCCACGGCGATGAAAAACACCAGCAGCGCGCACCACTGAAAATACCGGGTGTCAAACCGGAGCATCATCCAAATGGCCAGGACGTGGCATAGCGTCTCCGCCCCGGTCAAAAGAACCTGGCCCCGGCGGCCGAACCTGCGCCGGCGCAGCGCCTCGGACAGGCGATAGCAGTACCAGGCGCAGCCGTACACCAGCCAGACGCGCAGGGTCCCAAAGGTGGTGAAGCCTATCCAGGTCGTGGCTCCGGCCACTTCCACATGCCGCCAGTAGCCGAAGCCCGCCATCAGGCTCACGGGCAGCAGCACCCGGAGAAAGGGCTTTTTGCATGCGGTAAAGCAGCCCACCATCACGATCTCCACCAAAAACATGGAGCTGATGGTCCAGGCGGGGGAGTTGAGAAGGCCCTTGCCGTGGTTCATGCCGTTGGCCTTCACCAGCAGCACTTCCCACAGGTCCCGGGCGAGACTCGTGGCCAGATCCCGGGGAGCGAAGGTCCGGTTGATATACAGGCGTATGACCACGAACGCGAACACGAACGCGGTCAGCGCCCAGGGGAACAGCCTTGCGAACCGGTGGCCGATATACTGTCCGGTTGTCTCGTCCTGGTGGCGGTCCAGATGCCGGAAGAAGAACACTCCCGCCACCAATAGAAAATACTCCACGCCGAACTTCCCGCCGGGGAGCAGATCTTGGCCGGTCACATAGTAATTGTAGTAGTGGTAAAATACGATGAACCAGCAGTAAAAGTATTTCCCCAGGTCCGCCGCCAGGATATGACCGTTTGCGCGTCTTTCCATGGCCGCGCCTTATCCCTTTGTCCCGCCGCGAAGGACGAGCGCCTTGATCTTACCGCCTTTTTTCCTCCAGAATTTGATAAGCCCCGTGACCAGAAAATAATGGACCAGCGAGCACGCCACGATGGCGGCCAGCAGGGGCAGCAGGTGGGCATAGTAATTGTCCAGACCGGGGTAGAGGACCTTTTCAAAATACCGGGTGACGGGCCGGTGGATGAGATAGATGCTCAGGCTGAACGCACCCAGCCATCCGGCCACAGGGGCGCATTTTTGCAGCGCCCTGTTCCAAAGGCTGTGGCCGGAGAGCTCTATTGCCACGGCCAGGAAGAACGCCAGCAGCACGCACCGCTGCCATGCGCGGGTGTCGTAGTGGGTCATGACCAGCAGCGCGAAGACGTGGCACAGGGTCTCCAATATCGTCAGCAGCACCTCCGCCAGCCGTGTCAGGTCCAGCTTTTTCAGATATTGGCCCAGCTGCAAACAGTAATACCCGCAGCCGTAGACAAGCAGGGCCCGCAGGGTGCCGAAGGTGGTGAAGCCGATCCAGTCCTCCACCGCGCCATTGTCCGTCATGGCCCAGTACCCGAAGCCCACGATCAGACCCGTGGGCAGCAGCACGTTCAGAAACGTCTTTCGGCCCGTGCGGTAGCAGCCCACCAGCACGATCTCCGCCAGGAACATGGAGCTGATGGTCCACATGGGCGCGATGAGCAGCGCCTTGTCCTGGTTCATGCCGTTCATCTTCACCAGAAGCGCCTCCCATATGTCGGAGGACAGGGCCTTTATCAGATCCATCCCGACGGTGCCTTTGATCACGACCCGCAGGACGATGAAGCCGAAGATGAACGCCGGGAGGGTCCAGGGAAACAGCCTTGCGAACCGCCGGCCGATGTACTGTCCCGGCGTCTCGTCCTGGTCGCGCTCCAGGTGCCGGAAGAAGAACACCCCGGCCACCAGCAGGAAAAATTCCACGCCGTACCGCCCGGTGATAAAATGTGCGCCGGTGCCGTTATAGATATGATAGAACACCACTGCCCAGCAGTAAACGAACCTGCCCAGGTCGATCATCACATTGCGCTGGGGACGGGACAGAGCCTCCATTGGTCGCTTCCTTTCTCTGCAAAACCGGACGAAACAACGGAACTATTTCATGAAAGCATATCACATACCGCCTTTTTTGACAAGCCCCCGCGCCGGTTTTCCCCGTCCATTCCCCCTTGTCAAGGCGGTGGGGTTGGATTATAATAACATCGGGGTGAGGCGAATGAACATAAAAAAGAGATTCGGTCCGGCGGTGCTCATCGTGGCGGTGACGCTGGGGTGTACGCTGCTGGGCCGGTTCACCCGGGTGCTGTTTTTCCTGGCGCTGGCGGTGGCCTCCGCCTATGAGCTGCGGCAGGTGCTGGAAAAGGCGAACATGCCCGTGTCCATGGCTCTGCCCGTGGCGTATATCGCGGCCCACGCCGCGCTGTGCTGGTTCCGGGCGCCGAATGCCTGGATGGAGGCGCTGTTTATCCTGGCGGCTGTGGCCGCCATGTGCTGGACGGTGCTTCAGCCCCGCCGGGGCGCCATGTTCGCGGTGAGCCATTTATTCCTGCTGGTGTGGCCTTTCGCGTTTTACGCGGTGATACTGCGCGCCGCCGCGTCGGACGCGTGGCTCATGACCATCTTTCTGGGCGTGCTCAGCTCCTGGGCCTGCGACTGTATGGCCCTGGTGGGCGGCAAGTATCTGGGCGTACACAAGCTGGCCCCCACGGTCAGCCCTCACAAGACATGGGAGGGCGCCATCGTCGGCGGCCTGTCCTCGATCCTGGCGGGCATGCTCATGAGCTGGATACTGGGCTGGCAGTTCGGCCTGTGCGTGGTCACGGCGTTCGTCGCCAGCACGTTCGGCCAGTTCGGCGATTTGGCCGCGTCGCTTTTCAAGCGTATGGCCGGTGTGAAGGACTACGGCCACCTGATGCCCGAGCACGGTGGTATCATGGACAAGATGGACAGCGTATTATTCGCGGTCCCGGCGGCTTATTTCGTCCTGTGCCTTTACGGCGTGGCCTGAGCTCACATCCCAAAACCGCCGGAACACTCTATTGCCTGACCGGTGATGAAGCTGGCCCTGTCTGAGGCCAGAAAGGCGATGAGCTCCGCCACGTCCTCCGGCGTACCCAGACGGCCCAGAGGCGTTTCGTCCGCGAGGGCCTGTCTGTCGGCAAAGTCGAACCTGGCCAGCATGTCCGTGTCGATGACGCCGGGGCAGACGCAGTTGACCCGTATGCCGGAGGGACCAAGCTCCTTGGCCAGGGCCTTGCAAAGCCCGATCAGCGCCGCTTTCGACGCGGAGTACGCCGCCTCGCAGCTTGCGCCGTACAGGCCCCAGACGGAGGACACGAGGATGATGTTCCCCGCCTTTTTATGGACCATATGGGGGATAGCCGCCCGGCAGCAGCGCCAGGCCCCGTCCAGATTGACGGCCATCAGCCTGGACCAGTCCCGCTCGTCCATGTCGGTGAGAAGGCCGTATTCGGCCACCCCGGCGTTGCACACCAGCAGGTCCGCCGGTCCCGCAGCCTCGAACAGGTCCCGGACCTGCCCCGGGTCGGACACGTCGGCCTTTATGGCCCGGACGCCCAACTCCCCGGCCAGGGCCAGGGCGGCGTCTTCCGAGGCGTTGTAGTGTACGGTCACGTCCCATCCGTCGGCCGCCAGCCGCCGGACGGCGGCCGCGCCGATGCCCCTAGACGAGCCGGTGACGAGAGCTTTCTTTCCCATGGGGCGTCTCCTTCCGCGGTATATTCTGCAAGCAGTATAACATATACGACAGCCCAAAGGTAGATTAAAATGCGTTTTGACGACAACGAACACAATAAGCCCCGGCCCTCGGAGGATGACGGCCAGTGGACCCGGGAGCCGTCCAAACAGGACGCCCGGTTCGATTTTGCCGCGTTTTTAGGGCCGGACAGCCTGGAGGACAAGATCACCGACGTGCTGGATGGGAAGGACCTGCTGGACGCCGACGCCTACGGGGACCATTCCTCCAACTATGTCCCCCGTAAGTCCGTCCCGGAGGGCCACGGCCGCCATGAAATTCCCGGCTCGGACGTGGACGACGAGGACGAGGACGACGGCCCGGACAATGCGGACGACGACGCGCCGCCGGAGAAGGAGATGGACTTCCGGGAGGAGGCCCCGCAAAAGCCCGTGCTCATCGACGAACCGCCGCCCCGGCCCAAGGTGATCGTGGCGGAGCCGGCGCCCCGGGTCTATGTGGACCCCCAGGCGGAGTACGGCCCCGTGGAGGCCCCGCCCCCCAAGGGCAGCGGCAGGGGCGTGAAATGGCTGGTCGCGGCGCTGATCTCCCTGGCGGTGATCCTGGCGGCGGTGCTGCTGGTGACCAAGCTCCTGCCCGACATCGGCGGCTTTTTCGACCGCACCAGCGCCAGCCCCAAGCCCACCGCCGACGTGCTGGGCCAACAGGCGCGGCCCACGCCCACGACAGCGCTGACCGTGCCCCAGGTGCGCATCTATAATGTCACGGCCGCGGCCGGCCCCGGCGGCAGCGTGTACCCCTCCGGCATCGTGGACGTGCAGGAGGGCGGCAGCGTCAGCTTTACCTTCACCCCCAGCGAGGGCTATGAGATCAGCCGCGTGGTCATAGACGGGGTGGACAGCGTGGTGCAGAGCGCCTACACGTTCAGCGACATGCGCCGGGACCACACCCTCCGGGTGGAGTTTGCCCAGGCGGCGCCCCCGGCAGTGGAGACCACGCCCGAACCCACGACCGCGCCCACGGACGTGCCCACGGAAGTGCCCACGGATGAACCGGCCCCGGAGCAGCCCATGCCGGACATCGACACCGGCGCGCCTCCCGCCGGCGGCGGCGAGGGCGAGCCGGAGCCTCCGGCGATACCTTGATAAAAAGCCAGATCACTTGGAGAAGATATGCGCAAGAGCAAAATACTGATCGTTGACGATTCGGAGATGAACCGCTCCATCCTGGCGGACATGCTGGAGGAGGAGTACGTCGTCCTGGAGGCGGAGGACGGCGAACAGGCCGTGGCCGTCCTGCGGGAGGACCACGCGGACATCGCGCTGGTGTTGCTGGACATCGTCATGCCCCGGCTGGACGGGTTCGGCGTGCTGGAGATCATGGGCCGGGAGGGCTGGATCGAGGACCTTCCCGTCATCATGATATCCTCCGAGAGCGGCTCGGACCAGGTGGCTCGCGCCTACGACCTGGGCGTGAGCGAGTTCATCAGCCGCCCCTTTGACGCGCTGGCGGTCCGCCGCCGGGTGCTCAACACATTGATTTTATACGCCAAGCAAAAGCGCCTCATGGACATGGTGGAGGAGCAGATATTAGAGACCCAGCGGCAGAGCGGCCTGATGATCCAGATCCTCAGCCATATCGTGGAGTTTCGAAACGGAGAGAGCGGTCTGCATATCCTGCACGTGCGCAAGCTGACGGACTTTCTGCTGCGGGCCCTGATGCGCAAGACAGGCGTCTACGGTCTGACCGGCGAGGACATCAACCGCATCAGCGTGGGCTCGGCCCTGCACGACATCGGCAAGATCGTCATCGACGAGAAGATACTCAACAAGCCCGGCAAGCTGACGGCGGAGGAATTTGCCGTCATGAAGACACACGCCATGAAGGGCGCGGAGATGCTGGACGCGCTGGGGGAGCACCGGGACGACCCATTGGTCCGCACGGCCTATGAGATATGCCGCTGGCACCACGAGCGATACGACGGCCGGGGCTATCCCGACGGCCTGCGGGGAGACGATATCCCCATCTCCGCGCAGGTGGTGGCCCTGGCGGACGTGTACGACGCGCTGACCAGCCCCCGGGTATACAAGGCCCCCATCCCCCATGACAAGGCCGTTCAGATGATCGTCGGCGGCCAGTGCGGCGTGTTCAATCCGCTGCTGCTGGAATGTCTGCGGGAAAACGCGGACAACATACGCCGGGAGTTGGACGCGGACGACGATACCACCGCCGCCCGGGAGAGCCAGAACATCGTCAACGACTCCGTGCGCGCCGCCCACGCGTCTGACGCGGCCTCGGCCCGGACGCTGCGGCTTTTGGACTATGAGCGGATGAAGCACAGCTTCTTCTCCGAGATGACGAAGGAGCTGCAATTTGAATACACCGTGTCGCCGTCTACGCTCATCCTGTCCGCCTGGGGCGCCGAGACCCTGGGGGTGGGGGAGGTCATCGCCGACCCCGGCCGGGACGAGACCCTGCGGGCCGTGCTCGGGGAGGATGGCTGGGGCCTGTTTTCCTGGCACATGCGCCAGACCACGCCGGAGGAGCCCAACGTGAGCTACGAGTGCCCCATGACCTATAACGGCCAGACCCGCTGGCACCACATCGTCCTGCGGACCATCTGGACCACGGACACGCCGCCCCATTTTCAGGGCGCTCTGGGCAAGGCCATCGACATCCACGACACCCGCCAGCGCATCACGGCCCTGGAAAAGAAGGCCGCCAGGGACAGCATGACGGGCCTTTTGAACCGGGCGGCGGCCATGGAGCGCATCGGCGAGCGGATGGAGGAACGGCCCGACAGCCATTACGCCCTGGGCATCTTTGACCTGGACTATTTCAAGACAGCCAACGACCAGTTTGGCCACCAGTTCGGCGACCGGGTATTGAAGGCCGTGGCAGGACGGCTTGTCCACAGCGTGCGCAGCTCGGACATCGTGTGCCGGGCCGGGGGCGACGAGTTTTTGCTGTTTTTGGAATATAACACGGACCTGGAGCGGACCATCGACCGCATCTTCCACAGCCTCTGCGGCCCCCTGGATGACTATGACATCTCCGTCACCATGGGCGTGGCCCGCGGGGAGGACGCCGGGCAAAGCTACGAGGCCATGTTCCGGGCGGCGGACTCGGCCCTGTATGCGGCCAAGCGGGCCGGCAAGGGGCGGTACTGCTTCTACGACGGTTCCATGCGGGACGTGCTCACGGCCATATCCGACATCGACGACGAACAGGGAGGAACGGACCCATGACCATACAGGAATGTTACCGGGCCATCGGCGCCGACTATGACGAGGTGCTGGGCCGGCTGCGCAGCGAACGGCTCATCCAGAAATTCGTCCTGAAGTTCCCGGAGGACGGCAGCTTCCAGCTGCTTTGCGACAGCATGGAGGCCGGCGACCTGGAGACGGCCTTCCGGGCCAGCCACACCATCAAGGGCGTGTGCGGCAATCTGGGCTTTTCCCGCCTGGGCGCGTCCAGCCACGACCTGACCGAGGCCCTTCGCGCCCGGGACGGAGCCAGGGCTGCGGCGCTTCTGGACCAGGTGAAGGCCGATTATCAGGAAACCGTCGCCGCCATCCGCGCCTACCAGGCCGGGATTTGAAAAATAATGGCCCCCTGTGTAAGGGGGGCTGGCAGCGCGAAGCGCTGACTGGGGGGTTGTAACGTTGATTTCACGACAACCCTTCCGCCTCGCTCCGCTCGGCACCTCCCCTTGCACAGGGGAGGCTTCATAAGGTATAATAAAAACCTGCCACGGCATGCCGTGGCAGGTTTTGCTTCTTGCGTTACTTTTTGTCCGTCCTGACCGGGTCCGTCATGCTCTCCTTGAACGCGGTGGCCAGACCCGCCAATCCCTGTATCTCCGAGGGGATGATGATCTTGGTGGCCTGCCCATTGGCGGCGGCCTGGAAAGCCTCCAGCGCCTTCAGCTGGACGATGGGCTCCGTGGGCGCGGCCTGGTTCAGCAGCTTCAGACCCTCGGCGGTGGCCTGGTTCACGGCGATGATGGCCTGGGCCTTGCCCTGGGCCTCCAAAATGGCGGCCTCTTTTTTGGCCTCGGCCCGGAGCACGGCGGATTCTTTTTCGCCCTCGGCCTCCAAAATGGCGGCCCGCTTTTCGCCCTCGGCCCGCAGGATGGACTCGCGCCGCTCACGCTCGGCCTTCATCTGCTTCTCCATGGCGTTCTGGATCTCCTTGGGCGGGGTGATGTTTTTAAGCTCCACCCGGTTGACCTTGATGCCCCAGGAGTCCGTGGCCTCGTCCAATATCTGCTGCATCTTGGCGTTGATGGTGTCCCGGCTGGTGAGGGACTCGTCCAGCTCCAGCTCGCCGATGATGTTCCGCAGCGTTGTGGCCGTCAGGTTCTCGATGGCCAGCATGGGGTTTTCCACGCCATAGGTATACAGCTTCGGGTCGGTGATCTGGAAATAGATCACCGTGTCGATCTGCATGGTCACGTTGTCCTTGGTGATGACGGGCTGGGGCGGGAAGTCCGCCACCTGCTCCTTCAGGCTCACCACCTTGGCGATACGCTCGATGAAGGGGATCTTGAAGTGCAGCCCCACGTTCCATGTGGCATGGTAGGCCCCCAGCCGCTCTACCACGAAGGCCCGCGCCTGCTGGACCACCCGGATATTGCGGATGATGATCACGACCACCAGCAGAACGATGACGCCCGTGAACACGGGCCCGACGACGTTGTTAAGATCATACATAGCGGATCGTCCTCCTTCAAATTATAATCGCGCTCACGAATGGGCGGTTTCCCGCACCGGTGTCACGATGAGCTTCACGCCCTGGATGCTCTGGGCGGTGACCACGGCCCCAAGCTCGATGGCCTCGCCGTCGGCGGAGCGGGCCGTCCACGTCTTGCCGTCGGCGCTCACGGCGCCGGTACCGGCCAAATTGTCGATGCGCTGGGTGACTACGCACTCCTGCCCCAGCACCATGTCGGCGTTGGTGGCCTGCCTGTCCCGGCGGAGACTGTTTTTCAGCCTTGGGTACAAAAGGGCGAAGCACACGCCGGACACGGCGACGAACAGCAGTATCTGCGCCCACAGCGGCGTGCCCAGGGCGGCGCCCGCCAGCGCGGCCAACGCGCCCACCGTGAACCAGATGGAGCTCATAGCGGCGGTGACGGCCTCCACGATGAGGAACACCACGGCGGCCACGATCCAGAAAATGACCATGCTGCTCATGCTGTCACGTCCTTTCCGTTTGTATTTATCATTAGTATATCATCCCCCGGCCAAAAATGATAGTGGAAGTTTTGCCTTTTGCCGCGCCTTGACAAGCAAGGCGGGCGCGTTATAACAGACGCTGCGCGCTGTTATACCCAAAATACCGGTCGTGCTCCCGGCTTGCGCCGGAACCGCACGACATGGTATAATGAGTGTATATGCAGGTAAAATTTTCTAATAACAGGAGGCAGTCTTATGTTTAAGCGCGGTTTATGCATGCTTTTGGCGGTCCTGACGTTGCTGGCCCTGGGCGTTCCGACCTTCGCGGCGGACGCGCAGTTGACGGCGCCGGAGACGGCCATCGCCCAGACGGCCGACGGTATCCGGGTCACCTGGAACGCCATAGACGGCTCGCCCCGGTACATGGTGTACTATAAGGTCAACGGCGGGTCCTGGCAGAAGATCGGCACCACGACAGCCACCAGCTACACCCGCAAGGCGTCAGCGCTGAAAGACGGCGCGACCTATCAGTTCGCCGTCCGCTGCTGTGCCAACGATAAAAAGACGCTTCTCAGCGGCTACAAAGCCAGCGACGAGCTCACGTATACCGCCGCCCAGCTTGCCGCGCCCACGGTGAAGATCGCGTCGGCCTCCGACGGCATCCAGGCCACCTGGAACGCCATAGACGGCTCGCCCCGGTACATGGTCTATTACAAGGTCAACGGCGGGTCCTGGCAGAAGATCGGCACTACCACGGCCACCAGCTACACCCGCAAGGCGGCGAATCTCAAAAGCGGCGCGACCTATCAGTTCGCCGTCCGCTGCTGCGCCAACGATAAGAAAACGCTTCTCAGCGGCTACAAAGCCAGCAACGCGCTGCAATACTTCGCCGCGCCAACCGTGACCATCGCCCAGACGGCCGACGGCATCCAGGCCACCTGGGACGCCGTGGAAGGTTCGCCCCGGTACATGGTCTACTACAAGGTCAACGGCGGGTCCTGGCAGAAGATCGGCACCACCGCGGCCACCAGCTATACCCGCAAGGCGGCGAATCTCAAAAGCGGCGCGACCTATCAGTTCGCCGTCCGCTGCTGTGCCAACGATAAGAAAACGCTTCTCAGCGGCTACAATGCCAGCGACACGCTTGTCTACACCGTCAAACCGGCCGCTACCGCCGTCCCGCAGGGGACCGGGACCTATGTGCTCAACACCAATTCCGGGAAATTCCACCGTCCCACCTGCCCCTCGGCCGCCAAGATCGCGTCGTACAACCGCATGGACGTGACCACGGACCGGAACACGCTCATCGCCCAGGGCTATGAGCCCTGCAAGGTCTGCAAGCCGTAAGAGCGTCCGATATGACCCCGCCGCGCCAATCATACGCGGCGGGGTCCTTTTTCTGGAAATATTTGTTTTCCCTCTTTACTTTCAAGCTTTAGTCTGGTAAAATAGCAATATACTTTGGCGCAGGAAAGGAGAATGTCTCATGAACAAGATCAACCGCAAGCCCCGCAATGAGATGATGTACAAGGCGATATTGTCCCTCAGGACGATAGACGAGTGCGAACAGTTTTTCGATGACCTGTGTACGGTGACGGAGTTACAGGCGCTGGAGCAGCGGTTCCAGGTGGCGTGGCTTCTGAACCGGGGCATGATCTACAACGACATCCTCCAGGAGACGGGCGCTTCCAGCGCCACGATCAGCCGGGTCAAGCGCAGCCTGCAGTATGGCCGGGACGGCTATGCGGCGGTGTTTGAGCGCCTGGAGGCGGACGAGGACGCCGCGGCAAAAAATCGCAGCGCGGGTTGATTTTTTTATTGACAACAGGCGAAACGTGCTTTATAATAGCAAAGCCGCTTGAAAAGCGGGCGCTCCATGGGAGCATAGCTCAGCTGGTTAGAGCACCTGCCTTACAAGCAGGGGGCCACAGGTTCGAGTCCTGTTGTTCCCACCATACCCTGGCCGGGTAGTTCAGCTGGTTAGAACGCCGGCCTGTCACGCCGGAGGTCGAGGGTTCAAGTCCCTTCTCGGTCGCCAATCTGCGGGCATAGCTCATTTGGCAGAGCGCCACCTTGCCAAGGTGGAGGTAGCGAGTTCGAATCTCGTTGCCCGCTCCA
>CANQJZ010000047.1 GCA_947624385.1 uncultured Oscillospiraceae bacterium
CTGTTGCCGCCCAGGGCCACCGCCAGGATGGCGTCCATCTCGATGTTCTCCGCGATGCGGGAATAGTTGATGGAGCCGCTGCGGCTGACGCGGATAAAGCCGGCTATGGCGACGCACGCGCCCAGGATCACATAGGTGAGCAGCTTGATCTTCTTGGGGTCCAGGCCGTTGAGCCGGGAGGAGTTGGCGTTGATGCCCACCGCCTGGGTGTACAGGCCCAGGTTGGTGAACTTCAGCACCAGCCAGAACGCCAGGATCATGAACAGGGTGATGAAAACAGGCGTGGGGACCGGGATGCCGGGCAGGAAGGTACCGGCGTATTTAAAGGCCACGTCGTTGATGAAAGGGAGCTGGTTATTGTTGATCCAGGCGGCGATGGAGCGGCCGGCGGTGAACATGATCAGCGTGGCCACCATGGGCTGGATCTTGAAGTAGGCCACCAGCGTGCCGTTGAAAGCGCCGAAGGCCATGGTCACCACGATGCCCGCCAGAACGGCCAGGATCAGGGGCGTCTGCATGGTGTCAGCGCTGACCTGCCCGCCGCAGACCAGCCGGAGGATCACACTGCCGGCGATGGCCATCGTGGCGCCAACGGAGATGTCCTGTCCGCCGGAGGACGCCGTCACCAGCGTCATGCCGATGGCCAGGAGCACCAGTTCGGAGGCGTTGTCCAGCACGGAGATGATGTTGCCGCTGAGGACCGGGTTGCCCAGACTGTTTTCTTTCAGGCTGACCGAGAAGAAGGACGGGTCGGCAATCAGGTTGAACACCACCAGCGCCAGCAGCGCGGCCACGGGGATGAAAAGCTGGTGGCGGGTGATCCGCCGGAAAAAGCTCTCATTAGACTGTTCTTTCTTCACTGCTTATCACCTCCTGCGATAGTCGCCATGATCTTGCTCTGGGTCAGGTCCTCTCCGGACAGCTCACCCACCGCTTTGCGGTCGCGCATGACGATGAGCCGGGAGCAGGTGCGCAGCATCTCGTCGGTCTCGGAGGATATGAACGTGACGCTCTTGCCCTCGCTGGCCAGCTGCAGGACCAGTTTCTGTATCTCGATCTTGGTGCCGATGTCGATGCCGCGGGTGGGTTCGTCCAGTATCAGGTATTTCGGGTCGGTGAGCAGCCACCGGGCCACGATGCACTTTTGCTGGTTGCCGCCGCTGAGGGAGTTGATGGGGGTATCCGAGGACGCGGTTTTGATCTCCAGCTTCTTGATGTACTCGTCGGCGAAGGCCTCCGCCTGGGCTCTGGAGAAGGGCTTGAAAAATCCCTTCATGACCTGCAGCGCCAGGATGATGTTCTCCCGCACGGACAGGTCGCCCACGATGCCGTCGCCCTTGCGGTCCTCGGGCAGATAGCCGATGCCGCATTTCATGGCGTCCAGTGGCTTGTGGATCTGCACGTCCTTTCCGTCCATCTTCACGGTGCCGCCGGTGACCCGGTCCGCGCCGAAGATGGCCCGGACGCACTCGCTGCGGCCGGAGCCCAGCAGGCCGGTGAAGCCGTTGACCTCGCCCTTGTGGATGTAGAAGTCAAAGGGCTTGATGCCCGCGTTGCTGCAAAGGTCATGGGCCTCCAGCACAGGCGTGCCGCTCATGTCGGCGGTGGCGCCGGACTCGCTCTTGATGTCGGCCATGTCGTCCAGGTCCTTGCCCAGCATCTTGCTGACCAGCTGGACCCTGGGCATATCCTCGATGACGTATTCGCCCACAAGCTGGCCGTCCCGCAGGACCGTGATGCGGTCGCTGATCTCGTAGACCTGGTCCAGGAAGTGGGTGACGAAGATGATGCCAACGCCCCGGGCTTTCAGGTCGCGCATGAGCTTAAAGAGCTTTGCCACCTCCGACTCGTCCAGGGAAGAGGTGGGCTCGTCAAGGATAAGCACCTTGCAGTCCATATCCACCGCCCGGGCAATGGCCACCATCTGCTGCACCGCGATGGAGCAGCTGGAAAGCTGCTGGTTGGGAGCGGCGGGGATGCCCAGCTCCTGTAGGATCTTGCCGGCCCCCTTGTTCATCTGTTTCCAGTGGGTGACAGCGCCCTTGGTGCGGCCGATGTACATGTTCTCCGCCACCGTCAGGTTGGGGCAGAGGGTGATCTCCTGATAGACCGTGCTGATGCCGATGTTCTGCGCGTCCTGGGGGGAGCGGATGGAAACGGGACCCTCGTGGCCGACCATGAAGATCTCGCCCTCGTCCTTGGGATAGACGCCGGTCAGACACTTGATCAGCGTGGATTTGCCGGCGCCGTTCTCGCCCATGAGCGCGTGGACCTCTCCGGCCCGGAGAGTAAAGTCCACGTTCTGCAGGGCCTTGACGCCGGGGAAGAATTTGCTGATCCCGCGCATTTGCAATATTGCGCCTTCCTGCATAGTTCATGCCTCCATTCCTCTGAGAAATTCACACGCGGCGCGGCAAGTAGCCGCGCCGCGTGCTGATTATGCGAAGTGTTTTATTGGACGGTCACGGTATCAGGTACCGAAGGTGTCCACGTCCTCCTGGGTGATGGTCTCGCAGTCGAAGCCCGGCTCGTCGGAGTAGATGATCTTCTCCTCAGGCTCATTGCCCTCCAGCAGGTCCTTGATGATCTGATCGACCTTCTCAGCCTGCATGGGGTTGCACAGACCCATGTAGTTCCACTCGCCGTTCAGCACGGACTCCATGGCCCACTTGTCGGAGTCGAAGCCGATGACGATAACGTCGCCGTCCTTGCCGTGGGTGATGCCGTTGGCGTCCAGCGCCGCGACAGCGCCGCGGGCCATGCCGTTGTTCTCAGCATAGATGACGTTGAAGGACTCGCCGGAGTCGATGACGGACTGCACGATGGTGCGGGCGGTCTCCTCGTTCCAGTCGGCGGTCTGCTGGGTCACGTAGTTCCAGTTGTCCTCAGCCTCGACTTTCTCGTCCAGAGCGCCGGTGCGGCCCAGCTGGGCGTCAGAGCCCATGTGGCCCTGGATGTGGATGATGTTGTACTCTTCCAGTTCCTGATCGGCCAGCCAGCTCACAGCGGTCTCGCCCTCGGCGGCCATGTCGGACACGACGGCGGCAACATACATGCTGTCGTCAGCCTCCAGCATACGGTCGAAGAGGATGACCTGGGTGCCGGCGGCCTGAGCGTCTTCCAGAACGGTGTCCCAACCGGTGGTGGAGCCGGGGGAGAGGAGAAGGAAGTCCACCTCGTCCTGGATCATCTGCTGGGCAGTGGCGATCTGCTGCGCGGCGTCGTTGTTGTTGTAGAAGGTGGCGTCATAGCCATTCTCCTCGCAGAACATCTCACGCATGGCAGCGTCGTTGGCGGTGCGGTAGCCGGACTCGTTGGGGTCGTTGTTGATGATGCCGACCTTGATGAGGTCATCGTCCGCGAAGGCGATGGCGCCCAGGCTCATGATCATAGCCAGGGCAAGAACAAGCGCAAGGATCTTCTTCATGTTTGGATTGCTCCTTCCTAAAATTATCCGGCCTTGACCGGACTAGTGATACTCGTATTAAAGCAAAAAAGAGGGGAGAAGTCAACGGGATATTCGTTTATTTCGCCAAATTCGTGCCAATTAATAAGACAAATCATTGACGATTTGCATAATTATGAAACAACTTTTGGAAATGTCTTCCGAAATTCCCCAAAAAGAGTATAATAATTTTAGATTTTGCATCGAATCGGTGTGTTGATTTAAGGTGCCGGGTCCGCGCTGTCCACGGGAAAGCATTGGGCAAATTGCTCATTTCCCGGTCATTCGCCGGGTCTGTTTTGGAGATTTCGCGGTCTATGTATCTGGATTTGTATTCGTTTTAACTAAAAAAAGAACAAATTCACAAAATTTGTATCTTTTGTCTGGAAATTGTACTGTTTTAATGACATCCGGACTTGACTGTGCTATAATGTTTATATTAAATATGGTGAACGGGGGGCGGTACGATGGCGCTGAAATACAGGCTCCTGGCGGACAGGCTGCGGGAGGAAATATATGTCCAGGGCTGGAAGGGCGGGCACAAGCTGCCCACGGAGGCGGAGCTCTCGGCCAGCTACTCCGTCAGCCGCCAGACGGTGCGCCGGGCCATCCGCATTTTGACGGAGGAGGGCCTGGTGGCGTCCCGCCACGGCAGCGGCACCTATACCACCGGCATGACCCAGAGCGCCGGCACCCGCCAGGTGGCGGTGGTGTCGTCATTTCTGGACGACTACATCTTCCCCACGGTCCTGCACGACGCGCAAAACGTGTTTTCCCGCCACGGCTATTCTGTGCTCATATTCGCCACGGAAAACCAGGTCAGCCGGGAGCGGGAGATATTGCAGACGCTGCTGGACCGGCCCGTGGCG
This sequence comes from uncultured Oscillospiraceae bacterium, assembly GCA_947624385.1. GTDB lineage: Bacteria > Bacillota > Clostridia > Oscillospirales > Oscillospiraceae > CAJOIG01. The sequence goes on from CANQJZ010000047.1 coordinate 4,315, forward strand.
GGTATATTGGTGGAGGGGTCCAAGACAGCCCTGCCCAGTCCCAACGCGGACCTCTATCAGAGCCTGCAGCGGGCCAGCGTGCCCATGGTGTTCCTCCACGGGGCGTACGCCGAGCTGAGCGGCATCCCCTGCATTTCCGACGACAATTACGGCGGCGGGTATAAGCTGGCCCGCTACCTCATCGACAAGGGCCACCGGTCCATCGGCGGCATCTTCAAATCCGACGACGCCCAGGGACCCCAGCGCTACTACGGCTGCATCTCCGCCATCCGTGACCGGGGCCTTCCCATCCGTGACCGCAGCTTTTGCTGGTACGATACCACGGACCGGGCGGAGATGCTCTCCGGCGGGGACGGCGGCATGCTCCGCCGGTTCATAACCGAGCGGCTGGACGGCGTGACGGCGGTGGTATGCTACAACGACGAGGTGGCCTTTCTTCTCATACGGGAAATGCTGGCCATGGGCCGCCGGGTGCCGGAGGATATGGCCGTGGTCAGCTTCGACAACAGCTACTACAGCCAGGTGGGCCCTGTACACATCACGTCCCTCTGGCACCGGCACAGCCGCATGGGCCAGGAGGCGGCGGAGGAGCTCATGCGTATTTTGCAGGGCCAGCCGGGCGTTTCCCGCAGCCTGGACTGGGAGCTTATGGAACGGGCCAGCAGCCGTTGACGCCGGAGAAGGAGGGAGGCAGGCATGACGCTGGAAGACGCGCTCCGGGACCCGGAGCTCATTCCCCATGTGCGCCGGTGGCTTTTTGAGCAGCTGGCCGGGGGTCTCATCGCCCCGGACAGGGCCGTTGCCATCGCCCGGCGTATCGGCGTGGACCTGACGGCGGGCGGGTACGCGGTGGCGCTGTTCGACCTGCCGCAGCGGGACCGGAACGCCGGACCGCTGGACGACGCGGCCGCCAGGGTGCGGCAAACGCTGCTGGCCTATTTTTTGAAGTACTCGGAGTATATGCCCGTGCAGTTGGCCCCCGACATGGGCGCGGTGCTCATCAAGGGCGAGGCCCGGCGGATGCCGGAGCTGACGGAGCGGTGCGTGCGCCGGGTCCGGGAGGAGCTGGACCGGAGCGGCAACGGCTGGCACCTGGCCGTCGGCGACCCGATAGAGGGCCTGGAGGCGCTGCCGGCGTGCTTTCAACAGGCGGCCAAGCTGTGGTCCCTGCGGGTGCTGTGGCCGGAAAGGTGGGTCCTGCGGCCGGGCATGGAGCGTTCCGTGCAGCCGCCGGAGGACGAGGACGGCATACCGGACGTGGACCCGGCGCTGCTGGACCCGGGGGACCTGTGCGCCTTTCTGGAAAGCGCCCAGCGGGAGGACGTGCCCGCCTTCGCAGAACACTATTTAACATCCCTGCGGTCGGCGGCAAGCTCCCGGACCCTGCGGTCGTACGTGCTGCTGAACGCCCGGTTCGCCGCGGAGCGGTTCGTGATGGGTCTGGGCATCCCGCGTCAGACTTATATAGAACGCCTCGGCCCGTGGGATAAGCTGCCTGACGAGCCGGAGCGGGCGCTGACCCAGGCGCTTTTGGCCGCTGTAGACGTGCGGGACGATACTGCCGGCGGCGTCCGCGCCGGGACGCTGGGTGCGGCGCTGGACTATGTGGACCGGCATTTTACGGACCCGGACCTGACCCTGGCGGAGGCGGCGGAAGCGTCCGGCGTCACGCCAAGCTATCTGTCCGCCCTTTTTCGGAAGGAGATGGACCGCACGTTTTCCGACTATGTGACCGGCCGGCGCATGGAGATGGCCCGACAGCTGCTGCTGACCACGGACAAGCGCCCCGGCCAGATCGCCCGTGCGGTGGGCTATCGGGACGGGCACTACTTCAGCGCCGTCTTCAAAAAGACTCAGGGCCGCACGCCCACGGACTTTCGTGCGGGGAAATAAATAAGTATAAATCATCCGTGGCAGGGAACACTTGCCTCGGGTGATTTTTTGTGGACGACGTAAAGACGGAGGACATCAGAGAGCTTGGCGCCAGCGCGCCGTCGGCCATCCAGGTGCTCACCGTTATCGGCCAGATCGAGGGCCACCAGGTGCTGGCGGAGGAAAACAAGACTACGAAATACGAACACGTCCTGCCCCTGCTGGCGGCGGTGGAGGAATCGGCCGACGTGCAGGGGCTTCTCATCCTGCTCAACACCGTGGGCGGAGACATCGAGGCGGGCCTTGCCATCGCGGAGCTGATCGCGGGCATGAAAAAGCCCACCGCGTCGCTGGTGCTGGGCGGCGGGCATTCCATCGGCGTGCCCCTGGCGGTGGCGGCCAAGCGCAGCTTCATCGCCCCCAGCGCCTCCATGACCATACACCCCGTGCGCATGAACGGCACGGTCATCGGCGTGAGCCAGACCTACGAGTACTTCGCCCGGACCCAGGAGCGCATCGTCCGGTTCGTGACCGCCAACTCCCACATAGGCCGGGAGAAGTTTCTGGGCTACATGCTCAAGACAGGGGAGCTTGCAAACGACGTGGGCAGCATCATCGACGGGGAAGAGGCGGTGGCCTGCGGGCTGATGGACTCGCTGGGAAGTCTGGCCGATGCCCTTGCCTGGCTGCACGGACAGGCAAACTGAAAAAAGGATGGCCCCCGGCCGCAAATTTGGCAGATTTGTGCTTGACAATTCCGGAAAACAATGGCATAATACACACCGTTCCGAATATAGCGGGCAAATATAGCGGGATTGTGTAAAGGTAGCACAGCGGACTCTGACTCCGTATGTGAGGGTTCGAATCCTTCTCCCGCTGCCAACGAAAAACCCTGTAACCATCACGGTTGCAGGGCTTTTCTATGTCTTGAAATGGGCGGTTTTCCCTTTACAGATTTTTTTGAGCCGTTACAGGCCGCTTATGTAAGCCTCCATCCGGCTTGCGCTGTCCTCCTTCATCCTCTCCGAAACGTGGCCGTACACGTCCAGGGTGAAAGCCGCCGTCGCGTGGCCGAGGTTGCCTTGCACCGTCTTAACGTCGTCGCCGTTCTGCAGAGAGAGCACGGCGTATGTGTGGCGCAGTCGTAACCGCTAATACCGTTTGTTCCGGGGCCTACTCCGTCTGCCTTCGCCGGGGCGATTTCCCCTCGATTGTCTTATTGTAACATATCTATCGGTAGATAGAGATTGGCAACACCGCCAAATATCTACCGGTAGATTTGTGCGTTTTGTATCTAGCGGTAGATTTACTTTTGTGCTATAATATGACCATACTAGGGGAAGGGGATGCCATAAATCCCGCTCCCAGAAAGGGTAGAATATGCCAGAAAAGACAGAGGCCCAGAAGAAGGCCCAGAAAGCCTATATGGGGAAGTTCATGCGCGTAGAAGTAAGAATGACGCGGGAGAAACGTGCGACTGTACAGGCCCATGCGGAAGCCCGCGGGGAAAGCGTGAACGGCTTCATCACCAGGGCCATAGACGAGACCATCGAGCGGGACAGCGGAAAGGAGTGACGGATATGCCGGAGATAGCGCGGTTTTACGGCATCGTGATCAAGATGTTTTTCAAGCCGAAGGAGCACGAGGCCAGCCATATACATGCTCTGTATGGGGAGTATATGGGCGAGTTCAATATCAAGAGCATGGAGATGATCCAGGGAGACTTGCCGATCAAGGCCCAGGAGTTGGTCCGGGAATGGCTGGGCGCTCACCAGGAAGAGCTGCAGGAGATGTGGGATAGCCAGATCATACGGAAGCTCCCGCCGCTGTGAGGGGGTGCCGGGCATGGTACAGAGAATTATAAAGCTGGTCCCGCTCCCGGATTATCAACTGGCGGCTGCCTTTGACGATGGTCGGAAGGTAATATACGACGTAAAAGACGATATGACGCTGCCGGGCTATCGGCTTCTCGCGGAGGTGCCTGGCCTGTTCCAGCAGGTCCAGTTGGATGAGAGCCGGACGTGTGTGTTTTGGAGCGACGATATAGACCTGCCCAGCCATGCCGTATATGAATACGGCAAGCCGGTGGAAGAACTGCCAGTGATATAACCGCTGCTGTTTTTTGTCCGCCGAGAGCGGGCCGGGCACATGGATGGGGCAGTGACGCTGGGAGAGGCAAGGCCAGCACTGCGGCGGCGGCCGGGGAGCTGGGTCCGTGGCGGCGGTCCGATGACGAAGGGGGTAGGGGGTATTTAATAAAAACTTTGCGCCTTACAGCACCAAAGGTACTGTAAGGCGCTGATGGCTACCCTTGCGGGTGCCTGCGACGCATGGATTGCCTAATTATTTAATAATTTTTATGTATTTCATTCACTTTGAATCAAACGATATAGGCGAAAACGGCGGGGAGATTGCCCGCCGCCGGTGAAATTATGAGCATTTTGGATTTCATCTATGGGTCGGGCGCGCTCCGAAGCCAGAGGCCCGGAAACGGGAAAAGTTTTCTGCTAAGTTTTCTGCTTAGCGCTCTTTCAACAGTTTATCGCATTTTACACAAGAGCGGGAAAACTCAGTGTTTATGCGGCTTCCAGAGTATCCCGTTTACTGCATTTTTCATAGCCTCGGTAAACCCCGTTTTGCCACCGCCTTCACGGGACATACCGCGAAGCAGTTGCCGCAGTGCAGACAGTTCTCCTGCCGGATGGCGTAGGGTACACCAGGTTCGATGCACCGCTGGGGGCAGTTTTTCAGACACTTGCCGCAGCCGATACACCTCGCTGAAATGACATAGCCCTTCTTCGTGACGTTCCCCGCCCCGATAGCATAGCTCTCCCGAAAGATAGGATTGACGCCCAGGTTGAAATACTCGATCTGGCCGTCCCGTATTGCAAAGACGATGCCCGCCAGCTTCCTTGTATCGCCGGGATAGACGTTGCAAAGATAGGGCTGTTCGGCGAAGATCGTTTCGATCCATTTTTCCTGCTCATCGTCCGGCACCGGGACCGCCCTGCCGGCCAGCCGGATCATCTCCTTGTACTTTGTATATCCCAGCACCTGCACCCGGCCGTCGGCCAGAAGTTCCCGGCAAAAGTCCTTGCCTTTTGCGGTGAAAAACACCATCCTGTCCGGCTCATAGTGGATCGCGGAGATATTGCGTATCTGCGGTGCGCCGTCTTTATCCACCGTGGCAAAGGCCAGCACGCCCACATATTCCAGCTTCTTCAAACAAGTCTGTGCGTCCATACTAAAAACACCTCATTAGAAAGAATTATGAAAAAACAAAACGGCAGGAAGTCCATTTCCTGCCGCTTTTTCAGCTTCTCGGTGCGGGATCGTCGGTGAGGCCGACCAGATAGTCCAGGCTCGTGTTGTACAGGCGCGCCAGTTTTACCGCCGCCTCCAACGGGAGTGGCCGCTCCCCGCGCTCGTACTTGGAGTACAGGGACTGGTCGCACATCAATTCTTCCGCCACCTGGCGCTGTGTCAGATCCGCATCTTCTCGCAAGTCGCGTATCCGTAGACGCATACTCATCACCAACGCCAATATACAACAGCGGAAGGGGTCATATTGACGGATTGGACAATATGTCCTATAATGCGCGTTGGAGGTGAGAATATGCCGGACTATAAGGAAATGTACTTGAAAATGTTTCGTGCCACTGAGGCCGCTGTCAACATCCTGATAGCGGCCCAGCGGGATTGTGAGGAAATGTATATCAGTGACCAGGAGCCGGTCATACATATAGTACCGTCCAATGAACCAGACAAAGACCAGCCCGAATAGAAATCAGGACTCCACCTCCTTCCAGCATTGGGGGTCGGGGGCGTAGAAATCGCCATTAGTGCCCTTCGCTACGGCGGGGCAGCCCCGGCACCAGGGCATGAGCTCGCACCTGGCACATTTTTCAAATCTTGTGTAGTCCCGGTACTGTTCCATCTGGCACACCCAAACGTCCGCCAGCCGATCCTCCAGCACGTTCCCCACTCTGCTTTCCGCAACACGGCGGCAGGCGTACACGTCGCCGGTGGGCAGGATGGTGATATGACAGTTGCCGCAGTTGCACCCGCCGTAGATCATGCCGGGCTGGGCGTTTTCCGGGATGGTGAACGCGCCTGTCTCATATTCGTAAAGGGTCCAGAGATGGTCCTTTTTATTGAAGTAAGTCTTGCACCCCTGGGCCTCGTATTCCTTGAATTTCTGGTCGCACACCGCGAGCAGGTCCCGGTATTCCTGGGCCGTCATGGAGGCGTCCAGGTCCCCGCCGCTGGGGACATAGCGGGAGAAGGCAAACACGTCTGCGCCCGCTGCCACCGCCGCGTCGATGATGCCGGGGACCTCCATGCGGTTGGTCCTGGACACCGTGGTCATGATGACGGCGCGGATGCCCGCCCGCTTGATGCAGCCGATCTTCTCCAGCGTGCAGTCATAGGAGCCGGGCTTGCGGAACCAGTCGTGGGTCTGGCGAAGGCCGTCCAGGGACAGCTGGTACTTCTCGCAGCCCAGGGCCTTCAGCTCCCGGCACACCTGGTCATTCAGGTGGAAGGGATTGCCCAGAATGGTGAAGGGCGCGTCATGCCCGTGCAGCAGCTCCAGCAGCCGCCAGAAGTCCGGGTGCAGGATGGGGTCCCCGCCGGTGATGTAAAAGTAGGGCAGCCTATCGTAGACGGCGCAGAAGTCCAGGCAGTTATAAAACGTGTCCTCCATCTGCGCCCAGGTCATGGCGTCCAGATGCTGATGAGACCCGCCGGAGAAGATATAACAGTGCTTGCACCGCTGGTCGCACTGGTCTGTGATGTGCCACTGGAAGGAAAAATACTCGCTCATGTCGTGCCCTCGAAACAACGTATTTGTTCCCGGCGGGATGACCCGCCGGGAGTGGTCTTACTTGTCGGAAGCCCCACAGGCCGTGCCGCAGGCCGCGGGCTTTTCTTCCGGCTTGCCGGCAGCGCCGCAGGCGGTACCGCAGGCCGCGGGCTTCTCCTCGGGCTTGTCGGCCGCGCCGCAGGCAGTTCCGCATGCGGAGGCCGCCTTGTCTTGGGCCCATCCGGCCAGATCAGAAAGTGCCATCGTCATGTCCTCCTTGATAGATTCAGAAAGCTGTCCGCCTCCCGTGGTCTCCATTATAGGGACATTTTCACACCCCACAAGTACGCACAAAAAAGTGGGGTACGCACCTTTTTGTAACTGATTGACAGGCATCGGACAGCGCAGTATCATTCAAGTGTAACACTCGATTTTGACTGTATGGAGGCGCGATATGAAAACAAAGGCTGAACTGCTGCCCGAATGCCCCGTGGCCACCACTGTGCAGCTCATAGGCAACAAGTGGAAGCTGCTCATCATACGGAACCTCATGGCCCGTCCCTGGCGGTTCAACGAACTGCAGCGGGACCTGGACGGCGTGAGCCAGAAGGTGCTCACCGACAGCCTTCGGTCCATGGAGGCGGACGGGCTCGTCACGCGCACGGTGTTTCCAGAGGTTCCCCCGCGGGTGGAGTATTCGCTCACCGACCTGGGCCGGAGCCTCCAGCCCATTCTGGACGCCATGCGGGCATGGGGTGAGGAATACCGCGCCGCCAAGATAGAGAAAACCCTGTGACCGTGATGGCCACAGGGTTTTGTTATTTTTTCCCGCCGTTATTCGGCCAGTTTTTGCAGCACCTCGGCGTATTCCGGCACGCTGGATATGCCGCCGAAGCGGGTGGTGGAAAGGCCCGCGCTGGCGCATGCAAAGCGCGCCGCGTCCGCCAGGTCCTCTTTGGTAAGCGTGCGAACGTCCCTGCCAAGCTGCAGCAGCTTCCAGACCGCGCTGCCGCCGAAGATGTCGCCCGCGCCGGTGGTGTCAGCCACCTGAATGTCGGCGAGGCCGGGTACGCGGCCCTCCGCCACGGGGTTTTTGAATACGCAGCCGTCCGGGCCGCAGGTGACGAACACCAGCCCAACGCCAAATTCCTTTAAAATATGCCGTGCGCCGTCCTCCGGCGTCATGCCGAACAGGAAGTCCACTTCCTCGTCGCTGATCTTCACCACGTCCGCCTGCCCCAGGCCCCACAACATCAGCTCCCGGGCCTCGTCCATGCTCTTCCACAGGGGCTTGCGCAGATTGGGGTCAAAGGTGATGAGCTTGCCCTTTTTCCGGGCGTAGGCCACCGCACGGGCCGTGGCGCCACGGGCCGGCTGATCGGTCAGGGACAGGGTGCCAAAATGAAACGCCCTGACCTGGTCGATAAGCCCCAGGTCCAGTTCCTCAAAGCGCAGACACGTGTCCGCCCCCGGCTTTCTGGCGAAGGAAAAATCACGGTCGCCGCTCTCGTCCAGGGTGACGAAGGCCAAAGTCGTGAACACGTCCGGGTCCGTCACGACGCCGCGGGTGTCGATACCGGACCGGGCCAGTGTCTTGCGCAGCATCATACCGAAGGCGTCGTTGCCCACTTTGCCCAGCAGCGCCGTCCTGGCGCCGAATTTCGCCAGCGCCGCCAAAAAATTCGCCGGCGCGCCGCCGGGGTGGGCCGCCATGGTGGGATAGCCGTCGGCATCCGCGCTGAGAGTGGTGAAGTCGATGAGCAGTTCGCCAAGCGCAACAACGTCGATCATAAGTCATGTTCCTCCCCATTGTTATCCTCTGTCCGCGGGCGGGCATTTATGCGCGGTGACAGTCCGAGCACATTGTACTTCCCAAGGCAAAAAAAGTCAATCGCCGGACCTGCGGGGCCGGGAATTTTGCTGTTGCTTTTGGCGGGGCGCGGTGGTAAAATTTCCGCATGAAAAAGACATTGGACCTGTGCGATCTTAACGCGATGCGGCCCCTGCTGCAAAAGGCGGGGTTCCGCTTTTCCAAAGGGAAGGGACAGAATTTCCTGACCGCCGCCTGGGTGCCTGAGCGCATCGCGGAGGCGGTGGACCTGGGTCCCGGCGACGGCGTGGTGGAGATCGGCCCCGGTGTGGGCTGCCTGACGCGAGCCCTGGCCGCCAGGGCCGGCAGGGTGCTGGCCTATGAGGTGGACACGGCCCTGAAGCCCGTGCTGTGTGAGACCGTGGGGGACCTGACCAATCTTGAGATCGTCTATGACGACGTGATGGGCCGGGACCTGCGGGCCGACTGCGGCGAGAAGCTGGCAGGGCTGCGCCTTTCCGTGTGCGCCAATCTGCCCTACAGCATCACCACCCCGGTGCTGACGAAGCTGTACCGGGCCGGGTGCTTTTCGCGTATGCTGGTGATGGTGCAAAAGGAAGTGGCCCAGCGCATGTGCGCCGGAGCGGGGGAGAAGGACTACGGTGCCTTCACCCTGCTGACCCGGTGGTACGCTAAGCCGGAGATGCTCTTCACCGTGGGGCCGGAGTGCTTTGTGCCAAGGCCAAAGGTGAAAAGCGCCGTGGTCCGCCTCACCATGCGGACCGCGCCACCTGTTCAGACGGACGAGGCCGCCTTTTTCCGGGTGGTCCGGGCGGCATTTAATCAGCGGCGGAAGACACTTGCCAACGCCCTGGAGGGCGTGTGCGGCAAAGAAGCGGCGGCCGCGGCGCTGGCCGCCTGTGGACTGGATAGCCAGGTCCGTGGCGAGGCGCTGGGCTTGGAGGACTTTGCAGCGCTTACGAACGCGTTACAAAATACTGTGATATAGGAGGAATACACAATGGCACTGACATCCAACAAGCATGTGTTGGACTGGGTACAACGGTGTGCGGACCTTTGCCAGCCGGACGAGGTCGTCTGGCTCACCGGCAGCGAGGACGAACTGGAAGCCTTGCGGCGGCAGGCGGTGGCGGACGGCACGCTGATAAAGCTCAACGAGGAAAAGCTGCCCGGCTGCTATTATCACCACAGCAATCCCAACGACGTGGCCCGTGTGGAGGGGCGCACGTTCATCTGCTGCGAGAAGCAGGAGGACGCCGGCCCTACCAACAACTGGATGGCTCCCGACGAGATGAAAGAGACGCTGCGCAAAATTTATAAGGGCTCCATGAAGGGCCGGAAGATGTACGTGGTGCCCTATTCCATGTCCGTCGTGGGCTCGCCCTTCGCCAAGTACGGCTTTGAGCTGACCGACAGCATCTACGTGGTGCTGAATATGGCCATCATGACCCGCATGGGCAAGCAGGTCTACGACGCGCTGGGAGACAGCGCCGACTTCATCAGGGGTCTGCATTCCTCGGCGGAGATGGACCCGGACAAGCGCTACATCGCCCACTTCCCCCAGGAAAATTACATCATGACCGTCAACTCCGCTTACGGCGGCAACGCCCTGCAGGGCAAGAAGTGCTTCGCCCTGCGTATCGCCTCCTGCCTGGGCCGGGACGAGGGGTGGCTGGCCGAGCATATGCTGATTTTGGGCATCGAAAAGCCGAGCGGCGAGATAACCTATGTCTGCGCCGCGTTCCCCTCCGCCTGCGGCAAGACGAATCTTGCCATGCTCATCCCGCCGGAAATTTACCGGAAGAAGGGCTGGAAGTGCTGGACCGTGGGGGACGATATCGCGTGGCTGCGGCCCGGTCCCGACGGGCGGCTGTGGGCCGTGAACCCGGAGAACGGCTTCTTCGGCGTGGCCCCCGGCACCAGCGTCAAGTCCAACCCCAACGCCCTGGAAAGCACCAGGAAGAACACGATCTTCACAAATGTGGTCCTGAAAAAGGACGGCACCGTCTGGTGGGAGGGCATGGACAAGGACCCGCCCACGGACGCGGTCAACTGGAAGGGCGAGCCCTGGGACCCGTCCGACGGCTCCAAGGGCGCGCACCCCAACTCCCGCTTCACTGCCCCGGCTGTCAACTGCCCCTGCATCAGCTCCAGGTTCAACGACCCCCAGGGCGTGCCCATCTCCGCCATCATCTTTGGCGGCCGTCGGGCCAGCACGGTGCCTCTGGTGTACCAGAGCAAGAGCTGGGCCCACGGCGTGTTCGTCGGCTCCGTCATGGGTTCGGAGAAGACCGCCGCCGCCGAGGGCAAGGTGGGCGAGCTGCGCCGTGACCCGATGGCCATGCTGCCCTTCTGCGGCTATCATATGGCCGACTACTGGCAGCACTGGCTGGATATGGAGTCGAAGCTCACGGACCCGCCCAAGATCTTCAATGTCAACTGGTTCCGCACCGACGACAAGGGCAACTTCCTCTGGCCGGGCTTTGGGGAGAACCTGCGGGCGCTGGAGTGGGTCCTGGGCCGCTGCGACGGCTCTGCCCAGGCCGTGGAGACGCCCATCGGCTTTGTGCCCCGTGCGGAGGATATCAACTTGGAGGGCCAGGACGAGGTCACGCCCGAGACGCTCCAAGAGCTGCTCGCGGTGGATAAGGACCAATGGAAGGCCGAGGTAGCCGACATCCGGACCCACTATGCCAAGTTTGGCGACAAGCTGCCGAAGGCGCTGCGGGAGTGCCTTGCGTCGCTGGAGAGCTGGGTCGGATGAAAAATCGCAAAAATCGCAAAATTGCGATTGACAAGTCGAGCGAGATGTGATATGTTATTTGGGCGTTCGAGAGAGCGCCCAAGTATTTGCGCGAGTGGTGGAATTGGCAGACTCGCTAGATTCAGGTTCTAGTGTCCACTCCGGACGTGCGGGTTCAACTCCCGCCTCGCGCACCATACCAACATAATCCGAACCCAAGACCTGTGGGACCGTATCCCGTAGGCGATGGGTTCGGATTTGTGTTTTCACCCGATGATTGGCCGCCATATCAGGGGCAGGATTTCGAAAAAGTCGGGTTTGATTTCGAAAACGTTAGTCCCGCCGCATTGAGTCATCCCGCCGGATATGTTATAATAAGAGGAAATGGCGGGAATGCAGTCTCATCACAATTTGCTGGACCGGAACGGAGCGCGGTGGTATTATAGATGACGGAGGTGTGCCTATGCGGATCGCGGTCTGCGACGATGAGCCTCGGGAGTTGGAGCGTTTTGAGACGGCCCTGCATGGATGGGACCCGACGAGGAAAGCGGAGAAGTTTCTGGATGGCGCCTCGCTGCTGGAGGCGGCGAAGGGCGTGCCCGGTTTCGACATCGCGTTTCTGGACATCTATATGCCCGGGGAAAACGGCGTGGACGTGGCCGAGGCGCTGCGGGAGATATCCCCCGAGACGGGGATC
>CANQJZ010000048.1 GCA_947624385.1 uncultured Oscillospiraceae bacterium
GCGGCGCTGGCGCCCGCGCTGGACGCGGGGGTGACCATCTTCGGCGGCTGCTGCGGCACCTCCCCGGCGTATATCGCGGCGCTGGGCCAAGTCCTGGCGGGCAAGGGCCCCGCCCCCCGGCATTACGACGCGGTAGGTTTCCTATGCACCCCCACGAACCCCTGCCGCCTGGATGGGGTGCGGGTCATCGGCGAGCGCATCAACCCCACCGGCAAAAAGCGGTTCCAACAGGCGCTCCTGGAGCGCGACCTGGACTATATCCTGGACGTGGCGGTGAGGCAGGAGGACGCGGGTGCGGACATTTTGGACGTGAATGTGGGTCATCCAGGCGCGGACGAGGCCGCGCTGCTGCCCGAAGTGGTGAAAAAGCTGCAAAGCGCCGTGGGTCTGCCATTGCAGCTGGATTCCTCCGACCCGGCCGCGCTGGAGGCCGGCCTGCGGGTCTATAACGGCAAGGCGGCGGTCAACTCCGTGAGCGGCGACCCTGCGGTATTGGCGCGCATATTGCCCCTCGTGAAGAAATACGGCGCCGCCGTGGTGGGGCTCACTCTGGACCAGGGCGGTATCCCCCGGACGGCGGAAGAGCGGGTCGCCATCGCCCGCCGCATTTTGGACGCGGCGCTTTCCTGCGGCATACCCAGAGAGGACGTGTGGATCGACTGCCTGACCCTGACGGTCTCCGCCCAGCAGGAACAGGCCGCCGAGACTCTCCGGGCCGTGCGGACGGTGCGGGAGGAGCTGGGCTTACAGGTGGTGCTGGGGGTGTCCAACATCTCCTTCGGTCTGCCCGACCGGCCATTGGTCAACCGGACCTTCCTGATCCAGGCGCTGGGCGCGGGGCTGACCCTGCCCATCATGGACCCCACCCGGCGGGAGATGATGGACGCGGTGGCGGCGTTCCGGGTGCTGTCCGGGGAGGACAAAGACAGCCGTGCCTATATCGCCCGGTTCGCCGACGCCCCCGCCCAGACCGCCGCGCCTGTTGCGGCCGATTCCCTCACCTTAGAGGACGCCATCGTCCGGGGGCTGAAGTCCGACGCGGCCCGGCTGGCCGCGGCCGCCCTGGACGCCGGGGAGGCGCCCCTTGCGCTGGTGGAAGAACGGCTCATCCCGGCCCTGGATAAGATAGGCGAGGACTATGAGAGCGGCAAGGCCTTCCTGCCCCAGCTTTTGAGCGCCGCCGGCGCGGCCCAGGGGGTGTTCGAGGTCATCAGGACCGCCATCGCCCAGACGGGCGGCCAGAGCGTGAAGCGGGGCCGGCTGGTGCTGGCCACGGTCCAGGGGGACATTCACGACATCGGCAAGAACATCGTCAAGACTGTGCTGGAAAATTACGGCTACGAGACCATCGACCTGGGCCGGGACGTGCCGCCGCAGGTCGTCGCCGACACGGTGCAAAAAGAGCACATCCGCCTGGTGGGGCTGTCCGCCCTCATGACCACCACCCTCCCGGCCATGGAGCGGACCATCCGCCTGCTCCACACCCTGCCGGAGCCGCCCGCGGTGATGGTGGGCGGCGCGGTGGTCACGCCGGAATACGCCCGCCAGATGGGCGCGGACTATTACGCCAAAGACGCCCGACAGTCCGTGGACATAGCCCGAAAAGTCTTCGGCGCGTGAAGCGCCCGGCGCGAAAAAACGCGTGACGGAAAAACGTCACGCGTTTTTGTATCTTTTGCACTCACTCGTGTTTTTTGAACAGACCGCTGCGCCGCAGTATCTCGTCCACGGCGGCGGACTGGTTCAGGGCGTAGATATGCAGGTCGTTCACGCCCAAGGCGATGTACTCGTTCAGCTGCTCCACGGTGTAGTCCATCCCCGCGTCCCGGAACCCCTCCGGGTCGTCGTAGTATTTGGAGATATGCCGGGCCAGCTTTCTCGGGATGGCGCACCCGTTCATGGAAAGGCAGTGGCGGATGCACTTGTCCCGGTCCAGCACCGGCATGACGCCCACCGCCACCGGCAGCGTGACCCCCGCGGAGCGTATCTCCTCCATCCACCGGGCGAACCGGTCCATGTCGTATGTCAGCTGGGTCACGATGAAGTCCGCGCCCGCGTCCTGCTTGCGCTTTAAGACCGCCGTATCGGTCGCCAGGTCCGGGGAGAGGATATGCCCCTCGGGGATGCCGGAGCAGCCGATGGCGATACGGTCGCCGAAACGGCCCCGCATATGGCGGATGAGGCCGTCCGCGTGGTCAAAGTCGCCGTTTGTGGCGTTCTCGCCGGGCACAAAATCCCCCCGCAGGGCCAGAAAGTGGTCCACGCCGGCGGCGAGGTATTCCCCGATGTCCGCGTCGATATCGGCCCTGGTGTGATGGATGCAGGTGTAGTGGCTGACGGGCGTGGTCCGGCCGGCGTCGGCCATGGCCCTGCATATTTCCAGGTTGTAGCCCTTGTCGGAGCCCCCCGCGCCATAGGTGCAGCTGATCCAGTCCGGGTCCCACTTGTAGAGGTCCTCCAGGACGGTCCGAAGCTTTCCCATGCCGGCCTCCGTCCTGGGCGGGAACACCTCAAAGGACAGCGTGGTAGTCTTTGCCATTTTTTCCGCGATGCGCATAGCCCGGTCCCTCCGTCCGACATTCAACCAATCGGTGTAGTGGGTTTATTGGTGTCAGCATTATATCCCTCTTTTGCCCCACTGTCAATCCACACCGGATTCGTCCACTTTCCGCATGTGGCTCGCCAGGCTCGTAACCGTCATCTTGAAGCGGTTTCCGTTATGCCGCCCCCTTTGACGAGGGGGCTGTTGCGCGTCAGCGAGACTGGGGGAGAGACCGTTTTCTCCCCCATCTTGCCAATGGCCGCTCCCACAGATACGTGAGCGCCGCGGCGACGGCCAGGGCCGCGCCGAAGCACAGCAGCGTGTACTTGATCTGCCATGGGTGCTCGTGGACCTGATTGGGCGTGGGGGACACGGACGGTACAATATGCCAGTCCCGTATCCGACAGGCCAGGAATTGATGCCACATGTAAAAGTTGAAGGACACCGCCGACAAAAACCGGGTGACCCGATTGCCCAGGGCGCGGTCAAGTTTTTGCGGCGCCAGGCACCCGCACACCAGAAACGCCCCGGCCGCCAGGCCCAGCGCGGGCCGCCACAGAAGCTGGCCCTTGCGAAGCGCCTCGTAATCCGCGCCGCCCTGCACGCGCATGACCCAAATGAGCGCCCCGAGGCCCGCTGCCATCCCCAGCGGCGCCAGAAACCGGCGCAGGGCCGGACCGGGCTTGTCCGACCGCTCCAGCTTTGCCAGCACCCACGCCGCCGCGAGCCCGCAGGCGTACAGGTCCAGCATGGAGGGCAGCTGGTTCACCAGCATGTTCGTGTCCGGCTGGGGGTAGACCCAGACCCGGTAGCTGCACGCGACGATGACCATCACGGCGCAGACCGCGCCCGGACGGCGGCGGTAATACCGGGCCAGCATGGGCCATATGAGATAAAACTGCACCTCGATCGCCAGCGTCCACAGCACCACCAGCGACGGCGTGGCGATATACGTCTCAAAGAAGAAGGTGTGGGTGAACGTCAGGTGGGTCCACAGGTCCTTCACCGCCGCGGCGGGATTGGCGTACAGCCCTTCCGGCAGCGCGTAAAAGAGGAAGACTGAAACTACCGCCAGCAGATAGGATGGCCCGAGCCGCCAGAACCGCCGCCGGTAAAAGTCCTCCGGCTCCGGCTCAGGCAGCCCCGCCATTTGCCGCCGGGCGCACGGCAGCGCCAGCAGAAAGCCCGACAGCACCAGCATCACGTCCACCATCATGTAACCGTCGCTGATCACGTCCCAAAGATTTATGTAAACTTTTCCCACGCGGATACTGGGGTCCAGCCAGCTTTGCTGCCAGATGTGGTACCACGCCACGATGAAAACGCAGAACACCCGCAGCACGTCCGGCGCGGCCATATATCGTTTTTCTGTCTTTTCCATGAAGTTTTTCTCCCACAGCTCTGCAAATAACAGGGACAGCAGTTGGCCGCTGCTGCCCCTGTCTTTATGAAAAGGAAAGGAACGTAAACTTTATGCCCCGGTGAAGCGCATGAGCAGCGCGCACACCTCGGCCCGCGTGGCCAGGCCTTTAGGCTGGATGATGCCGTCGCCGTAGCCGCTGAGAACGCCGTTGTTCAGCGCCCAGTTCATGGCGGGCACCGCGTAGCTGGAGGTCTGGCCGCCGTCCTTGAACTGGCTCAGCACGTCTTTTCCGGCGGCGGGACTGCCGGCCATCCGGTACAGGATGGCCACGAACTGCTCGCGGGTGAGACTGCTGGCCGGGTCAAAGCTCCTGCCGCCAACGCCCTTGACGATGCCCTGGGCCGCTGCCCAGGAGGCGGCGCTGGCCGTTTCCGTGTCGGAGATGTCGCTGAACGTGCCGGAGCCGCCCTTGGGGGAGCCCTTGGCCCGGTACAGCATGGTCACGGTCTGGCCGCGGGTGATGGCCGCGCCGGGGTTAAACGTGTTCTCGGCCGTGCCCTGTATCACGCCCAGGGCGTAGGCCCGCTCCACGTCGTTGGCGTACCACGCGCCGGAGGGCACGTCGGTGAAGGGGGTGGGGGTGCTGCTGGTCGAGCCGTTGCGGAATTTGTTCAGGTCCACCAGCGTTTTGTAGTTGTCGGGGTCAAATTTCTCGCCCTGCTTCAGGATGGCGAAGACGAACTCCGTGGCGTTGTCGTCCACCTGGATGTCCACGCCCACGCAATCCGTGATGTTGGTGGGATAGCAGAAGCCACCTACCCGGACCACCTTGCCGCCCTTGATGACCTGGATGGTGTACCCGGATTTTAATTGGAAGCAGAGCTTTGTGCCGGTGTAGATGGTCCCGTGCTCGGTGCCGTATTCGTCCGGCTCAAAATAGCTCCACTGGCCGAAACTGGTCTCGTCGCCCACCAGCGCGCACAAAAAGCCGTCGCCCTGCAAGCCGCCGCCGTACATGGTCATGGGGACCTCATAGGGCAGGGCCTTGGTGGCGGGCGCGATGGTGATGGTCATGGACCCGCTGCTGGGGGCGATGATGTTCACGACACGCTCTTCGATGCCGCTCTCGCCGTTCACGGTCCCCAGATAGAACGAGTTGCGGACGATCTTCCCGCTGCTGATGGTGATGTCATAGGCCGGGTCCACTTCCAGAATAAGCTCCGTGCCGGGGTAGATGCTGAGGGTGCCGGGGAGGTTCTTGCCCTTGTCGATGTACTGGCCGTTGCCCTGGTCGTCCCAGAGTTCAAAAAACTGCAGGCCCACCGACGGACGGTAGAAATAGGGGTTGTCGTACATCGCCCCGCCGGTGGTGTAATAATAGAACCGAATGATCTTGTCGGTGGGTCCGACGACTTTCGTGGTCACCCCGCCGGTGGCGGCGATGCTCTCCGTGCCGTAGTCCTCGTCGGCGGCCTCCTCCGCCGGCGCCGGCTCCTCCACGGGCGGCTCCGTCGCGGGCACAGGCTCCGCCGGGTCAGGTACGCCGATGTCCGCGTCGGACACGCCATCCGTGCCGGGGGCTATGACCGCCGGCGGCTCCGGCGCGCCCTCGGCCAGCGCCGGGACAGACAGCGCCAGCACCATCGTCACCGCCAGCAGAAAACTGAGCCATTTCTTCATCATTCCGCTTTCCTCCTTTGTATTGTTGTGCAATTTGTTTCTTTTGACCGCAATTTGTAACCGCTTTGTAGCAAGTCTAGCAATGGTTTACAGAATTGTCAATAGTTTCCGGCCAATCTTAAGATTTGCAATTCTTAAGAATTTCTTAAGACGCTGTCCGTGCCAGCTCCGTGCCGGGGTAATAATGGGCCAGAATATCCCGGTAACCCATGCCCTGGGCGGCGTAGAGCCGGGCCCCGGTCTGGCTCATGCCCACCCCGTGGCCGCTGCCGGCGACGGTGAAGCGAAAGACCGTCCCGTCAAATTGGGCGGAAAAGGCGGTGCTCCGCAGGCCCAGCAGCGAGCGCACCGTGGAGCCGGTGAAGCGCTTGCCCAGCACCGTCACGGTCCGGACCCGCCCCGCGCTGTCCAGCATGACAGGCCCCAGCCACAAGGCCGGGTCACCGTCCGCTTCCAGGCCCAGCGTGGCGGCCAGCCCCGCCGGGGAAAATACGGCGTCGGACATGAGCTCCGGGGCGTTCTGGGCGGTCTCCGGGGTTTCCACGCTGACCAGATAGGGCAGGGCCGACCAGATGGCACCGCTGTCCTCCGTCGCGCCGATGGACCCGGCGTGAAAGGCGGCCTGTATCGCCTCGCCCTCATAGGTCAGATATTCCCCGTCCGTGGCGGCCACGGCGGCCCGCACGGCCCGCATGTTCCCGTCGTAGCCGTCGCCCCAGAATTGGCGCAGGGACGGCTCGTCCATGTACGCCAGACAGCAGCCGCTGTGTACGCACACGTCAGCGTTCGCGTGCTTCTGACAGGCCAGGACGAAGGTCCTTGCGGCCACGGCCTGGGCCTTTAAAGCCTCCGGCCCGAAGCTGACCGGCATTTCCGCCGCCACGGCCAGGGGCAGATATTCCGCCATGGTGATCTCCGCCGGTCCGGCGTCCGTCAGAAGCGTCACAGGCGTCTGTCCGTCGGCGGACAGCGGCTCGTCCGGCCGGTCGCCGAGATAGAAAAGGCCCGTCAGCGCCGCGATAAAGACGCACCAGAAATAGAGCTTTTGCCAGGTTTTCATTAGGGCGTGTCCTTTCCCTGAACTTGACTGTCCTGCCAGATAGGTATATAATCCCATGGATAAAACTATGGGGAAGTGGAGCGGGTTATGCGAAGCGAGGCATACAAATTATCCGGGTTCACGCTGGTCATCGGCGCGCTGGGCTTTTTGCTGCGGTGGCTGCAGGACATGCGCATCGCGGGCGAGGCCGGTCTGGCCGACCACGCGCCCATCAGCTATCTTGTGCTGCTGCTTATGGCGGCGACGGCCGTGATATTGTGGCTGCTCTGTCTGCGGCTGAAGCAGTTCGACGAGCCCCAGCGGGCGGCGGACGCTTTCGGGGGGCACACCCCGTTTTACGGCGCGATAGCCCTTTTGCCGGCGGTGGTGCTGGCCCTGGGCGGGGTGCTGATGGTGATGAAGCCCGGGGACAATGTGCTCTGGCCCACCATGCACCGTATCTGCGGCGGCACGATGGTGCTGGGCGCGTTCGGCCTGGGCGTGCTGGCGGTGAACGCCGGGAAAGAGGGCAAGGAGGGCGTATGCCGCGCCGCGGCCTGTCTGGTGGGGCTGTTCGGCCTGTTCTGGCTCATCACCGGCTATCGGGACGCGGCCAGCGACCCGGTGGTCTGGCGGTTCGTGGTGGGCATACTGGCCCGGTGCGCCATACTGCTGGGGGTCCACCATGCGGTCGGGTTTTTCTTTGACTCCCCCAACGCCCGCAGGGCCATTTACATGTGCAATTTCGCGGCGTTTCTGTGCGTGATGAGCGCCATCGACGGCAGCACTCTGGCCGGGGAGGACATGGACCTGGGCAGTCTTTCCCAGAGCGCGGCCTATATCGCCATGGCGATGCAGTTTTTCATCTGGGGCTTCGTGTTCACGGAGAATCTGAAGACAAAACCCCTGACCCCCATGGGCCGGGAGGAAAAATAAGCAAAAAACAGCAAGGGCCTGTCGCGTTTTGCGACAGGCCCTTTCACTATATCCTCTTACAGATTCGTGTACCCCTCCAGATACTCGTCCACCGCCTTGGCGCATGCCCGGCCCTCGGCGATGGCCGTGACCACCAGACTGGCCCCCCGGCGCATATCCCCGGCCACAAATATCTTCTCGCTGGCGGTCCGGTAGTCCGCGCCGCCCAGGCGGCCCTTGCCGTCCAGGGCCAGATGAAACGCCTGGGCCACGCCGGCTTCCGCGCCGGTAAAGCCCGCGGCGATCAGCAGCAGCTCGCAGGGCAAAGTCTTTTCCTCCCCGGCGGTATCCACCACCACGGCGGCGAGAGCGCCGTTTTCATCCGTTACCAGCGCTTTGGCCACCGTCTCATAAAGCCTGGGGTCCGCGCCGAATTTGGCGATGGCCTCCTCCTGGCCGTAATCGGCCTTGCCGGAGCGGCTGTGGTAGGGCCAGCGGCGCTGGGGCGCACCGGCGCTTTTGCGTACCAGCTGGCCCACGGACGCGGCCCCCTGGCGGATGGCGGTGGCCACGCAGTCGGTGGCGGTGTCGCCGTTGCCGATGACCAGCACGTTTTTGCCCTTGGCGTTGATAACGCTGTCCCGGCGGGCCAGCACGGCTTTCGTGCTCTCGGTGAGATAGTCCAGGGCCTGGTATACCCCGGCGGCGTTTCGGTTTTCCACCTCCACGTCCCGGGCCTCACGCGCCCCGCAGCACAGCACCACCGCGTCGTATTCCGCCAGCAGCCTCTCCGCGATGGCGGCCCCGTCCACGCCGGTGACGAAGCTGACGCCCTCTGTCTCCATCCGGCGCAGCCGCCGGTCCACCACGGCCTTGTCCAGCTTCATGTTGGGGATGCCGTACATGAGAAGCCCGCCGGGCTTATCGTCCCGCTCCAAAACGGTCACGTTGTGGCCCCGCCGGTTGAGCTGGTCCGCCACGGCCAGACCCGCCGGTCCGGAGCCCACCACCGCCACCTGGCGGCCGGTGCGCACCTGGGGGATATGGGGCTCGATGAGCCCCGTTTCATAGGCGTGCTCGATGATGGCCAGCTCGTTGTCCCGCACGGATATGGCCGCGTCGCCGTACAGGCCGCACACGCAGGCGCTCTCGCACAGCGCCGGGCACACCCGGCCCGTGAACTCGGGGAAGTTGTTGGTTTTCAAGAGCCTATCCAGCGCGTGGGTCCAGTTGTCGTTGAACACCTCGTCGTTCCACTCGGGGATGAGATTGTGCAGCGGGCAGCCGAAGTCCGACTGGCAGAAGGGCACGCCGCAGTTCATGCACCGGGCCCCCTGTATGCGCCGCTGGGCCAGGGTGAGATCGGCGTGAAATTCCCCGAAGTCCTCCGCCCGCTCCACCGGGTCCCGCACCGGCCGGTCCGTCCGGGCGTATTCCAGAAATCCTGTGGGCTTTCCCATGGTCACATGCCTCCCTTCTGCACGGCGTAAAATGCCTCCAGCTCCGCCTGATCCCTTGGCATGCCCTTTTCCTCAAACTGGGCGATGGCGGCCAGCATCCGGCTGTAGTCGTTGGGGGTGATCTTCTTGAACAGCGGCAGCATGTCGTCCCAGTTTTCCAGCACCGTCCTGGCCCGGGCGGAGCCGGTGGCGGCCAGGTGGTTTTCGATGAGCGTTTTCAGCTGGGCCACGTCGTGCTTGGCCGTGACGCCTGTCATGGTCACCATGTCCTTATTGAGCCGCAGGTACAGCTCATACTGTTCGTCCAGCACGTAGGCGATGCCCCCCGACATGCCCGCGGCGAAGTTCTTGCCCGTGGGACCAAGTATGACGGCCACGCCGCCGGTCATATACTCGCAGCCGTGGTCGCCCACGCCCTCCGCCACCGCCAGCGCGCCGGAGTTGCGCACGCAGAACCGCTCGCCGGCCATGCCGTTGATATATGCCTCCCCGGCCGTGGCGCCGTACAGGGCCACGTTGCCGATGATGATGTTCTCGCCGGGGTTGATGCGGCTTTCCGCCGGGGACTTGACGATGAGCTTGCCGCCGGAAAGGCCCTTGCCCAGATAGTCGTTGCTGTCGCCGGTCAGGCGGATGGTCATGCCCTTTGGCAAAAACGACCCGAAGGACTGGCCTCCGCCGCCGTGGGCGTCGATGACCACCGTGTCGTCCGGCAGGGTATTGCCGTACTTTTTGGTGATCTCGCTGCCCAGTATAGTCCCGAAGGTCCGGTTGGTGCTGGACACATCCACGGATATGCGGTGGGGCTTGCCGGTTTTCAATGTCCCGGCAAAGGCCGGCAGCAGCACGCTCTCGTCCGCCGTCTTTTCCAGCTCGAAGTCGTAATCGTTTTCCACGTGGTGGTGTACGGCGTTCTCCGCCGTGTGGCCCGCGTTCAGTATGCCGATCAGGTCGATAGATCTTGCCTGGGCCGCGGGCAGGTCGGACCGCATACGCAGCAGGTCCGTCCGGCCCACCAGCTCGTCAACGGTCCGCACGCCCAGCTTTGCCATGATCTGGCGTAGCTCCTGGGCCGTGAAGCGCATGAAGTTCATCACATACTCGGGCTTGCCCTCAAACCGGCAGCGCAGGTCCGGGTTCTGGGTGGCGATGCCCGCCGGGCAGGTGTCCAGATTGCACACCCGCATCATCACGCAGCCGAGAGCGATGAGCGGCGCGGTGGCGAAGCCAAATTCCTCCGCGCCCAGCATGGCCGCCACGGCCACATCCCGCCCGGTCATCAGCTTGCCGTCCGTCTCCAATATGACCCGCTCCCGCAGACCGTTGGCGATCAGGCTCTGGTGGGTCTCCGCCAGACCAAGCTCCCAGGGCAGCCCCGCGTTGGGGATGGAGTTGCGGGGTGCCGCGCCGGTGCCGCCGTCGAAGCCGGAGATGAGCACCACCTGGGCCCCGGCCTTTGCCACGCCGCAGGCGATGGTGCCCACGCCCGCCTCGCTGACCAGCTTGACGCTGATACGGGCGGACCGGTTGGCGTTTTTCAAATCGAAAATGAGCTGGGCCAGGTCCTCGATGGAGTAGATGTCGTGGTGAGGCGGGGGCGAGATGAGGCTCACGCCGGGTGTGGAATGGCGGGTCCGGGCGATCCAGGGGTAGACCTTTTTGCCCGGTAAATGACCGCCCTCGCCGGGTTTTGCCCCCTGGGCCATTTTGATCTGTATCTCCTGAGCGGAGCACAGGTACTCGCTGGTGACGCCGAAGCGGCCCGAGGCCACCTGCTTGATGGCGCTGTTTTTCTCCGTACCCAGCCGCTCCGGTTCCTCGCCGCCCTCGCCGGAGTTGGACTTGCCCCCCAGACGGTTCATTGCCAGGGCCAGACACTCGTGGGCCTGTTGGGAGATGGAGCCGTAGCTCATGGCGCCGGTCTTGAAGCGCTTGACGATACTGTCCACGCTCTCCACCTCGTCTATGGGCACGCCCCCGTCGTCGGCCCAGACAAATTCCATCAGCCCCCGGATATTGAAGGGCGCCTCGCTGCGGGTGACACGCCGGGAGTATTCCAGAAACTTCTCATAATCGCCGTTTCGCGT
Source organism: uncultured Oscillospiraceae bacterium (assembly GCA_947624385.1). Lineage (GTDB taxonomy): Bacteria > Bacillota > Clostridia > Oscillospirales > Oscillospiraceae > CAJOIG01. The sequence continues at coordinate 11,087 of CANQJZ010000048.1, forward strand.
GGCCTCCCGCAGCGCCACGATGGCCGCCGGGTCGAATAAATGCTGTTCGCTGCCGTCGCCGGAGCGGAGCTTGTGAAAGCCCACGCTGTCCAGGGTGGTGTCCACCCCCAGACCCATGGGGTCGAAGGCGCGGCTGTGGTGGTAGTCCACCGCACGGCCGATGTCCTCCAGGCTCACGCCGCCGATGCGGCTGACCGTGTTGGTGAAGTACCGGTCTATCACGTCCTGGCGGATGCCCACCGCCTCGAATATCTGGGAGGACTGGTAGGACTGGACGGTGGAGATGCCCATTTTCGAGGCGATCTTCACGATGCCGCTCAAAATGGCCTTGTCGTAATCGTCGATGGCGGTGTGCTCGTCCTTGTCCAGCAGTCCCCGGTCGATGCACTCGCCGATGCACTCGTGGACCAGATAGGGCTGGATGGCCCGTGCGCCATAGCCCAGAAGCAGGGCGAAGTGGTGTATGTCCCTGGGCTCGGCGCTCTCTAAAATGATGGACACGCTGGTGCGCTTTTTTGTCCGGACCAGATGATGCTCCATGGCAGACACGGCCAGCAGGGAGGGGATGGCCACGTGGTTTTCGTCCACACCCCGGTCGGACAGGATGAGGATATTGGCCCCGTGGCTGTATGCCTTGTCACAGGCGATGAACAGCCGGTCGATGGCCCGTTCCAGCGGGGTATTTTTGTAATAGAGCAGACTCACGGTCTCCACGTGGAACCCGTCCCGGTGCATGGCCTTGATCTTCATCAGCTCCACGCCGGTGAGCAGGGGGTTGTCTATCTGCAGCACGCTGCAATTTTCCGCCCGTTCTTCCAGCAGGTTGCCGTCGGAGCCCACATACACGGTGGTGTCCGTGACACATTCCTCCCGGATGGCGTCGATGGGCGGGTTGGTCACCTGGGCGAACTGCTGCTTGAAATAGTTGAACAGCGGCGGGTATTGGTCCGACAGCACCGCCAGGGGCGTGTCGCACCCCATAGCGGCGGTGGGTTCCGCGCCGGTGCGGGCCATGGGCAGCACCGCGTCCTTCACTTCCTCGTAGGTATAGCCAAAGGCCCGGTACAGCCGGTCCCGGACCGCCTGGGTGTGCTTTTCCACCTTCCGGTTGGGGATGGGCAGGTCCGCGAGCCTCACCAGATTCTGGTCCAGCCACTCGCCGTAGGGCTGGCGGGAGGCGTAAAAGCTCTTCAGGTCCTCGTCCTGCATCACCCGGCCCCGGCGGGTGTCGATGAGCAGCATCTTCCCCGGCTGCAGGCGGCTCTTGCGGATGATGTGTTCCTCCGGAATGTCCAGCACGCCCACCTCCGAGGCCAGTATGAGCCTGTCGTCGTCGGTGAGATAATACCGGCTGGGCCGCAGACCGTTCCGGTCCAAAATGGCCCCCACCAGTTCCCCGTCGGAGAACAATATGGATGCCGGCCCGTCCCAGGGCTCCATCATGGTGGCGTAGTACCGGTACAGGTCCCGTTTTTTCCGGTCGATCATCTTGTCGTTCTTCCAGGGCTCCGGGATGGTGACCATCATCGCCAGGGGCAGGGGCATACCGTTCATCACCAGAAATTCCAGGGTGTTGTCCAGCATGGCCGAGTCGGAGCCGCTGGGGTTGATGACCGGGAAGATCTTATCCATGTTCTCCCGCATGACGGCGGAGCTCATAGTCTCTTCTCTCGCCAGCATCCTGTCCACGTTGCCCCGGATGGTGTTGATCTCCCCGTTGTGCAGGATGAACCGGTTGGGGTGGGCACGCTCCCAGCTGGGGGTGGTGTTGGTGGAAAAGCGAGAGTGGACCATGGCGATGGCGGCGGTGAAGTCCTCGCTTTGCAGGTCGGGGTAAAACCGGCGCAGCTGGTGGACCAGGAACATGCCCTTGTACACCACCGTCCGGCTGGAAAGGCTCGCCACATAGGTGTTGTCGTTGCTCTGCTCGAATACCCGCCGAGCCACGTACAGCCGCCTGTCGAAGGCCAGTCCGGGCTTTACGTCCTTTGGCCGCTCCACGAAGCACTGCAGGATATAGGGCATGCAGTCCCTGGCCTTTTTGCCCAGTATCTCCGGGCAGGTGGGTACCTCCCGCCAGCCCAGCAGCCGCAGGCCCTCTTTTCCCAAAATGACCTCGAACATCTTTTGCGCCTGACTGCGGCGCACCACGTTCTGGGGGAAGAAGAACATGCCCACGCCGTAGTCCCCGGCGTTGCCCAGGCTGATGCCGCACGCCGCCGCGGCGGGCTTGAAGAAGCTGTGGGACACCTGGGTCAGGATGCCCACGCCGTCGCCGGTCTGGCCGGCGGCGTCCTTGCCGGCCCGGTGCTCCAGCTTTTCCACGATCTTCAGCGCGTCGTCCACCGTGGCCCGGCTGGGCCGGCCCTTGATGTCCACCACCGCGCCGATGCCGCAGGCGTCGTGCTCGAAGCCGGATCGATACAGGCTGTTTGTCGCGTCCATGGATGCCTCCCTCTGTCCGCTAATGAATAGAAAAGATTTCTAATGATTTAAATGACTAATCTCAATAATTTTACCTCGCTTTATCAAGTAATGCAACACTTTTCCGATGTAGACCTTCACAAGATCCAGCGCCTCATGATGCCGCATCTTCTACAAATTGAAACACCCCGCACAGCTCATGCGAGGTGTTTTACTTCTCCGGATCGAATTTAAAGAGCACATACGGCTCAATTTCCAGGACGGTGGCGATATTATAAACGACCTCCAGGGAGATCGCATGCACCATATTGGGTGCCTCTATAGCGCTCACATGCTGGCGGCTCACGCCGATCTTGTCCGCAAGCTGCTCCTGGGTAAGATGTTTCCGCTTGCGATAGTAAGCAATGGCGCAGCCCAGGTCGCGGTAACGCTCCAAGTTGTCAAACAGCGCGCTCGTCTCATCTGTCATACAGCATCACCCTGTTTCATTCTACCCAAAGCGCAAATCATATTAAACTGTTTGAATTGTTGCACTTGATATGTGAGAAGCGACAAGATGTAATGTGAGAGGCGAAGATCACCACATATTACATATCAAATGCCACAATTTGAGAATTTGGAGGAACAGAGATGCGCGAAGCGAGCATGACAGGCTATCCGTCTATCGACAAGCCCTGGCTGAATGCTCGTGTACGGTAAAGAAGCAAAACAAACAAAACTGATACAGACAGCCGCCCGTGCTATTCCGAGTAAGACAAACATGAAAAAATCGCTCTGTCGAGGACAAATCGCCAGAGCGTCTCTTACCCGACATGGACTGAGAATAATTTGATCAACCGTCTTAAGAGACAGTAGATTACTTCACATCTTGATGGTATAATGCAAAATGCCGAGTGGACGACTGTTCGACAATTGATGCTTAACGAGGTATATAATGAGATTATTCGTTTCTTTCTCAGCAAGAAAAACTGGTAATTGCGCGCAGATCATTGATTTTATAAAGACACCGCATGACCAGGTGATTTATTATAATGAATATAGTTCCTTTGCGGAAAGACTTTTTATCATCGGCGTCTATGGAAGCAGGAAGGAATCCCCAGATTTCATAAGGTGTTTTGAAAAATGGTTTGAGGGTACTCCTTATTCACATCATGTTCTGGGGATCGAACGCCGCTTGTATCAGCAGACAATGAAGGATAGCGTAATAGATATTGAGCCAGTTAAAATGGCATTACATGGGTTTATGCGATGAAAACAGGCCTGTTGGGGAATAGAGCAGAGCGAACGATCAAAGTTTTGTGGAGCCAGCGATGAAAGCAATTACGATAAAACAGCCCTTTGCGACTTTAATTGCAGAAGGGTTAAAAGAATATGAATTCCGAACATGGAAAACAAAATATCGTGGAGATATATTGATCCATGCAGGAAAAGGTGTCGATAAAGTTGCTATGAAAAGATTTGCATACCTTGATCTCAATTATCCTTTAGGCTGTTTTATTGCGAAAGCCACCATAACGGACTGCGTTGAGGTGAACGATGAGATGAGGGAAGTTCTCAGAAAGAAAGATTTTGCAATTTACGAAGGTACAACAGAGGATAATAGCTGGCATGGATACGGATTTAAGATTGAAAATGTAGAAAAAATGGCCCCAGTTTTGGCAAATGGTAAATTGGGCTTGTGGGAATACGAAGTTTAAAAATATCTCGTTTGTCGGAGAGATAATGAGGACGGCGAATTAGGATTTGTGGACGAGGACGGATTTGTCTTTATCAGCGGGCGATTGAAACGGTTCTTTGCCTATGCGGATAACGGTATCCACAAAAAGATTTTCAGTCTGGACATTGAAAAAGTTCTGCTCCGGCACCCTGCGGTAGAAAACTGCGCCGTCGTGCCCATACCGGACCGGAAAACGCTGGAAGCCCCTGTCGCCTATGTTATTTTGAAAGACAATGCTTCCGCCGATTCACAGGCCGAAGTGCAAGCCTATGGCGCGGAACACTTGTCGGGCGGCTACAGGCCGGTCAAATATTATTTCGTTGATAAGTTCCCGTTGAAAAAGATTGGCAAAGTGGACTACCGCGCACTGGAGGAAAAAGCAGCCAAAACATAAACTGCAACTGAAAATTCCCGGAACTCAGTTCCGGGAATTTTTTGCCTTGCCTGTCATGCCTTTATTCCCACTCGCAAAATGAAACTTAATTCTAAACGCTTTTGTTTGGGGGATTTGATACCATTTGATTTTTCCTG
>CANQJZ010000049.1 GCA_947624385.1 uncultured Oscillospiraceae bacterium
CGCCGCGCCCGCCGCGCCCGCCGCGCCCGCGGCCCCCGCGAAGCCCGAGGCGACGCCCGCGGCCAAGCCCACCGAGGCCCCGGCTGAGAAGCACGACGACGCCCCCGAGGCAACGGACGCCCCCGAGGCAACGGACGCGCCCGCGGTGACGGACGCCCCGGCCGCTCCCACCGAAAAGCCCGCGGCGAGCCAGAGCACCAAGCCCTCGACGAGCCAGAAGGCGCCGGTCAGCAAGCCCACGGAAGAGCCGGTCAGCGAGCCCACGGAAGAGCCCGCGCCCGCCGAGACCGCCAAGCCCGTCCAGCTGGACGTGCCCGAGGTATCCATCAGCGTCACCGCCGCCGGCGGCATCAAGGTGACCTGGGACAAGATCGACGACGCCCCCCTGTACATGGTCTACTACCGTGAGAACGGCGGCTCCTGGCACAGGATCGGCACCACCGCCGCCACCAGCTACACCCGCGCTGCGTCCAAGCTGACCAGTGGCAAGACATACGAGTTCACGGTCCGCTGCGTGGACAAGGACAAGACGACCATGCTCAGCGGCTATGAGGCCAGCAACAGCCTGAAGTATCTGGCCACCCCCGAGGTGACCATCGCCAAGGCGTCCAACGGCGGCATCAAGGTGACCTGGAACAAGATCGCCGGCGCCTCCCGCTACCTGGTCTATTACCGTGAAAACGGCGGCTCCTGGCACAAGATCGGCACCACCACCGCCGTCAGCTACACCCGTGCGGCCAAGGCCCTCAAGTCCGGCGTCAACTACCAGTTCACGGTCCGGTGCGTCATGAACGACAAGAAGACTGTGCTCAGCGGCTATGAGGCCAGCAATTCCCTGAAGTACACCAAGTAAGATAACATCTGACCAACGCTCCCGGCTCTCACGAGCCGGGGGCTTTCTTTTGCCTTTCAGGTGTGTTATAATACAGTGATTATTTATGCGCTTGCCGTGATACTGCGGTCAACGGAAAGGAAAACCACGATGTTTTTAGATAAGATATTCGGCTCCCATTCCTCCCGGGAGGTCAAAAAGCTCCAGCCGCTGGTGGACAAGATCGAGGCGCTGGAAGATGAATACAAGGCCCTGACGGACGAGCAGCTCCGGGCCAAGACGGACGAGTTTAAAGAGCGCCTGGCCCGGGGCGAGACCACGGACGACATTCTGCCGGAGGCATTTGCCGCCGTGCGGGAGGCGGCCGACCGGGTGCTGGGCATGCGGCCGTTCCGGGTGCAGCTGCTGGGCGGCATCGTGCTGCACCAGGGGCGCATCGCGGAGATGAAGACCGGCGAGGGCAAGACGCTTGTGGCCGTGCTGCCAAGCTACCTGAACGCCCTGGAGGGCCAGGGCGTACACATCGTCACCGTCAACGACTACCTGGCCCGGCGCGACTCGGAGTGGATGGGCAAGGTCCACCGCTTCATGGGCCTGAGCGTGGGACTGATCGTCCATGGCCTTACCCGCGAGGAACGCCAGGCGGCCTACAACGCCGACATCACCTACGGCACCAACAACGAGATGGGCTTTGACTACCTGCGGGACAATATGGCCCTGTATAAGCGGGACACGGTCCAGCGGGGCCACTTCTTCGCCATCGTGGACGAGGTGGACTCCATCCTCATCGACGAGGCCCGCACGCCGCTGATCATCTCCGGCCAGGGGGACGAGAGCACCGACATGTACCGCCAGGCGGACGATTTTGTCCGTCGGCTGCGCAAGGGCGTGGTCGTTTCCGCGGAGGAAAAGGAGGAGTTCGAGACCGCCGACGAGAACGCCGACTATCTGGTGGACGAAAAGGCCCGTACCGCCACCCTGACCGCCAGCGGCATCGCCAAGGCGGAGCAGTACTTCGGCGTGGACAACCTGTCCGACCTGGAAAACACCACCCTGACCCACCACATCAACCAGGCCATCAAGGCCCACGGCATCATGAAGCGGGACATCGACTACGTGGTGAAGGACAACGAGGTCATCATCGTGGACGAGTTCACCGGCCGGCTCATGCTGGGCCGCCGGTATTCCGAGGGCCTGCACCAGGCCATCGAGGCCAAGGAGAACGTGGAGGTCCAGCGGGAGAACAAGACGCTGGCCACCATCACCTTCCAGAACTATTTCCGCCTGTACGGCAAGCTCTCCGGCATGACCGGCACGGCCCTGACCGAGGAGGAGGAATTTACCTCCATCTACAACCTGGACATCATCGAGGTCCCCACGAACAAGCCCGTCATCCGGGTGGACAGCCCCGACGTGGTGTACAAAAACGACGCGGGCAAGAACCGGGCCATCATCCGGCAGATTTTAGAATGCCACGAAAAGGGCCAGCCCGTTCTGGTGGGCACGGTGAGCATCGAAAAGAGCGAGTACCTTTCCGGCCTTTTGAAGCGGGAGGGCGTGCCCCATAACGTGCTGAACGCCAAGCACCACGAGAAGGAGGCCGAGATCATCGCCCAGGCCGGCAAGCTGGGGGCCGTGACCATCGCCACCAATATGGCCGGCCGCGGCACGGATATCATGCTGGGCGGCAACGCGGAATACCTGGCCCGGCAGGACCTGAAAAAGGCCGGGTATGACGAGCAGGTCATCGCCGAGGCCACCGGCTACGCCGAGACGGACGACGAGACGATATTGGAGGCCCGGAAGCTGTTCGCCGAGCGTCAGGCCGAGCATAAGAAGATAACCTCCGCCGAGGCGGAGAAAGTCCGGGCCGCCGGCGGGCTTTTCATCCTGGGCACCGAGCGCCACGAGGCCCGCCGTATCGACAACCAGCTCCGCGGCCGGTCCGGCCGGCAGGGCGACCCCGGCCAGAGCCGGTTCTACCTGGCCATGACCGACGATATCATGCGCCTTTTCGGCTCCGAGCGGGTCATGCGCATGATGGAGACCCTGGGCATCGACGAGGACACCCCCATCGACCAGAAGATACTGTCCAACGCCATCGAGCAGGCCCAGAAGACCGTGGAGAGCCGCAACTTCCAGGCCCGGAAAAACACCCTGGAATACGATGACGTGATGAACGTGCAGCGCAACATCATCTACGAACAGCGCCGGAAGGTGCTGGACGGGGAGGACCTGCGCGAATATGTCCACAACATGATCGCGGACGTGATACGCTCCGACGTGGCCAGCGGCCTGGGCCATGTGGGCCATCCGGAGAGCCCGGAGCAGCTGGAGCAGGTGCTGGAGCCGTTCTATCAGACCTTCCTCGTGAAGGGTCAGATCGCTGTGCCGGAAAAGGGCCTTTCCGCGCTGACCGTGGACGCGCTGACGGAGCGGGTGCAGGCCGTGGCCGACGAGGTCTACCAGCGCCGGGAGCAGGAGTTCGGCAATTTGCCCGACGGTACCTCCGTCATGCGTGAGCTGGAGCGGGTCGTGATGCTCCGGGTGGTGGACGAGTACTGGATGGAGCACATCGACGCCATGGACGACCTGCGCCAGGGCATCGGTCTGCGGGCCTACGGCAACGTGAAACCCGTGGACGCCTATAAGCAGGAGGGCTTCGAGATGTTCGAGGCCATGATCGAGGGCATCAAGAACGAGGTCGTCCGGCGCATTTACACCGTCCGGGTCCGCAAGGAGCAGACCATCGAGCGTAAGGCCGCCGCCAAGGCCAACGTGAACAACGTGGGCGGGGACAGCTCCGCGAAGCGCCAGCCCGTCAAGAAGATCAAAAAGCCCGGCCGCAACGACCCCTGCCCCTGCGGCAAGTGGAAGGCCGACGGCAGCCGCCCGCTGAAATACAAAGAGTGCTGCGGCCGCAACGCGTGATGGCGGATATTGAAGTCATAAAATCAAAGCTCATTCCCTGTCGGCACGGGTTTTCTACCCGGACCGGCGGGGTGAGCTTGGGCATATTTGCCAGCCTGAACCTGGGCGCGAACCGGGGCGACAGCATGGAAAACGTGGGGGAGAACTGGCGGCGCTTTGGCGCAGTGATAGGCTTTGACGGCGCTCTTACCGTCCACGGCCGCCAGAGCCACGGCGCCACTGTCCGGGTGGCCCGGCGGGGGGACATGCACGGCATAGACCAGCCGGCCTCCTGGCCCGAGGCGGACGGATACGTGACGGACGAGCCGGACGTGCCCCTTGTCATCTTCACCGCCGACTGCACGCCGCTTTTGATGCTTGACCCGGCCGCGGGCGTGATCGCCGCGGTCCACTGCGGCTGGCGCAGCACGGTGGCGGACATTGAGAAAAACTCCGTGGAGGCGATGACAGCCCTGGGCGCGCAGCCGGGCAATATCCGGGCGGCCATCGGCCCCGGCATCCGCCGGTGCTGCTTCCAGACCGGGCCGGAGGTACCCGCCGCCATCGACGCGCTGCTGGGCGGGGACGCAAAGGACCTGTACGGGCCGGACGCCGCCGCGCCGGGGAAATTCCGGGTGGACCTGCCGGGTGCGGTGCGGCGCAGGCTCACGCAGCTTGGCGTGCCGGAGGAAAATATTGACGAGCTGGGCATCTGCACCATGTGCGCGCCGGACCGGTTCTGGTCCCACCGGGCCATGGGGGCGCAGCGGGGGTCCCAGGCCAATGTGATCGTGTTATGAATCGAACGATAAGAAAACGCATATGTTTATTGCTGGCCCTGGCCCTGGCGCTTTCCCTGACCGGGTGCGACTTCCCCATTGGGGGCAAGCCCCAGGTGTCGGAGCAGGTGGGTGAGACCGAACAGCCCGCCGAGACGGAGCAGCCCTCTGACGATCCGGAGGCGGACCCGGACGGGTCTGACGCGACGGACGAGCCGGAAGGGACGGAGGAACCGGAGCCGTCGGAGGACGGCGAGAACCAAAGCGGCACCGGCCGGGAGCTGCAGGCCACCTATCAGGCGGACCATATCTTCTCCATCAACTCCATGCCGGGGGAGTCCTTTGACCCCTATACCACGGACAGCGCCTGGAACCGGGTGGCGGCCATGCTGGTGTATGAGACGCTGGTGGCCGCCGACGAGGATTTCGAGGCCCAGCCCAACCTCATCACCAGCTGGGACAGCCAGGACGGCGTGACCTGGACGTTCCATGTGGACACGGCCAGGCAGTTTCACGACGGCGGGACCATGACGGCGGGGGACGCGGTGTATTCCATCGAGCTTGGCACCAACGGCTATTCCCAGTACGGCAAGCGGTTTTCCCACGTGACGGACGTTTACACCGTGGACGCTTCCACCTTCGTGGTGCAGCTGAACGCGCCCAACTGGCGGTTTTATGAGCTTTTGAACATCCCCTGCATCGAGATCGGCACCGCCGGTATCGACCACCCGCCGGGCACGGGACCGTATATGTTCAACGCCCGGGGCACGGCCCTGGTGCGCTTTGACGGCTACCCCGACGCCGACAAGCTGCCTCTGAAGACGATCTACCTGAAGCGATACACGGACTCGGAGGATATCCTGCAGGCCTTCGAGGACTCGCTTCTGGATATGGTCACCAACAACCCGGCGGACATGTCCAGCCTGGGCTATTCCAGCGCCAACCTCATCAAGTACGTGGACACCACCAACATGCACTTTTTGGGCTACAATTACCGCAGCGCCATCTTCTCCCAGCCCATCTACCGCGCCCTGGTGACGTACGCCATCGACAGGGACTCCATCATCTCCACCAGCTATCAGGGCTCGGCCGAGGCGGCCACCCTGCCCATCCACCCCGGCAGCGCCCTGTACCCCCGCTCCTTTGCCCGGACCCTGGGCTATTCGCCGGAAAATCTGGCCACGTCGCTGGAAAACGCCGGCGCACGGGACGATGACGGGGACGGCGTGCTGGACCTGGGCGCGGCCCGGGGGGAAATCACCCTGCTTGTCTGCTCCGACAGCGCCGCCAAGGTGGCCGCCGCCCGCCAGATCGGCAACCAGCTGCACAGCGCGGGCTTTCTGGTCACCATGATGGAGCTGGAGTATGAGGACTATCTCAAGGCCCTGGAAGCGGGCAATTACGACATATACTACGGCGAGGTCAAGATCTGCAACGACTGGGACATCACCGAGCTGGTAGGCGCCAACGGCACCCTGAACTACGGCGGCGTCCGGGACCCGAACCTGGAGGGGTATATCCAGGCGTTCCTGGCCAGCACCGATGACGCCGTGCAGGAAAACGCCGCGACGCTCTACAATTACCTGGCCCAGTGCGCGCCCATCACGACCATATGCTTCGAGCGGCAGCAGGTGCTCTATCACCGGGGGGTGCTGACCACCATCAGCCCCACCCAGGACAACATCTTCAACCGCATCGAGGACTGGACCGTGGACCTGGGCGGCAAAGAGAAGTGACACCTATATAAATTACAGGACGGGGGATAATACGACCATGACGGACCGGGATCTTCTCAATATGGCGCGGGAGGCCGCGCAAAACGCCTATGTGCCCTATTCCCACTTTCCCGTGGGCGCGGCGCTGGAGTGCGCCGACGGCTCGGTGTTCACGGGCTGCAACGTGGAAAACGGCGCTCTGGGCTCCACCATCTGCGCCGAGCGCACCGCCATCGTCAAGGCGGTCAGCGAGGGCCGGCGGAAGTTCGTGCGCATCGCCATCTACGGCGAGGGCGAAAATTACTGCATGCCCTGCGGCTCCTGCCGCCAGGTGATGAGCGAGTTCGTTGGCCAGGGGGACATGGAGGTCCTCTGCACCCGCTCCGGCGGCCGGTATGTGAGCTATAGATTGAGCCAGCTGTTGCCCCATCCGTTTGAATTATAATGCATATACCTTATTGACGGCCCCCTTGTGTAAAGGGGGCTGTCACGCGAAGCGTGACTGGGGGATTGTTACCAGTCTTAAAGCATGGTAACAACCCCTCCGAGCGCCGCAAGCGGCGCCCACCTCCCCTTGCACAGGGGAGGCTTTCAAAGCGGAAAATTGCATATTCAAAAAATTTTGCAAAAAATAGTAAGATCCCCCTTGACGGCAAGGGGGATTTTTGTTATATTACTTAGGCGCGCTGCCCCGACGGGGGACAGGTGCGCCCTGCGATGAACCGGGAGATTGCGCCGACGGGCGGGAACTTCCGGGGAGCATGTCCGGGGGCCGGAGGGGGCCAAGGCTTGGGAACGAAAGCCTGAGCCGCGGACCGACGGTCCTGGAATCGGACGGAGCGGTCTTTATTGTACCGCGTATATCGCCTGGCAAAAGAACACCGGCTCAGCCGGGTTGTTTTTTGAGACAGGGTCTGATACGCACGGAACAGTGTACAGAAAGATCCGCCAGCCGTGCGGGAAAACGTAAAACTCGTACAAAACATGGAGGAAAGAAATGGCAACCAACAAGAAAATGATCCGCATCCGCCTCAAGGCCTACGATCACCAGCTGATCGACAAGGCTGCCGAGACCATCGTGGAGACCGCCAAGCGCACCGAGGCCCGCGTGTCCGGTCCCATCCCTCTGCCCACCAGGAAAGAGGTCGTCACCATCCTGCGCTCCCCCCACGTCAATAAGGACAGCCGGGAGCAGTTCGAGCGCCGCACCCACAAGCGCCTGATCGATATCATGAACCCCACCCAGAAGACGGTGGAGGCCCTGATGAGCCTGGAGCTGCCCGCGGGCGTGGAGATCGAGATCAAGCTGTAAACACCTTATTTAATTTGTTTACCCAACCCATTGCCCGCGTTGGCGGGCGGGTCATGTTGCGCGGCCGCCGTTACCGGCCGAACAACCAATAACCGAAGGAGGAAAAGCATGAATAAAGCCATCATTGGCAAGAAGGTCGGGATGACCCAGATCTTCGACGAGACGGGCAAGGTCGTCCCCGTCACGGTCATCGAGGCCGGCCCCTGTGTGGTCGCCCAGAAGAAGACCGCCGACAAGGAAGGCTACGACGCCGTCCAGCTGGGCTTCGAGGACGCTGCCGAGAAGAAGCTCACCAAGCCCGAGAAGGGCCACTTTGAAAAAGCGGGCGTGGAGCCCAAGAAGCACCTGCACGAGTTCCGGCTGGACAACGCCGCCGACATGAACGTGGGCGACGTGCTGAAGGCGGACGTGTTCGCCGAGGGCGACCATGTGGACGTCACCGGCGTCAGCAAGGGCAAGGGCTACGCCGGCGTCATCAAGCGCTGGGGCGCCCAGCGCACCCCCACCAGCCACGGCGGCGGCCCGGTCCACCGGCACGCCGGCTCCATGGGCTCGTCCACCGATCCCTCCCGGATCTTCAAGGGCAAGATCGGCGCCGGCCACATGGGCGTGGAGCAGGTCACGGTCCAGAACCTGGACGTGGTGAAGGTAGATCCGGAGATGAACATGATCGTCCTGCGGGGCGCGGTCCCCGGCCCCAAGGGCGGCATCGTGTACATCAAGTCCACCGCCAAGAAGATCGTTGAGAAGCACGCGGCCGCCGCCGTCAGCGTCAACCCGCAGAAGCAGTCCGGCCGCAACCCGCAGAAGGCCTCTGCGCGTAACCGCTGATAGAAAGGAGAGTACGAAATGCCTAAAGCGAAATTGGTCAATATGGCCGGCGAGCAGATCGGCGAGTACGAGCTCTCCGAGGCCGTTTTCGGCATCGAGCCGAACGAGGCCGTGCTGCATGCCAGCGTAGTCAACCACCTGGCGAACATGCGCCAGGGCACCCAGAGCGCTCTGACCAAGGGCGAGGTGTCCTACACCACCAAGAAGCCCTGGCGGCAGAAGGGCACCGGCCGTGCCCGCGCCGGTTATGCCGGCTCCCCCGTGTGGCGTCACGGCGGCGTGGCTTTCGCGCCCAAGCCACGGGATTACAGCTATTCCCTGAACAAGAAGGCCAAGCGCCTGGCGCTGAAGAGCGCGCTTTCCAGCAAGGCGGCCGACGCGGCCGTGGTCGTCGTGGACGGCCTGCACATGGACGCGATCAAGACCAAGAGCTTCAAGTCCTTCCTGGACAAGGCCGGCGTGGCCGGCAAGGCCCTGGTCATCACGGAGAATGTGGATGAGAACGTGCTCAAGTCCGCCCGGAACATCGCCGGCGTGAACGTGACCACCGCCACCATCATCTCTCCGTACGCGATCCTCTGCGGCGGCACCCTGGTGGTGGACAAAGCGGCGGTGCAGAAAATCGAGGAGGTGTTCGCCTGATGAGATCCCCCTATGATGTGATAATCAGCCCGGTCATCACCGAGCAGTCCATGGAGGACCTGGACATCAAGAAATACGCGTTCAAGGTCGCCAGGGACGCCAACAAGATCGAGATCAAAAAGGCGGTGGAGGAGATCTTCGGCGTGACCGTCATCAAGGTCACCACCACCCACATGCGCGGCAAGACCCGCCAGCAGGGCCGCTTCCCCAAGGGGACCAGCGCCAGCTGGAAGAAGGCCGTCGTGAAGCTCTCCGCCGACTCGAAGAACATCGAGATCTTCGAGGGCATGGCGTAAGGGAGGAAGAGAAATGGCTATCAAGACTTATAAACCCGTAACGCCGTCCCGGCGGCATATGACCGTCTCAGGCTTCGAGGGCGTCGAGAAGCACGTTCGTTCCGAGCGCAGCCTGACCGAGTCCGTCAAGAAGCACGCCGGCCGCAACAGCTACGGCCGCATCACCGTCCGTCACCACGGCGGCGGCAACAAGCAGAAGTACCGCGTCATCGACTGGAAGCGCTCCCGGGAGGGAGAGGACGCCACCGTCCTGCGCCTGGAGTACGACCCCAACCGGTCCGCCTTCATCGCCCTCATCCAGTACGCCGACGGCGAGAAGGCCTATATCCTGGCGCCCGCCGGCCTGCAGGCCGGTGACACCGTGGAGGCCGGCCCCGCCGCCGACATCAAGCCCGGCAACTGCCTGCCTCTGGCCAACATCCCCGTGGGCACCGTCATCCACAACGTGGAGATGTACCCCGGCAAGGGCGCCCAGCTGGTCCGCGCGGCCGGCAACGCCGCCCAGCTGATGGCGAAAGAGGGCAATATGGCCACCATCCGCATGCCCTCCGGCGAGATGCGCAAGATCCGCCTGGAGTGCAAGGCCACCGTGGGCCAAGTCGGCAACGCCGACCACGCCAACGTGGCCATCGGCAAGGCCGGCCGCAAGCGCCACATGGGCTGGCGGCCCACCGTCCGCGGCTCCGTCATGAACCCTGTGGACCACCCCCACGGCGGCGGCGAGGGCAAGGCCCCCGTCGGCCGGCCCGGTCCTGTGACCCCCTGGGGCAAGCCCACGCTCGGCTATAAGACGCGCAAGAAGAAGAACGCCTCCGATAAGTTCATCGTCAAGCGCCGCAACGCGAAGTAAGGAGGGAAGAGGAAAATATGTCCAGAAGCATCAAGAAAGGCCCGTACGCCGCCCCCGAGCTGTTAAAGCGGGTGGACGAGCTGAACAAGACGGGCGACAAGAAGGTCCTGAAGACCTGGAGCCGCGCTTCCACCATTTTCCCGTCCTTTGTCGGTCACACCATCGCCGTCCACGACGGCCGCCGCCATGTTCCCGTGTACGTCACGGAGGACATGGTGGGCCACAAGCTGGGCGAGTTTGCTCCCACGCGGACCTTCCGGGGCCACGCGGGCAGCAAGACGACAAAGTAAGGGGGGCCAGTCATGGAAGCAACTGCGAAAGCGAAATATGTCCGCATCTCGCCCCGCAAGGTGCAGATCGTGTGCGAGCTCATCAAGGGCAAGCCCACAAAGTACGCCGAAGCCGTCCTGCGTTCGACGCCCAAGGCCGCCAGCGAGCCGCTTCTGAAGCTGCTCAAGAGCGCCTGCTCCAACGCGGAGAACAACTATGAGATGGACCCGGACAATCTGGTCATCACCGAGTGCATCGCCACCGCCGGCCCCATCCTGAAGCGCGGCCAGCCCCGCGCCCACGGCCGGATGTACCGTATCAACAAGCGCACCAGCCACATCACCCTGACCGTGGCTGAGAAGGAATAAGGGAGGAGGCAGAATATGGGACAGAAAGTTCATCCCCACGGCATGCGCGTGGGCGTTATCAAGGATTGGGACTCCCGCTGGTATGCCCGGCCCGATAAGGTCGGCGACCTGCTGGTCGAGGACTACAAGATCCGCAACTACCTGAAAAAGGCCCTCTATTCCGCCGGCGTTCCCACCATCGAGATCGAGCGCGACAGCACCAAGGTCCGTATCTTCATCCACTGCTCCCGCCCCGGCGTCGTGATCGGCAAGGGCGGCGCGGAGATCGAGCGGCTGCGCCTGGAAGTGGAGAAGCTGATCGGCAAGCCCGTGGCCCTGTCCATCGTGGAGGTCCGCACGCCTGACACCAACGCCCAACTGGTGGCCGAGAACATCGCCGCCCAGCTGGAAAAGCGTATCGGCTTCCGCCGGGCCATGAAGAACTCCATCGGCCGCGCCATGCGTATGGGCGCCAAGGGCATCAAGGTCATGTGCGCCGGTCGTCTGGGCGGCGCCGAGATCGCCCGGTCTGAGAGCTATCACGAGGGGACCATCCCCCTGCAGACCATCCGTGCCGACATCGACTACGGCTTCGCCGAGGCGGCCACCACCTATGGCCGCGTGGGCGTGAAAGTCTGGATCTACAAGGGCGAGGTGCTCACCACCACCCTGCGCACCACCCCCCGGGTCATGGATATGAACCGGCGGGACAACCGGGAGCGCCGCGACCGGCGCGACCGCCGGAACGACCGTGGCGGCCGTGGCGGGTACAACCGGGACAACCGCCAGGGCGGCGGTTACAACCGGGACAATCGCGGCGGTCAGGGCGGCTATAACCGCGACAACCGCCAGGGCGGATACAACCGGGACAATGCCCGTCCCGCCGGCGCCCGTCCCGCGGCCCCCCGTCCCGCAGCCCCCGCTGCTCCCAAGGAAGGAGGCAACGCATAATGCTGATGCCCAAACGTGTGAAATACCGCCGCGTGCAGCGCGGCCGTATGCGCGGCAAGGCCAGCCGCGGCAACTTCGTCGCTTACGGTGAATACGGCATGGTCGCCACCGAGCCCTGCTGGATCACCGCCAACCAGATCGAAGCCGCCCGTGTGGCCATCAACCGTTACCTGAAGCGTGGCGGACAGGTCTGGATCAAGATCTTCCCCGACAAGCCCGTCACCAAGAAACCCGCCGAGACCCGTATGGGTTCCGGCAAGGGCGCTCCGGAGTTCTGGGTCGCCGTGGTCAAGCCTGGCCGCGTGCTGTTCGAGATCGCCGGCGTTGACGAGGCCACGGCCCGTGAGGCCATCCGCCTTGCCGGACATAAGCTGCCCTGCAAGACCAAATTCATCGCCCGCGAGGATGTGGCGGCCGAGGAGACTGGAGGCGAAGCAGATGAAGGCTGAGGAGATCCGCTCCCTGTCTGTGACGGAGTTGGAAGGCAAGCTCGCTGAGCTGAAAAAAGACCTTTTCATGCTCCGCATGCAGCATGCCACCAATCATCTTGACAACCCCCTGAAGATCCCCGCCGTGCGGCGGGACATCGCCCGGGTCAAGACCGTGATCCGCGAGAAGAAGGAGGCTTGAAGATGAGCGAAGTGAGAACCAGTTCCCGGAAGACCCGGGTGGGCAAGGTCGTCTCCGACAAGATGGATAAGACCGTCGTCGTCATCGTGGAGGACCGCGTAGCCCATAAGACCTATAACAAGATCATCGGACGTACCTACCGCCTGAAGGCCCACGACGAGAACAATGAGTGCGGCGTCGGCGACCGCGTCCGGGTGATGGAGACCCGCCCCCTGAGCCGCGACAAGCGCTGGCGCGTGGTCGAGATCATCGAAAAAGCGAAGTAAGGAGGCGTCGAAATGATACAGGCTGAATCCTATCTGAAGGTAGCCGACAACACCGGCGCCAAGGAGATCAAGACCATCCGCGTGCTGGGCGGCTCCCGCAGGAAGTACGGCAACATCGGCGATGTGATCGTCGCGTCCGTGCGCAAGGCGGCCCCCGGCGGCAGCGTGAAGAAGGGCGACGTGGTCAAGGCCGTCATCGTGCGCACCGCCAGCGGCGTGCGCCGGGCCGACGGGACCTACGTCCGTTTCGACGAGAACGCCGCCGTGCTCATCCGCGAGGATGGCAACCCCACCGGCACCCGTATCTTTGGACCGGTCGCCCGTGAGCTGCGCGACAAGGATTACATGAAGATCCTGTCCCTGGCTCCGGAAGTAATTTAAGGAGGCCGGAAGTATGGAAATTCGTAGAGACGATACCGTCATCGTCCTGTCCGGCAAGGACAAGGGCAAAAAGGGCAAGGTCATGAAGGCCGACCCCAAGGGCGGCAAGGTGGTCGTGTCCGGCGTCAACGTCGCCAGCAAGCACCGCAAGCCCCGCACCCAGCAGGAGGAGGGCGGCATCATCAAGATGGAGACCCCCATTTACGCCTGCAAGGTGCAGGTCGTCTGCCCCAAGTGCGGCAAGGCCACCCGTGTGGGCCACAGCGTGAAGGACGGCAAGAGCGTTCGCGTCTGCAAGAAGTGCGGCGCGGAGCTGTGAGGAGGAGGAAGCAATGGCACGACTGAAAGAAATGTATGTCAATGAGGTCGCTCCCGCCCTCATGAAGAAGTTCCAGTACAAGTCCTCCATGCAGATCCCCCGTCTGGACAAGATCGTGGTCAGCGTGGGCTGCGGCGACTGCAAGGACAACGCCAAGGCGCTGGACAACGTGATCAAAGAGATCACCGCTCTCACCGGCCAGAAGGCCGTGGCCACCACCGCCCGCAAGTCCATCGCCAACTTCAAGCTGCGCGAGGGCATGAAGGTGGGCGTGAAGGTCACCCTCCGCCAGGAGCGCATGTGGGAGTTCCTGGACCGCCTGTTCAACGTGGCGCTGCCCCGTGTGCGCGACTTCCGCGGCATCAGCCCGGACGCCTTTGACGGCCGCGGCAACTACTCCCTGGGCCTGAAGGAGCAGATCATCTTCCCGGAGATCGACTACGACAAGATCGAAAAGCTCCGCGGCATGAACATCGCCATCTGCACCACCGCCAGGACGGACGAAGAGGCCCGCGAGTTCCTGCGGCTCATGGGCGCGCCGTTCGCGGGCTAAGGAGGAAAAACGTAATGGCTAAACTTTCTATGAAGCTCAAGCAGCAGGCTCCGGCGAAGTATTCCACCCGGAAGTACAACCGCTGCAAGATCTGCGGCCGTCCCCACGCGTACCTGCGGAACTACGGCATCTGCCGTATCTGCTTCCGGAACCTGGCCTACAAGGGCCAGATCCCCGGCGTGCGCAAGGCTTCCTGGTAAGCCGAAGGGACCCGCGAAGGTGGCCCCAGGGCCGGCCAATGACCGGCCCTGGGCACCGACATGTTTTCAGGTATTGCGCCCCGAGGGGTCGGGGCTTGATACGAAACCCCGTGAAAGGCCGAGCTTCAATCGCGTATTGACCCGGAACCTCACGGCATCCGCCGCAAAAGCGGCAACTCTGAATGAAGGAGGAACATCCATGCAGATCACTGACCCCATCGCAGATATGCTGACCCGCATCCGCAACGCCGGAACGGCCAAGCATGAGACCGTGGACGTGCCCGCGTCCAAGATGAAGAAGGCCATCGCCGATATACTCCTCAACGAGGGCTATATCAAGAGCTATCAGCTCGTGGACGACGGCACCCAGGGCGTTATCCGCATCACCCTGAAGTATCTCCCCGGCAAAGAGAAGGCCATCACCGGCCTGCGCCGCGTGTCCAAGCCCGGTCTGCGGGTCTACGCCGGCGCTGACGAGCTGCCCCGTGTCCTGCGCGGCCTGGGCATCGCCATCATCTCCACCTCCAAGGGCATCATGACCGACAAGGAAGCCCGCAAGCTCCACGTCGGCGGCGAAGTCCTGGCGTTCGTCTGGTAAGGAGGTAGGAAAGAATGTCTAGAATCGGCAGAGCGCCCATCGATATCCCCGCCGGCGTCACCGTCACGGTGGGAGAGGGCAACGAGATCACCGTAAAAGGCCCCAAGGGCCAGCTGAGCCAGTTCGTGTCTCCCGACATGACCGTTGAGGTCGAGGGCAACGTCCTGCACGTGAAGCGTCCGGACGACGAGGCGGCCAGCCGCTCCATCCATGGCCTGACCCGCACCCTGATCCACAACATGGTCGTGGGCGTCACGGAGGGCTTTTCCAAAACTCTGGAGATCAACGGCGTGGGCTACCGCGCCGCGAAGGAAGGCGCCAACCTTGTGATGAACCTGGGGTACAGCCACCAGGTGATCGTCCCCGACACCGAGGACATCACCACGGAGGTCCCCAACCCCAACCAGGTCATCGTCAAGGGTATCGACAAACAGAAGGTCGGCCAGTTTGCGGCAGATGTCCGCGCCAAGCGTCCGCCTGAGCCTTACAAGGGCAAGGGCATCAAGTACCTTGACGAGTTCATCATCCGCAAGGAAGGCAAGACCGGCGCGAAATAAGAGGAGGTGTGCTGAATGGTTACGAGACCCGATACGAAGGCAAAGCGTGTTAGACGCCATTCCCGGCTGCGCTTCAAGATCAAAGGCACGCCCGAGCGTCCCCGTCTTTGCGTCTTCCGCAGTGAGAAACACATTTACGCCCAGGTCATCGACGACGTGGCCGGCAAGACCCTTGCGGCCGCTGCCAGCAACGAGAAGGGCTTCCAGGGCGTCGGCTCCAATCAGGAAGCCGCGAAAAAGGTCGGCCAGATGGTGGCCGAGCGCGCCGTCAAGGCGGGCGTTGAGACCGTGGTTTTCGACCGCGGAGGCTATGTTTACCACGGCCGGGTACAGGCCCTGGCCGAAGGCGCCCGCGAGGGCGGCCTGAAATTCTGAGGGAGGAGGAAACGAAATGGCATATCAGAACGATCGGCGGCCCCGCCGCAGAGAGGAGCAGGAAGCTCCCGA
>CANQJZ010000050.1 GCA_947624385.1 uncultured Oscillospiraceae bacterium
GGCATCGCCGGCGTGGGCATGCTGTCCACCCTGGGCATCACCCTGGCCACCGACGCTTACGGCCCCGTGGCCGACAACGCCGGCGGCATCGCCGAGATGAGCGGCCTGCCGGAAGAGGTCCGGGAGCGCACCGACGCGCTGGACTCCCTGGGCAACACCACCGCCGCCACCGGCAAGGGCTTCGCCATCGGCTCCGCCTCCCTGACCGCGCTGGCTCTGCTGGTGGACTACGTGAACATGGCCCAGAGCAAGACTACCGAGGCCTTGAACTTCACCCTCACCAGCCCCACCGTTCTCGTGGGTATGTTCGTGGGCGCGATGCTGACCTTCGTGTTCTCCGCCTTCACCATGAGCGCGGTGCAGAAGGCCGCCCAGTCCATCGTCGTGGAGGTCCGCCGCCAGTTCCGGGAGATCAAGGGCATCATGGAATACAAGGCCGACCCCGATTACAGCCAGTGCGTGAAGCTGTGTACCAAGGGCGCGCTGCATGAGATGGTCGTGCCCGCGCTGCTGGCCATCATCGTCCCCATCGCCACGGGCCTGGTCCTGGGCCCCACGGGCGTTGTGGGCCTGCTGGGCGGCGTGTCCGTCACCGGCTTCGCCATGGCCGTGTTCATGTCCAACGCCGGCGGCGCCTGGGACAACGCCAAGAAGTACATCGAGCGGGGCAACCACGGCGGCAAGGGCTCCGAACAGCACAAGGCCGCTGTCGTGGGCGACACCGTGGGCGACCCGTTCAAGGACACCTCCGGCCCCAGCCTGAACATCCTCATCAAGCTGTGCTCCACCGTGTCCATCATGTTCTGCGGTCTGGTCGCGGCCTACAACCTGATCAGCCTGCTGTAAGCGCAAACAAAAATTCACCGCACCCGGAAAACCGGGTGCGGTTTTTTTTATTCCATTCGAGGCGGGGCTCCCGCCCCCCTCGAGCTCCCCCTTGCCTGACCTACATGTTCGACAGGCTGAAGGTCCTATCGTCACCAGATGCCCACGCGGTCCTCGGGGGCCACGTACATGCCGTCGCCCTCCTGCACGTCATAGGCCTCATAGAACGCATCGGTGGAGCTGACGACCGCGTTGGTCCGCGTCACGCCGGGGGCGTGCGGGTCCATGCGGAGCTGATAGTCGTAGTTCGCTCTGGGGGCTTTTTCGGCCCAGGACGCGGCATAGGCGTCGAACATCTCCCGCAGCGCCTCCGGGTCGGACCCGCAAAGCTCCGCCACGCAGTGCAGCGCGCCCAGGTCGGCGATGTTCTCGCCCAGAGTGAGCTCGCCGTCGATGGCAAGGCCGTCCGGCAGCGGGAAGGCCTCGTAGTAGTCGATCACGTCCTGCTGCAGCGCGGTGAAGTTGGCGTAGTCCTCCTCGGTCCACCACATGTTCAAATTGCCGTTTTCGTCGAACTGGGCGCCGGAGCTGTCAAAGGCGTGGGTCAGCTCGTGGGCGATGGTGTCTCCAATGCCGCCCAGATTGAACGCACGGCTGGCGTCAGGGTCGTAGAACACGCCCCGGATGATGCCCGCGGGGAAGACGATCTCGTTGGCGGTGGGGTCATAATAGGCGTTCACGGTCTGGGGCGTCATGGACCAGGCTGTCTTGTCCACCGGCTGGCCCAGCAGACTGCAGCTGTAGGCGGACGAGGCGCGGCACGCGGCCAGGCGGTTTTCGATGAGGCTGCCGCCGTCCGCCGGGGAGACGTATTCCACGTCGTCCAGATAGGCCACGAAATCATAGCTGTCGGGGTAGCCGATCTTCACGGTCAGGGTGTCCAGCTTCTTTTTGGCGGCCGCCTTTGTCTCGTCGCCCATCCAGTCCAGCTGGTCGATACGGTGGTCGAACCAGTCCACGATCTCGCCGGTCATGTCCAGCACGTACTGCTTGCTCTCCTCGGGGAAGTATTTCGCCACGTAGAGCTTGGCAAAGTCCCATTCCAGGTCCGATTTCACCGAGTCCTTGGACGCCTCCGCCAGGGGCCGGGGGGTGACGCCATTCATGGCGGCGGTGTAGTCCACGTACGCCTGGCGATAGTCCATGCCGAGCCAGGACGACATATCCTTCAAAAGCGTGGCGGTGGAGAAGTCCTTCAGCACTTGCAGATTCTCCTCGGTGAGCACTTGGCCGACAGCCTCCAGCTGCCCTACGTCCACCACCAGGAACTGGTCGATCCCGCTGAACTTGAACGCCTCCAGTACCGGCGCCATGTCGATGGTGGGCAGCAGCGCGGCCACCTCATCCAGGGTCTTGGGCAGATACGCTTTGGAATAGTCGTACAGTTCCGCCTCGGACAGCGAGGACGCGGCCAGCTTCGTCTGCAGGTCAAAGATGGCCTCGGTCTTTTCGGCGGCCTCCGCCTCGCTCAGGCCGTACAGCGTGAACAGCCGCGTCAGCAGGGTCTTATACGCGTCCCAGTAGAAGGACATGCTCTCGTCCTCCAGGTAAGCCTTGCCCAGCCCCAGGTCCGCCGGACTAGCGTACACAGCATAGCGGGTGGAATCGTAAACATCCACATCCACGCCGAAGTCCAGCAAGCTGACATATCCGATATCGCCTTTCATGGAGGCGATGGCCTCGGCGTACTCCTGGACGTTCGACGCGCCGTTGATGGCGTCCAGATAAGGGCGCAGGGGCTCGATGCCCACGGCGTCACGGCTGGCCTCGTCCACATAGGAAAGGTACAGGTCCGCGATCTTCTGCTCCGGCGTGCCCTTTTCCCAGGTCCCGGCGTTGGCCACGTACTCGTCCAGCATCTCGTTCAGTTCTTCGGAGATCTCCAGGTCGTTGACCACGGCGGCGGACCACATCGAATAGCCCGCGGGCATCTCCGCGGCCTTTACCGCGTCAAAGTTCACGGCCCCGTACAGGTCGTCCTCCGGCGCGGGCTTCGTCTCCGGCAGGAAGTCCACCACGCCGCCGTCATCCCCCGCGGCGAGGGCCGTGCCGCAGCAGCCCAGCGCCAGCAGCAGCGCCAGGGTGAAAGCCAATATCCTTCTCATAGTCAAACACGCTCCTTTTCGCGGCATGCAGCCGCTTTCTTCCATGAGATTTTATCACACCGTTCGCCCCTCTTCAATAGCATAAAAAAATCTGCGGGGGACATGTCCCCCGCAGACGGCGTTTGATCTCTTCCGGCGGCTCAACATTCCAGCGAGCCGAAGGCGATGCGCTTGCCGCTCTTGCGGTCAAAGAGCACCACATTGTCCCCGGCGATGTCCACCCGGACCTTCTCGCCGATCTTGAAAAGGGCGCTGCCGAATACCACGCCCGTCAGCAGAAAGTCGTCCACGCGAATTTTGATGGTGGACTCCATGCCGGTGGGCATGGCGCCGTATATCTCCCCGTCCAGAGCCCCGTCGCCGGCGATGTGGATGAACTCGGGGCGGATGCCCAGGACCAGGTCGGAGTTGGTGAGGGTCGGCTCCTCCTGCAGGGAGAAGTCGTCCTCCTCCACCCTGGCGATATGATAGCGGAAGGTCTCGTCCTTGTTGCCCTTTTCCACGTAGCCCTTCTCGGCGCTGCGGCGCTTTAATTCCGCCGCGGCGGCGGTCTCGGCCTCGTCCCGGGCCTTGAACCAGGCGGCCAGGTCCGTCTTCTCCCTGGGGATAAAACGGGCCTTGCGGCCGTCAAACATGGTCAGGGCCACGGACCCGTCCGGCGCTTGCGCGCCGCGGGCCTCCACGAAATTTATGGAGGGGTTGCCCACAAAGTCGGCCACGAACAGGTTGTTGGGCCGGTTGTAGACGGTCAGCGGCTCGTCGTACTGCTGCAAAACGCCGTTGTTGATCAGGCATATCTGGGTGGCCAGGGTCATGGCCTCCATCTGGTCGTGGGTCACGTACACGAAAGTGGACCCGGTCTCCACGTGCAGGCGCTGCAGCTCGTAGCGCATCTCCAGGCGGAGCTTGGCGTCCAGGTTGGAAAGGGGCTCGTCCATGAACAGCACCGTGGGCTCCGGGGCCAACGTCCGGGCGATGGCCACGCGCTGCTGCTGGCCGCCGGAAAGCTCCGCCGGGTAACGGTCCATGAACATGCCGATCTTCACGATCCGGCTCACACGCCGGACGGACAGGTCGATCTCCTCTTTCGTCAGCTTGCGCACCTCGGTGACGGTCCTGCCGCCGCTGGTGAACTGGAACGCGTCGTTCAGGTTCTGGGCTTTTTTCGCGCTCTCGGCCTTCTCACGCAGCGCCGCCGCCTCGCGGGACACGTCTTTGCCCTGCTCCAGGTGATAGGCGAACAGCTTTTTCGCGGTGTACTGGGAGATGGTGAAGGCGTCGATGAGCTTGACGATGGCCTTCTTCTCGTCCAGCTTGCCGTTTTTGTCCCGGCACTCGTCCAGTACCTTCACCACCTCGCCGGGCTCGGACAGTATCTGGCCCAGGCGGGCGTTGTTTTTCGCCTCGAAATCGATCTTCGGCATCTCTTCCTTGATGTTGGCAAGGCCGAAGGCGATGTTCTGGTACACGGTCATGTTGGGCCACAGGGCGTAGTTCTGGAACAAAAAGCCCACCTTCCGCTTGTTGGCGGGAATGTTGATGCCCTGGGCGCTGTCGAAAACCACCTTGTCGCCAATGGTGATACGGCCGCTGGTGGGCGTTTCCAGACCGGCGATCATGCGCAGGGTGGTGGTCTTGCCGCAGCCGGAGGGGCCCAGCAGGGTGACGAACGCGTTGTCCCCGATGACCAGGTCCAGGTCGTCCACCGCGTAGAACTTGCCCCAGCGCTTGGTCACGTGTTCCAATTTTATCTCAGGCATGGTTTAACCTCCTATCCCCTTGTCAAGACTGGCGCCGGTGATCTTGTTGACCAGCGCGTTACACACAAGAATGGTGACGATCAAAATCAGGTTGATGCCGCTGGAGAAGGCGTACAGGCCCATCTCGTCGAAGTAGTCCAGAGTGGTCGCCAGGATGAACCCCTGGGTACACAGCAGCATGAACAGACTCAGCTCCCGCAGACACGTCATGAACGGCAGCAGATAGCCGCTGATGATGGACGACTTCTGGATCGGTATAATGATCCGGGTCATCCGCTTGATCCAGGGCACGTCCTGGATGATGGCCGCCTCCTCGATCTCGCCGGAGAGCTGGAGCATGGAGTTGAGGGCGCTGCGGCTGGCAAAGGGGATGTATTTGATGGTGCCCACGATGATGAGCAGCCAGTAGGTGTTGAACAGGTTGAAGTGCTCGTTGGAAAACAGGATGAAGAACGCCACGCCCACGGCGATGGACGGCATCAGGTAGGGCAGGAACGCCACAGAGTTTACATAATTCGCCCACTTGCTCCGCCGCTGCTTGCTGACGGCGTAGCCGATCAGGGTGCCTATCGTTCCGGCGATGAGCGCGCAGCAGACGCTGACCAGCATGGTCCCGCCGAAGGCCCGCCAGATGGTGGCGTTATACAGCATGCCCTTCTGGCCGTACATGCCGTTTTCCGTCACGTTCTCGCTGGTGACCCACCACTTGGTGGTCAGGTTGGCGGTGTTGCCCGTGTACAGGAAGGAGTAGTCGCCGGGGTTGGGCAGGAAGGTCTCGAAGGCGAAGGAGATGATGGGGAAAATGCTGGTGAAGAAGGTGAGGAACACCAAGATCAGGGCGATGACATAGCGCCCCGCCTTGCCCAGGCGTATCTTGGATATCTGCCCGGACTTGCCGGTGACGGTGGTGTAGCTCTTGCGGCTGGTGAGGGAAAGCTGGTTCATCAGCATGATCGCCACGCCGAACACCATCATGATGATCGCCAGGATACTGGCCTCGCCGGTGTACTTGGAGTTCATGGACACGTACTTGGTGCTTAAAGTCGTCAGGCCCAGGTAATGGGGCACCGGGTAAGAGCCCATGGAACTGCCGAACACCAGCAGGATGGTGGACAGGATGGCGGGCTTGACCATGGGCAGGGTGATCTTGCACATGGTCCGCCAGCGGGGCGTGTCCAATATAGTCGCCGCTTCCTCCAGATTGGCGTCCATATTGCGGAAGATACCGCCGATCAGGATGTAGGCAAAGGGCGCGTAGTGCAGCCCCAGCACCATCAGGCTGGGGAACATCCCCTGGCACCACCACTTGGGCATCGTCACGCCCAATGTGGCGGCCAGCAGGCCGTTGGACGTGCCGGTGACGGCGTTGGAGTTGAAAAGATGCTGCCACACCACCGCCAGGGTCCACTGGGGCATGATGTAGGGGAAGATGAAGATGGAGCTTAAATACTTGCGCCAAGCCATATCCGTGCGGGTGACCAGAAAGGCGAACACCCCGCCGTATAAAATGGACACCACGCACGTGCCCACCGCCAGCAGCACCGTGTTCCAAAGCGGCGTCCACAGATTGGTCCGGGCCAGACGGCTGGTGAACAGGTCCACATAGTTGGCAAAGGTATAGCCGGAGGCCATGCCGGTCAGGTGCTGGTCGATGGTGCCGGGGTGTATTTTGAAGGTGTCCTGCACGATGGCAACGATGGGCGCTACGGTGCTGAAGGTGAGCACGATGCCCATCAGCAGCAGGATCACGTTATGGGGTTTGGAAAAGAACGTCTTTATCTTATTGCGCCGAATGGCAGCGTAATTCATGCTTGTCTCCTTTCCGGGCCGGGGCCGCTTACAGGGGCACGCCAAGCCGCCGCAGCTCGTCCGCCACCGGGCCGATCCGGCCCCGGTACTGGCAGCCGTGCATCCCGGTCCAGCGGGCCGCCTCCATATTCGCGTTGGAATCGTCGATGAAAAAGCACTCCCCCGGGTCCAGGTCAAACCGCTCGTACAGCCGCCGGTAAATCTGCGTGTCCGGCTTGAGCAGCCGTTCCTCGCAGGACACCACCGCCCCCCGTATATAGGGCCAGGCCGGTATCCGCTCCCGCAGGGCGTAAAAGCGCCGGGAAAAGTTGGACAGTATGTAAAGCCCATAGCCCATTTCCGCCAATTGCCGGGCCAGGGCGTTCGTCTCGCCGATGGGCTCCAAAAGCCGGTCCCACTCCGCCAGCAGCCGCGCCGCGTTGGGACGCAGCCGCTCCGGCAGCCGGCTCTGCACCCTTGCCAGGGCCGCCTGCTCGTCGCCGCCCCGGTCCATGCTGAGCCAGTCCGTTCCCTCGAACATCTCCCGATGCAGCAGCTCCGCCTCACCCGCGGGGGCAAAGGCGGCGGCCAGGTCGTGGCTGTCAAAGCCCATCAGCACCCCGCCTATATCGAAAACGATATGTCGGATCATAGGTCCTCCGAAAGAAAGAGCCCGACGGATAATTCCGTCGGGCCCAGTTTACGCAGCTCAGCCCGCGCTGTACTTGGTCAGCATCTCGATCCAGCTGCCCACCGTGAAGGACACGGAAGCGCAGTACTCGGGATCCTCCAGCACAAGCTGGCCGTTGGTGGTCCACCAGTCGTAGCCGGCGTCGTTCAGCGCGGCGAACTCCACGGTGGTGCCGTCCTCGGCCATGCCGCCGGTCTGATGGTGGAAGATCTCCTCGTTGTCAGCGGCGACGGTGGGGTTGGAGGAATAACCGCCGATGTCCTTGCCCCAGGCGGAGAAGCCGTCGGTGGTGCAGGTCATGTAGGCGATGAAGGCGCAGGCGGTCCAGGGCAGGGGGCTGTTGTCGGTGACGAACAGATAGTGGCAGTAGCCATAGCCGCCAAAGCCGGTGTAACCGTCCTGATAGGCGGCCACGGTGATGTTGTTCTTGCTCACGGAGTCAGATTCCTCCACGGAGCGGAGCTTGGAATACACCAGCAGACCGAACTGGTCGGTGGCGGACTGGTCCACCAGGGTGTTGCAGATGGGGCCGTCGTCGGTCTGGGCATTGTAGCTCTCCACCCACAGCTTGATCCAGGCCAGGGCGTAAGCGCCGTTCTCACCCAGGCCCAGGTCCTCGGCGTCCGTAGCCAGCTCGTCGATGGTGGGCTGGAAGTACGCCTGTTCCTCGGCGGGCAGGGCGTCAAAGGCGGCCTTCAGGTTGGCGGCGTTGGTGTCCTCGGTGAGCATGTACAGGAAGTTCTTGCCCACGATCTCGGAGTCGATGTCCATGAACAGGCCATGCTCGCCCTCGGCCACGAAGTCCCACACGTTGTCATAGGTCTTGTCGCCGGTGTTGTTGAACATGAAGACCTTGTTCAGGGTCTGCAGGGGCAGGTAGCCCTCGTACTCGTCGGCGGTGACGCCGTTGGCGTCGGCCCAATCCTTGGGGATGAAGGTGTCCAGAACGCCGGTCTGGACCATCTTGCTCTCGATCTGGTTACCGTCCTGGATCAGGGTCATGGCAAAGGTGCCGGTGTCCTTCAGGGAGTCGGCGGTCAGCTGGTCGAAGATCTTGTTGTTCTTCGGCTGCTGCCAATCGAACTCCATGCTGTAATCCGGGTCGATGGTCTTCAGATAGTCGATGAACAGGGGCAGGGCAGTGGCGCCGCGGCTGGAGTTGCCCACGCCGTAGAAGGTGGCGCCGTTGGATTCCTCGATGGCCTTCTGGGCCAGCTCCTCCAGGGTCATGCCCTCGGCCTGGGCAATGATGTCCTGCACGGACTCGCCGCCGTCGGCAAAGGCCGGGATGGCCAGCACGAACAGCATGGTCAGGGCCAGGATCAGGGACAGAAACTT
This sequence comes from uncultured Oscillospiraceae bacterium, assembly GCA_947624385.1. Classification (GTDB taxonomy): domain Bacteria; phylum Bacillota; class Clostridia; order Oscillospirales; family Oscillospiraceae; genus CAJOIG01. The sequence continues at coordinate 8,568 of CANQJZ010000050.1, forward strand.
TTTCATTTGGAAACCTCCTTTGTGATTTGGCCGCCGCGAACGGCGTGCCATTTGTGTAGCGTATTATAAGCCCAGCCAGACAAAATGTCAATCTGTCACAAAAAATTTATGGCAAATTTTACGATTTTGTGTAGTCTATATAAATTTTACGCAATGTTGTTGGTGTCCCAAAGGATGCTTGTCGCGTTTGGAAACGGCAAAGCAGCTCTGGCCGACCTAAATCGCCGCCAACGGCGGCAACTTTGTTCCCGGGGCCCCCGCGCGGCACGCTTACCGCGCGGGGAAAGGAGAAACGCCCCTGACCGACGAATGAGGACCGGCTTGCCGGTCCTCATCGTCTTCAGGAGCGTTTCGACGCTGGCACCCACGAGGGGATTCGAACCTCCGACCTACCGCTTAGGAGGCGGTCGCTCTATCCTGCTGAGCTACGTGGGCACGTGCTTTGTTATTGTAATGGAAAACCGGGCTGGTGTCAAGCACCGGCCCGGTCGTGTTTCAAACGATCACCGTTCGTAGTGATGCGCGTCCTGGAGGACCATTTCCTTCACCTTCATGAGCCGGACCTTGGTGGAGGACTCGTTCTCCGCCAGCTTCATGGTGATGTACCGGATATTCTCCTGCAGCTCCGGGATCATCACGTATTCCAGGGCGTTGACCCGGCGGCGTGTCTTCTCGATATCCTCCGCCAGAAGCTGCATGGTCTTTTCCACCTGGGCCAGCTCCAGCATATCCTCGAACACCGCGTACAGACGGCTCAGGGCGTCGTCCAGCTCGCCGCTGGTCTGGGCAAAGCCGTAGGGCAGCTGCCCGTTCTGGTCCGGCGACTGGCTCGTAAACTCGTACACCGGCACGTTCACGCTCATGATGTTCTTGTGGTGTACGTCCAGCTCCACCCGCTGCCGGGCGTAGAGCAGGCTCTGCTCCAGCATCTCCGGGCTCATGACGGCGCTGGCCATGCTCATGGCGGCAAAGGCGCCGGAAAGGCCCTCGTCCACCTTCTCCCGCAGGACCTTGTTGCGCCGCACGATGTCCATGAACTGGCGCATCTCCTCGTCCCGCTTGTCCTTTAAGAGCTTGTGGCCGCGGGTCGCCGTGCGGAGCCGGCCTTTCAGCTGGTTCAGCACCATCCGTGTCGGGGTCACAGCGCTTTTCGGCATAAGATCACCTCGCTATCGGGCCATCAAAAGCCCGCTCATTCCTCCGCCTTTTTGGGCATATACTTCTCGATCTGCTCCACCTTCACGCGCTTCAGCTCGCTGCGGGGCAGCAGGCTCAGAAGCTCCCAGCCCAGGTCCAAGGTCTCGATGATGGACCGGTTGGTCTGGTTGCCCTGGTTGACGTAGCGCTGCTCGAACTCGTCGGCGAATTTGGCGTACTGCTTGTCGGTCTCGCTCAGGGCCGCCTCGCCCAAAATGGTCATCAGCTCCTTGGCCTCTTTGCCGGCGGCGTAGGCCGCGAAGAGCTGGTTCATGGTGCCGGCGTGGTCCTCGCGGGTACGGCCCTCGCCCACGCCCTTGTCCTTCAGACGGCTCAGGCTGGGCAGCACGTCCACGGGGGGCACGATGCCCTTGCGGTGCAGCTCACGGCTCAGGATGATCTGGCCCTCGGTGATGTACCCGGTCAGGTCGGGGATGGGGTGCGTCTTGTCGTCCTCGGGCATGGTCAGGATGGGGATCATTGTGATGGAGCCCTTCTTGCCCACACGGCGGCCGGCCCGTTCGTACAGCGTGGCCAGGTCGGTGTACATATAGCCGGGATAGCCGCGCCGGCCGGGGACCTCTTTTTTGGCCGCGGAGACCTCGCGCAGGGCCTCGGCGTAGTTGGTGATGTCGGTCAGGATGACCAGCACGTGCATGTCCTTCTCAAAGGCCAGGTACTCGGCCGCGGTCAGGGCCATACGGGGGGTGGAGATACGCTCCACGGCGGGGTCGTTGGCCAGGTTGGAGAAGACCACGGTCCGGTCGATGGCGCCGGTGCGGCGGAAGTCGTTGATGAAGTACTCGGATTCCTCGAAGGTGATGCCGATGGCGGCGAACACCACGGCGAAGCTCTCGTCCGTGCCAAGTACTCGCGCCTGCCGGGCGATCTGGGCGGCCAGGGCCGCGTGGGGCAGACCGGAGCAGGAGAAGATGGGCAGCTTCTGCCCACGGACCAGGGTGTTCAGTCCGTCGATGGTGGAAACGCCGGTCTGGATGAACTCGGCGGGGTAGGCCCGGGCGGAGGGGTTCATGGGCAGGCCGTTGATGTCCTCATATTTTTCCGGCAAAATGGCGGGGCCGCCGTCGATGGGCTCGCCCATGCCGTTGAACACCCGGCCCAGCATGTCCTCGCTGACGCCCAGCTGCAGGGGGTGGCCCAAAAACCGGACCTTGGACCCGGCCAGGTTGATGCCCTGAGCGCTCTCGAACAGCTGCACCACGGCCACGTCGCCGTCCACTTCCAGGACCTTGCAGCGGCGCTTCTCCCCGCTGGGCAGCTCGATCTCCGCCAGCTCGTCGTAGGTGACGCCCTCCACGTTCTTGACCATCATCAGAGGGCTTGCTATCTCGCTGATCGTCTGGTATTCGCGGATCATTGGTCCTCACCTCCCGCTGTCAGCTTCTGGATATCGTCTTTCATGGCCTGTTCGATCTTGGCGTACTCGTCCGCGTACTTGTCGGGGGCCACCATCTTGGCGCGGCCCACCAGCTCACGGGCGGGGATGGTGAACAGGCTGTTCAGCTCCGCGCCCCTGGCCATCGCGGCCCGGCACAGCTCGTCGTAGCGGATGATCATGCCCAGCAGACGGAACTGCTTATCGTAGGACGAATAGGCGTCCTCGTCCACAAAGGCGTTTTGCTGCAAAAAGTCCTCCCGGAGCATCTTGGCGGTCTCCAGGGTCATCTGGTCGGCGTCGGAAAGGGAATCGCGGCCCACCAGCTTGACGATCTCGTTCAGGCTCTCCTCCTCCTGCAAAATGGCCATCGCCTTGTCCCGCAGGGCCATAAAGCCGGGGAACTGCTCGTCGTACCAGTCCTTGAGGGTATCCACATAAAGGCTGTAGGAGGTCAGCCAGTTGATGGCCGGGAAGTGCCGGGCGTAGGCCAGGGAGCTGTCCAGCCCCCAGAACACCTTGACGATGCGCATGGTGGACTGGCTGACGGGCTCGGAGGTATCGCCGCCCGGAGGGGACACGGCGCCGATGGCGGTGATGGAGCCCTGGCGGCTGTCGCTGCCCAGGCACTCGACGACGCCGGCCCGCTCGTAATACTGGGCCAGACGGCTGGCCAGATAGGCGGGATAGCCCTCCTCGCCGGGCATCTCTTCCAGACGGCCGCTCATCTCACGCAGGGCCTCGGCCCAGCGGGAGGTGGAGTCGGCCAGGACCGCCACATCGTAGCCCATATCCCGGAAGTACTCGGCGATGGTGATGCCGGTGTAGATGCTGGCCTCGCGGGCCGCCACGGGCATATCGGAGGTGTTGGCGATCAGCACGGTCCGCTGCATCAGG
>CANQJZ010000051.1 GCA_947624385.1 uncultured Oscillospiraceae bacterium
ATTTTACACGATTTGGGCTATGTTGTCTCTTTGCTGTTTCACCCCCACGGGTGTTGCACTTCGTATGATAACCTGCCGCGGCCCCCTCGGTGAGGGGGTGTCGGTGGGCGTGGGCGCGTCGCCCAACAGCTGGAACGCATATTTATGCGCAGCGGCATATGCCTCCGCCGTAGAGCCGCTATAGCCAAAGACCGTGGTGGTTCCGGGAATGCCCAGCGCACCCGCCTCATCAGCAGTCTCAGAAGGAATCACGCACTTGGGATTCAGGATCGTTATGCTCGTCAGCCGGCTGCATTGGGCAAACGCATACCAATCAATGCTGGCCACGCTGGCAGGGACCGTTACGCTCTCCAGCGACGCGCAGTTAGAAAATGCGGCGGTCCCGATGCTGATCAAATTTTTCGGGAGCGTCACGCTCTTCAGCGACATGCAGTTGGCAAACGCAGCGTACTCGATGCTGGTCAAGCTCTCCGGGAGCGTCACGTCGGTCAGCAATGTGCGGCCGAAAAACACCTGTGGCGCGATGCTGGTGACGCCATCCGGGATCGTCACACTGGTGGCTGTGCCCTGATAAGCCAGCAGGATACCGTTCACCACGGGAAGATCGCCCATCGCTTTCAGCCAGGGCGTACCCTCGAACGCCATATCCCCGATATAAGTCACGCTGGCCGGGAACGTCACGCTCTCCAGTGAGGAGCAGTTCCAAAATGCCTGTGCTCCGATGCCGGTGACACCCTCCGGGATCGTCACGCTGGTCAGCGTCGTGCAGTTTATAAACGCATATTGCCCGATGCTGGTCACGCCATTCGGGATCGTCGCGCTCCCTCCGGGACCGCCATAGGCGATGAGCGCACCATTCACGACCAAAAAGCCGATTTTTCCCAGCCACGGCGTGCCGGTAAAAGCATCTTGCCCAACGCTGGTCACGCTGTCCGGGATGGTCACATCGGTCAGCGACGTGCAGCCAGCAAAGGCGTTGGGCCCGATGACGGTGACGCCCTCCGGAATCGCCACTCTGGTCAACGAGGTGCAGTACATAAACGCGCCAGCGCCGATGCTGGTGACGCCATTCGGGATCGCCACACTTTGCAGATGCTCACATTCGGAAAACGCATAGGCCCCGATGGTGGTCACACCCGCTTGGATGTCAACGTTTTTAATCTGCTCTTGCAAGTCAAGCCAGGGAACAACATCATTGATTTTGTCCTCCATTGGCCCGGAGCCGGAGATGGTCAGCGTATCTCCTTCAAAAGACCACGTGACATTCTCGCCACAGGGACCAGACGTCACCGGCGCAGCGTCCAGGTCCACGAACCGGATCGAATTTTCCTCGGCATACCTTTGCGCGGCGGAGTTGGCATGGCCTCTTATGGTCAGCGGGCAGCCTTCAAACGCACCTTCCCCGATGCTGGTCACGCTGGCCGGGATCGTTATGCTCCTGAGCGAATGGCACCCGAGAAAAGCCCAACCCTCAATGCTTGTTACGCTATCCGGGATCGTCACGCTATTCAGATTTTCACAGCCAAAAAACACGGCGAACTCAATGCTGGTCACGCCGTCCGGAATCGTCACGCTGGTCAAGGCGCCGCAGCCGCAAAATGCGTTCTCCCCGATGGTGGTCACACTGCTGGGGATGGCGGCATCGCTCAACGAACTGCAGTTCATAAATGCTGATTCCCCGATGCTGGTCAAGCCCTCTGGAAGCGTCACGCTCTCCAACGAAACGCATTCGCCAAACGCGCTGCCTCCGATGGTGGTCATGCTGTTCGGGAGCGTCACGTTTGTCAACGAGGCGCAGTACAAAAACGTGCCTTCCCCGATGCTGGTCAAGCCCTCTGGAAGCGTCGCGCTCTCCAACGCCGCGCAGTCGTAAAAGGCACCATTTCCTATGCTGGTCACGCTGTCCGGGATATTCATGCTCCTCAGCGATGCACACCCATAAAACGCTTCCACCCCGATCGCAGCCAGACCCTCCGGCAGCGTCAAGTGCTCCAGAGAAATACAGTTTGTAAACGCAGCATCCTCAATGCTGGTCACGCTGTTCGGGATCGTCACGTCCGTCAGCGACGTGCAATCACGAAACGCATAGCTCCCAATTTCGGTCACGCCGTTTTCTATGACGACCGTTTTGACATCGCTCCGGCCGTCAAACACGCTCCATCCGATCTCACCGCTGCCGGAGATGGTGAGAAGCCCGTCGTCCGTCAGGGTATAGGTCACACCGTTGCCGCAGGTGCCGGACTCCGCCGCGGGCACGGGCTCGTCTACTGGGGCCTCCGTCTCGGGGGCTTCTTCCGGTTCCTCGACGGATTCCTCCGTAACCTCGACCGGTTCCTCCTCCGCTTCGACGACTTCCGCCGCCTCCACGGGTACTTCCGTCACAACGGGTTCTTCCGGTTCAGCAACCGCTTCTTCCTCCGCGAACGCCGGGGCGGCCAAAGAGAACACCGTCGCCAGCGCCAGGAGCAAGCATAGACTGCGCTTTACCATGGTATGTTCCTTCCTTTCATTATTAGTTGTCGTCATTTCGACAGGTCCGGCCCGGGGACGCTCTCGCGCCCCCGAGCTTTCCTGCCGGAACAACAAAAGCGGTGCAGGGACTGTTCCCCACACCGCGCACAACACAACACAAAGCGGCAACCTTTTCCCCTTGTCAAAGCAACCGGGAAAAAGTATAATGTGCCTTGGGCGCATTATTGCTGTGTAGGAGAGCACCATTCTCCTGCATAGGGGCTTGGAGTGTCGCTAACCGCTCCAAGTCCCGCCTTTGTTATTCCGTTGGATTCATTATAGCGCGCCAACGCCAAAGTGCGCAATGCAAGCGGTTTTTGTGAGAACCTCCGAGGACACCGACCGGGAAGAGAAGAAAAAGCCAGACTGGTATGTGCCGCAAAATGAAATATGGAAAATTCATTGAAAATAGCCTCCCTCTGACGAGGGAGGCTTGGTTTATGCGTCCTTTACGTATATGCGGGAGTCTTCGCCGTTCATGTCCGGCAGGAGGCGGTCAAAATGCCAGCCGTATTTTTCGTAAAGGCCGGTGTGGCCGGTGGAGATGTAGACGTGCGCCGCGCCCTCGGACAGCGCGGTTTGGTAGGCGTGGTCCAGAAGACGGCCCACGTGCCGGTGGCCGCGCCAGGCCGGGAAGGTGTACACAAAGCCTATCCAGGGGCCCAGGTCCGTGTCCCGCACGTCGTCCAGCTCCGCCAGGGTGCAAAAGCTGACAAGATCTTCCCCATCCGTCAGAAGATAGACACGGGCCGTCTTGCCGCACAGAGGTCGGAAGGCGCCGGAGCACAACAGCCAGTAGAGAAGCTGGCCCGCGGCCCAGTCGCTTTGCTGGATCGCCCCCAGCCAGCGGTCGCGCTCCTGTTGGGGCAGGGAATAAAATTCTAAAATTTCCATGTTATGCCTCGAATCATAAAATAGCTTTGGCCGGTCAGCGCCGTTTGCGATACAGGGTCAGGGCGATGACCACGCCGGCGATCAGCATGACCGCGCCCACCGCGGCGGCGAACGTACACAGGGTGACGCCGGGGTTGGACGGGGTGGGTCCAAAGGGGTTGGTTATGAACGTGCGGAACATGTGCCGCCCCACCAGGCCCAGGGCGGCGATCAGGCCGCCGCCTATGGCCAGATACACCCCGAACAGCCACCCGTACTGCCGCAGCAGACGGCCGATGGCGCCGGGTACCGCGTCCACCCAGGAGGAAGTGCCGCCGCGGTCGGCGGGCGGGGCGTCAGCCGCCGGACCGTCCTCCGAAAGCAGCCAGTCCGTGGTCACCCCAAAGGTCCGGGCCAGGGCCAGCAGCTTGCCCACCTCCGGCGTGGCGTCACCCAGCTCCCACTTGCTCACCGCCTGGCGGGACACGCCCACCTTTTCCGCCAATTCCTCCTGAGACAGGCCCGCACGCCTGCGGCACCAGACGATCTTTTCAGCCAGCGTCATGGAAAGCCCCTCCTTTTGTTTATGTACCGCCAGTATAGGAAATGGCGCGGTTGCGAATCTACCAGCCGGAGCGGGAAAAAGCGCAACGGGCGGTTGCGGAAGACGAATTTTACGCCGTTACAGGGCAAAACGCTCCGCCTCGCGGGCGGTGTTGGCAAGATAGCGGATGGCCTCGGCCGGGTGTTTTCCCACGGCGGTCTCCCCGGTGAGCATCAGGTCCGACGCGCCGTCCAGGACCGCGTTGAAAATGTCGCTGACCTCGGCGCGGGTGGGAACGCTCTCCCGCTCCATGGAGGCAAGCATCTGGGTCACCACCATGAAGGGCTTTCCCGCGGCGCGGCATTGGGCGGCGATGCGCTTTTGCAGGGCCGGGAGCTTCCACAGGGGCTGGGCGTTGCCCAGGTCGCCGCGGGCGATCACGATCTCGTCCGCCGCCGGTAAAAGCGCGGGCAAATTCGCCGCGCCGGTCAGGTTCTCGATCTTGGCGTACAGGCGGATATGCGCTCCGCCGGCCTGGTCCAGCGCCGTCCGGACGGCCTCAAGGTCGGCGCGGCTGCGCACGAACGGCTGCATCACCCCCGTGACGCCAAAAGCCGCCGCGTCCAGTATATTGGCCCGGTCCGCGTCCGTCATGGCGGGCGGGTCGATGTCCGCGCCCGGGAGGGCGATGCTCTTGCGGCTTTGCAGCATGCCGCCCCGCTCCACGGCGGCGGTGGCGCTCTGGCCGGTATTGTCCAGCACACGCAGCAGGAGCTTGCCGTCGTCCAGCAAAACCGGCTGGCCGGGGGTCATATGGGGCAGCACCAGCGCCGGGACGGGTATGCCGTCGGGGCCAAGGGTAACGGTACTGCCCGTTTCCAGCGGCAGGGGGGCCGGTAAAACGCCCACCCGCAGCTCCGGGCCCTGCATGTCGATGAGCAGCTTTGGTATCACGCCGCAGCGGTCCGCCGCTTGGTGCAGACGCGTGAGCAGGTCCGACGAATCCCCCAGGGAAACGTGGGACAGGTTGAGCCGCACGCCGGTCATGCCCGAGCGGAACATGGCCTCCAGCGTGGCCCCGTCCGAACAGGCCGGACCAAGGGTGCCGTAAATGTCCATGGTTTCGCCTCCCTCCCCGGCAAGGATAGCACATCCCCTGTCAGGACGCAAGCCGCCGCAGGGCGGGATTTTGGCGGAAATGGAAATGGATTTATGCAAATGACCGTGCTACAATGTGGAAAATCATTTAGCGGGACGGCGAAAGACATGAAAAACAAAAACGCGGCGGCGGTGGCGATGATATTGACGGCGGCGGCCGGCTGGGGCTTCATCGGCCTGTTCACAAGGCCGCTGACGGCGGCGGGCCTTTCGGCCTTGCAGATCACGTTTGTGCGCAGCGTGGTCGTGGTGGCGTGCATGGGCCTGTACCTGCTGGTCAGGGACAGGGGCATGTTCCGCATCGCGTGGCGGGACGGGTGGATATTTCTGGGTACGGGGCTGGTGAGCATCGTGTTTTTCAACGTGTGCTACTTCACCACCATCCAGCTTACCACCCTGGCGGCCGCGTCCGTGCTGCTGTACACGGCGCCATGCTTCGTCATGCTCATGTCGGCGGCGTTTTTCAAGGAGAAGATCACGGCCCGGAAGCTGGCGGCGCTGGCGCTGGCCTTCGGCGGGTGCGTGCTGGTCAGCGGCATCGCCAGGGGCGGCATCACGCCCGCGGGGCTGCTCACCGGCGTCGGCGCGGGGTTCGGGTACGCCACCTACAGCATTTTCGGCAAGGTGGCGCTGAAAAAATACCACAGCTTTACGCTCATCTTCTATACCTTCGTGGTGTCCACGGTGTGCCTCGCGCCCTTTGTGCATATGGGTCAGGCGGCGTCGGTGGTGCTGGGCGGCGGCCGGACGATGGCGCTGGCGCTGGGTCTGGGGCTGGTGAGCACGTTCATGCCCTACATCTGCTACACAAAAGGGCTGGAGCACGTGGAGGCGGGCAAGGCGTCGGTGCTGGCGTTTTTTGAGCCGCTGGTGGCAACGGTCACGGGCATCGTGGCCTTTCATGAAAAGCTGACCGTGATGAGCGCCGCCGGGATAGGGCTCATTTTCGCCGCCATCGTGCTGCTGAATGTGCCCGCCCGGGGCGAGAAAGGGTGAGGTGCGCTGCATGGAGCGGGTATTTGAGGACGACGCGCTGGAGGCCCTGCGGCGGAAGGTGTTTCCGCGGGTGCCGTGGTCGGCGGCGGGGCCGGTGCGGCGGCGTTATTTCGCCCGGGCCGTGAAAGACGGCCAGACCGTGGCAGAAGCGCTGGAGGCGCTGGCCATTGACGAGGGGTTCGTCGGTCCGGGACAGCGGGCCGTCATGGGCGATGCTGAAGCGTGTCTCGCGGCGATGCGGGACCGGTGCGGGGCCGAGACGCTGGTGTTCGGCCTTGGGCTGGACGCGTGCTGGTGCGACGCGGCGTTCGGGTCCGTGGACGGCCAGGGCTGGCAGGAGGTGCTGGTCCGGTCCGAGGAGGCGGAAAATCTGGTGGCACTGGCCCACGCCGTGGGGGTCGTAAGGTTTAAGAGGGCGTGAGGGGTGACAACCCCTCCGCCTTCGTCGTCGCTCGCTGGGCTAGGCCGTGATTTGCCGCAAGCGGCAAACCCCGGATAGCCCGCGGCGTCTCCTCTCCCCAAAAGGCAAGCGTGCCTTTTGGGGACCCCATCACTCGGCACCTCCCCTTGCACAGGGGAGGCTTTTTCCTTCATATTCTCTCCAAATACTCATACAGCGGCAGGAGCGTCTCGTATATCTCCAGCACCTGCTCCAACAGCTCCTTCCCCGGCGGGTCCGGCTCGAACCACACCTTCCGGCCGAGCTCCACGCTCCTGGCGTTGTACCAGTCGTACAGCAGCGGCCCCGGATCGCCCTTGGGCTTTTTGTACACCTGCCAGTAATGCCCCAGCTCCGGGTGCTTATTCAAAGCCCGGACGATCTTGGAAAGCTTGGCGGGCCGTGCGTCGATACTGGCGCGCCAGCGCTCCAAGAGCTCCCCCTGCATGTTCCAGCACCCCATACCCGCCTCCCAGCTGGTGGCGTCGATGCCGAACCAGAACTGGGGCAGCGGCGTATATATCTCCCCGGACAGCCCCAGGGAGAACCACATATGGTCCTTGAACGGCCCGCGCCCAAAAAGCCGCCTGGCGTCCCGCCATATACGGGACACGTGCAGCGCCGGGGCCAGCCCCGGATGCCTGTCCTGCATGACCTGCCGCAGGTCCTCCGCCAGGGCGTGGATGGGGACATCGAGACACCGCTCGAAATCCGCCCGGTGCTCGTTGAACCAGGGCCGCTCGTTGTTCAAAGACAGCCCCCATAAAAACGCGGGCAGGTCCTTTGGAAAGCCCTCAAAGGGCGGTATATTCTTCATCGCACCAGTTCCGCATACAGCGCCTCGGGCGTGTCCACGATACGCGTCGCGCCTCGTTCCCTCAGCTCCGCCACGGTCCGGAACCCCCAGCTCACGATCACCTCGTCCATCCCGGCGTTTCGGGCGGTCTGCAGGTCCACTTCCGAGTCGCCCACGTACACGGTCTTTTCCCGGGAAATACCCGTGTCGGCCAGCACCGCGTTCACCAGGTCCGGCGCGGGCTTTTTCGCCACCCCTGGCCTTTCCCCCAACGCCGCTTCAAACACCCCGGGGTAAAACCGCTCACACAGGTCCTTCACGGCGAAGTCCACCTTATTGGACACCACCGCCAGCCGCAGCCCCGCGGCCCGCAGCCTGTCCATCAATTCCGGGACCCCCTCGTATGGCCGGGTGGTATCCAGATCGTGCAGATGATAGTGCTCATGGAACGTCTCATAGAGCCTGTCCAGCTCCGCCGGGTCCGTACCGGCCGGCGCGCCCCGCTGGACCAGCATCCGCACCCCGTTGCCCACGAACCGCCGCACTTCCTCCAGCGTCCGCTGGGCAAACCCGTGGCGGGAAAGCGCATAGTTCAGGCTGTTTTTCAGATCCTCCAGCGTATACAGTATCGTCCCGTCCAAATCGAATATCACCAGATCGTATTTTCCCATTTTTCTACCTCAAATCTTTATATCTTCCAGTTCAAAATCTATGACTTTTTTCAGCTCCGCCAGCCCCGTCTCCGCCTGATAGCCGATCTTCCCGGCGCTGAATAATATCGCGTCGAACTCGGCAGCACTGGCGTCTATCACGGTCCGGAAGGGCTTTTTCATCCCCACCGGGGAGCAGCCCCCGTGTATATATCCGGTCAGGGGCAGCAGCTCTTTGGACTTTATCATCTCGATGCTCTTCTCGCCCACGGCCCTGGCCGCTTTTTTCAGGTCCAGCTCCTTTTCCACCGGCACCAGAAATACGTAGTGCTCCCCGCTGCCGGCCACGGTGACCAGCGTCTTGAACACCCTTGCCGGGTCCTGCCCCAGCACGGCCGCCACCTCCGCGCCGCTGATAGCGTCGGTGTCCCCGTAATAATGGGCCGTGTACGCGGCTTTTTTCTGCTCCATCACCCGCATCACGTTTGTCTTTTCAATTTTCTGCTTCTTATTTCCCATCGTCCTTCTCCCGAATGATCTCTTCCGCTTTGAATGGCCCCCTTGTCAAAGGGGGGTGGGCCGCCTTTGGCGGCTCGGGGGGATTGCTGTGCGCCTCCGGCGCGATTTAAATATCTCTCCTTCCGTCGCGGCTTACGCCGCGCCACCTCCCTCGTCAGAGGGAGGCTATTTTCAATGAATTTTCCTCTTTCCAAGGCCCCCTCTGACGAGGGGGCTGTCAGCGCTTTGCGCTGACTGGGGGAGAGATGATCTATTTCCCATCTTTATACCCCCGATACCACCCCGGTATGATCTCCCTGAACCCGTCGTAGCTGTCCATGGCCCGCCGGTACCTGGCCGCCATGCCGTCGATATCCCGCTGCCCGAATTTTTCCGCCCACTTGATGGAGTGCAGCGCCGCGTGGGCAACATAGACCGCCAGCGTCTGCCAAAATTCCTCCGGCACATCGTCGTCAAAGTATGCGTCGATCTGCCCCACGCAATATGGCACGCTGCACTCGACCCCGAAGCTCTCCAGCTTATAAAATTCCTCGTAGGGGTCCCCGACCTCCCACCGGTTGAAGTCGATCACCCCCAGGTTCCCCTCCGGCGTATAGATCAGGTTGCCGGGGTGATAGTCCCCGTGCAGATACGCCGGCGGCTGCCGCCATATCCGGTCGATGTTCTCCCGCACGTACCGGAGCACGGCCTGGTCCCCGTCCTGCCGCAGCCTTGACGATTCGTACCGTTCCAATTGTGCCAGCTTTTTCGCCTTTTTCGTCTGGCTGGGAACGTCCTCGTCGGCCACCGGCAGGGCGTGAATTTTCCGCAAAATGCGCCCCGCCTCGCGCCCCAGCCGGTACTGCTCATCCTCCGCCAGTCCGGGCAGCGCGCTTTCCAGCTCCACGCCCTCCACCCAGCTCATGAGCATGTACACCCGCTTTCCGCCGTCGCACAGCCCAAACCCCACCGGCTTGGACATGTCAAACCCCAGCGCGGCGTACTTTTGGATGATCTCGTATTCCTTTTTCTTGGTCTGGTATTGTTCGCCGTCGGAGAGCCTGAGCAGCCGTTTCCCGTCATTGGTGGCGATCAGATATTTCCGATCGCTGGACCACCCCTTTGTGACTTCCTCCACCGCCGTCCAGCCGCCGCTGTGCGGGATATCCGCCCATAGGGCCGCGCCGTCTCTCATGGCCCACCTCCCGCCGTGTCCTCGTCATCGCTTACTTTCAAAAGTCCCTTGTCAAAAAGGTGCGCCTCCGGCGCGATCATATTAAGGAGGCGAGCCTAAATCGCCCCCGCCGGGTCCTCCCCAAACACCCGGTCCAGTTCCGTTTGCAGCTTTCGTTTCATCTCCGCCAGCTCCACGGGCGAGGGCCGGTTTTCGTCGGCGTACATCTTCTCCATGGGATACCACCACACCGGGCCCCTGCCGCCGTTGCCGTAGCCGCCAATGTCCCCGGCCCGCCGGGGGAACAGGTGCCAGTGCAGGTGCGCGTCCCCCATGCCCAGCAGCTCATAATTCATCTTCTCCGCCTGAAACGCCCTGGACACCGCCTGTGCCACCAGCGTCATTTCCTCCATAAACCTGGCCCGCTCCGCTGCGTCCAGGTGGAAAAGCTCGGTCTTGTCCCCATGGTGCTTATAGAGAAACAGCGTATAGCCGTAAAACCGCTGGTGGTCGCCCAGCACCACATAGCCCGTCTCCAGCTCCCGGACAAAATAGGGGTTCTCGCCCCGCCGGATCATCCCGATCCTGTCGCATATCAGACACATACTCAACCCCCCTGTCATAAATCGCGCCGCAGTGCGCCCCCTCTGTCGTCGCCGCTCGCTGTGCCAGGATAATTTAAATATTCTTCCGCTTTCCAAGGCCCCCTCTGTCGTCGGAGCACGCATGGCTAGGTCGGGATTCGCCGCAAGCGGCAAGCCCCGAATAGCCCGCGGCGCCTCCTCTCCCCAAAAGGCAAGCGTGCCTTTTGGGGACCCCATGGGGCTGTCAGCGCCTTTGGCGCTGACTGAGGGAGAGACAAATTTGATCGCGCCGCAGGCGCACATTATGGACGGCCCCCTTGTGTAAAGGGGGCTGTCGCCGCCGTCAGGCGGTGACTGGGGGATTGTTACCATGCTTTAGGTCTGGTAACAACCCCTCCGACGCGGCGAAGCCGCGCCGCCTCCCCTTACACAGGGGAGGCTTTCCAAGCGGTGCGCCTTACGGCGCGGATAACGGAAATTCACCGAAGCAGCTCTCCGTGAAAATATTGTTCCTGAAAGGCTATCTGCTTCAGGATAACTTCATCCGGATAATCTTCTCCATATGCCGAGACGATCCATTTATCTTCAACATCATCACACCTGCGATAAACAGCAATAACACGGCCTTCAAATTCCTTCACCGGAACATCGATGCCTAACAGGTAAATATCTTGTTCAGCGCCATCTTCCGCAAAACGATCTTCAACATACCCATAATTGACTGGATAGATCGTATCCGCATGACGCGGGTGATAGCTGCCAATGGGCCTGTCGATCTTACCGTGAACATGGCGTCCAATGATCGCTGGATAATCGCTGCGCACTTTCTGTCCCTCCCATTTCCGATTTACCGTTCCAGCGACCGCTTCCGGCAGATATACAACAGATGGTTCGTATGACTAAAAATATAAATCTATCCGCAGACCCATACGTCAACTTCATCTTTGGCCGGGAGCTCAAATCTCGCTTCAAATTTCGCGGCAAGGGCGCTGTCAACGATATAGGCTGTCGTTTTGCCCGCCAGCACAGACTGATTCCTCTGAGCTATACGCGCTTGCCAGACCTCATCGCTGATATTGAGATAATGCAGTTCGCAGTCTATATTCCGGCTCCAATAAAACATCTTTGCCTCGCATCTTGCGGCTTTGGTCCAAAAGCCCCAATCGAGGACCACATTGACGCCTGTTTGGATGAGCTCCAACGATTTCTCAAACAGATATGTCCGCACGTTTGCGGCATATTCGTCGTGCTTTTCGCCGGCATACAGTCCAAATACCGCCAGCATGATCTCGTCCGCCGACAAAATGACGGCCTTATGGGCATCTTTCAGCTGCCTTGCGTAAGTGCTTTTGCCGCAGCACAGTTTGCCGCACACAAGATAAACGGTCGCCATGAAGCTCTGTATCCCCTAACCCGATTTGTCATGCGCGCATTGTACCATGTCGTGCGGTTTCGCGCAAGCGAGAGCACGACTGGTATTTTTCTGGTACAACAGCGCGCAGCGTCTGT
>CANQJZ010000052.1 GCA_947624385.1 uncultured Oscillospiraceae bacterium
ATGAGGTACACGCCGCCGGGCTTCACGTCCTGGACCATCTTGAACCCCTTGTCCACATAGGAGGGGTTGTGGCAGGCAACGAAGTCGGCCTTGTTGATGTAGTACGGGCTCTTGATGGGCTTGTCGCCAAAGCGCAGGTGGCTGATGGTGACGCCGCCGGTCTTCTTGGAGTCATACTGGAAGTAGGCCTGGACGAATTTGTCGGTGTAGTCGCCGATGATCTTGATGGAGTTCTTGTTGGCGCCCACGGTGCCGTCGCCGCCAAGGCCCCAGAACTTGCACTCGATGGTGCCCTCGGCCGCGGTGTTGGGGGACTCGTCCTCCGTCAGGCTCAGGCCGGTCACGTCGTCCACGATGCCCACGGTAAACTGGGGCTTGGGCGCGTCCTTCTTCAGCTCCTTGTACACGGCCAGCACGGTGGCGGGAGGCGTGTCCTTGGAGCCCAGGCCGTAACGGCCGCCGATGACCTTCACGTCGGTGCGGCCGGCGTTGGCCAGCGCGGTCACAACGTCCAGGTACAGAGGCTCGCCCTGGGCGCCGGGCTCCTTGGTCCGGTCCAGAACGGCGATCTTCTTGGCGCTGGCGGGGATGGCGGCCAGCAGCTTCTCCGGCGCGAAGGGCCGGAACAGGCGGACCTTCACCAGGCCCACTTTTTCGCCCTGGGCGGTCAGGTAGTCGATGACTTCCTCGGCCACGTCGCAGATGGAGCCCATGGCGATAATGACGCGCTCGGCGTCGGGCGCGCCGTAGTAGTTGAACAGCTGATAGTCGGTGCCCAGCTTGTCGTTGACCTTGGCCATCATCTCTTCCACGATGGCGGGCAGGGCGTCATAGTACTTGTTGGAGGCCTCGCGGTTCTGGAAGAAGATGTCGCCATTCTCATGGCTGCCGCGCATCACGGGATGCTCGGGGTTCAGGGCGCGGGCCCGGAACGCCTCCACGTCGGCCATATCCAGCATGTCGGCCAGGTCCTTGTAGTCCCAGACCTCGATCTTCTGCAGTTCATGGGAGGTGCGGAAGCCGTCGAAGAAGTTGATGAACGGCACACGGCCCTTCAGCGCGGCCAGATGGGCCACAGGGGCCAGGTCCATGACCTCCTGGGGGTTGGTCTCGGCCAGCATGGCGAAACCGGTCTGACGGCAGGCATACACGTCGGAGTGGTCGCCGAAGATGTTCAGAGCGTGGGAAGCCACCGTACGGGCGGACACGTGGAACACGCTGGGCAGCAGCTCGCCGGCGATCTTGTACATGTTGGGGATCATCAGCAGCAGGCCCTGGGAGGCGGTGTACGTGGTGGTCAGCGCGCCGGCGTTCAGGCTGCCGTGAACGGCGCCAGCCGCGCCGGCCTCGGACTGCATCTCCTGGACCTTGACCGTGGTGCCGAACACATTCTTCTGTCCGGCAGCGGCCCACTGGTCAACAAAGTCGGCCATCGGGCTGGACGGCGTGATGGGGTAGATCGCCGCCACTTCCGTATAGGCATACGAAACGTGCGCCGCGGCGTTGTTGCCGTCCATCGTCTTTTTGCTTCGGATAACTCTGGACATAAAGCGTATCTCTCCTTTATGTAAAATTATTTTCGGACATGCTTGCAGACAAGGCCGCCTGAGCCTTGCTTGCGTTTAGACATTATAACACAAGCCATTGCGCTTGAAAAGGCTTTTTTATCACATTTCCCCACAGTTTGTGTCGGAAATTTTTATCTTGTTTCTATTTGGCATATGTTGTATAATGGCAGGAGCGTATTTTACAAAGGGGGGCATTGCATTGGTCAGAAAAGCGAGCGACAAGGGCGTCATCGACATCTCCACCGACGTGTTCACCAACATCGTGGGCGACGCGGCCTCCAGCTGCTTCGGCGTCAAAGGCATGGCCAGCCGGGACAGCGGCGTGTGGCAGCTTCTGCGGCGGGAGTCCATGTCCAAGGGCGTCAGCGTCCGGTTCGAGGAGGACGATTCCCTCATCGTTGACCTGCACATCGTGGTGGACCACGGGGTGAACCTGTCCGCCCTGTGCGAGAGCATCATCGCCGAGGTGGGCTATAAGGTCACCGCCTCCACCGGCGTGCCTGTGAACCAGGTGAACGTTTTCATCGACTCCATGAACATGGACTGACTTCCCGGCAGGATCGAGGTAACTGACTTTGAGAGAGTATATAGACGGCGCCGCGCTGCGGGACATGATCCTGTGCGGATACGACGCCCTTGAAGCGAACGAACAGGCCATCAACGAGCTGAACGTGTTCCCCGTCCCCGACGGCGACACGGGCACCAACATGCGCCTGACCCTTGGCTCCGCCGCCACGGAGCTGCGCCAGAAAGAGGCGACCACCGTGACGGACACCGCCGCCCGCACCGCCTCCGCCCTGCTGCGGGGCGCGAGGGGCAACTCCGGCGTCATCCTGAGCCTTCTTTTCCGGGGGCTTTCCAAGGGGCTTAAAAAGATGGAGACCGCCTCCGCGGCGGATTACGCCCAGGCCATGACCGGCGGCGTGGAGGCGGCCTATAAGGCGGTCATGAAGCCCGCCGAGGGCACCATATTGACCGTGAGCCGTCTGGCGGCGGAGGCCGCCGTGGCCAAGGCCAAGGAATCGGGCTATTTCGAGGAAATGCTCTTTGCCGCTTTGGAAGCCGGCAAGGCCGCGCTGGACGATACGGTGAACCAAAACCCGGTGCTGCAAAAGGCCGGTGTGGTGGACGCTGGCGGGTATGGGTACATCCTCATGCTGGAGGCGATGCTGGGCTGGCTGGAGGGCCGCGTGACCGTCAGCCAGGGCCACGGCGCGCCCAAGGCCAAGCAGGAGGCCGTCGACGAACAGCTCAAATATATCTATTGCACCGAGTGCGTCATCCGCAAGGCCAACAAGAAGAGCGTGGACCTGCTGCGGGCCTACCTGGGCAATATGGGCGACAGCGTGGTGCTGCTGGACGGGGAGGACACCGTGAAGCTGCACATCCACACCAACGCCCCCGGCCGGGTCCTGACCCAGGCGCTGACCTACGGCGCGATGACGGCGGTGAAGGTGGAGAACCTGCGGGAGCAGCATATCGCCCTGGAAGGGCACACACCCACCCTGGCGGTGCCGGACGAGCCCAAAGCCGAGCCCGCCCCGGCGGACGAGGCCGACCCCCACGCCATCCCCGACCCGGTGCCGGCGGAAAAGCCCGTGGGCACCGTTTGCGTGTGCGCGGGGGACGGACTGGAAGAGCTGTTCCGTCAGCTCGGGGCGGACAATATCGTCTCCGGCGGGCAGACCATGAACCCCGCCACGGAGGATATTTTGCGGGCCGTGAACCGGACGCCGGCGGACACCGTGTTCGTCTTCCCCAACAACAAGAACATCATCATGGCGGCCGAGCAGTGCATCCCCATGACCACGAAAAAGGTGGTGGTCATCCCCTCCCGGACCGTGTGCCAGGGCATCAGCGCCATGATGCGCCTGACGGCGGACAGCACCCCGGAGGCTTTGGAGCAGGACTTCAACGACGCCCTGGGCGCGGTACACACCGTGCAGATCACATACGCCGCACGGGATTCGGAATTTGACGGCCACGACATCAAGGCCGGGGAATATCTGACCCTGCTGGACGGCCAGCTGGTGGGCTCCTTCGCGGACACCGAGGCGCTGGTGGCGGGCATCGACCCGGCCATCGCGGAGCTGTCCCCGGAGTTCGTCACCGTGTATTACGGCGCGGACGTGAACCAGGCCGACGCGGAGAGCTTTTCCGGCGCGCTGGGCGCACGGCTGCCCGACGCGGAGACCAGCCTCATCCGGGGCGGCCAGCCGGTGTATTATTACATGATAAGCGTGGAATAAGCTCGATAAATAACAAGGCCCTCCGGCAAGCGCCGGAGGGCCGTCAGACTGTCAAAAAATTAGCAAACGTGCGTAAAGCAAGGGGGAGCTCGAGGGGGACGGTAGTCCCGCCTCGAATGGGATAAATAGCCGCCATGCGCACGCTTTGCGGGCGCGTGGTTTTGGGGCCCCCACGCGACACGCCTGTCGCGTGGGGAGAGGAGACGCCGCGGGCTATTCGGGGTTTGCCGCTTGCGGCAAATCACGACCTAGCCCAGCGAGCGGCGACGAAGCGGCGTTTTTTGCGGCGGCTCGCCGCCGGGAAAAACACGGCGTTTTCAGGCCGTCAAAAACCTTTTTTGACGGCCTGAAGGCCCTCCGGCAAGCGCCGGAGGGCCGTTTTGCGTATAGGACTATTGCAGCGTGATGCCGTAGATATGCTGGTCGCGGGTGCCGATGACCACGGTGTTGTTGTACACGATGGGGGTGGCCTCCATGGTGCAGTTGAACTCGAAGGTGTCCTGCAGCTCGCCGGTCTTGCCGTTGAACAGGTACATCACGCCGTTGATGCCGCTGGTGTACAGCACGTAGCCGTACCCGTCGGTGTCATAGAACGTGACGGGGGTGGACCAGCCGTAGCTCTCGGAGTGGAAGGTCCAAAGCTCCTCGCCCGTCTCCGTGTCCAGGGCCAGCAGGTGGCCGTCGTTCAGGTTGGGATACCGGGCCATGGACACGTACAAAATTCCTTCCAGCGGGCCGGTACCCAGGCTGAGAGAGCCCTGGCAGCCGCCGGACAGGTCGGTGATGGAGTGGCACTCGTAGCTGTGGTGCCAGACCTCCTTGCCCGTCACGGCGTCGATCTTCCAGACCGGTATCTCGGCGGTGGTGGAACTGCGCCAGCCGTTGTGGAAGGACGTGCTCATATAGATGTAGGGGTGTCCCGTCTCGTCCAGCTCCATCACGCCGGTGCAGTTGGTGTCGTCCAAACAGTCAAAGCGCCACTCGATCTCCAGCGTGTTCAGGTCGATGCACAGGAAGCTGGCGCCGTTGTCCGCGATGAACAGATGGCCCCGCCAGGCGATGGCGCTGTCTTCCATGCCGTAGTACCACTTCTCCCCCGTCTTGGTGTAATAGGCGAATTTCACCACGTCCGGGCGGACCTCGATGGTCCCGGCCGCCGGGTCATAATAGGTGTTCAGGTCGATGAGGTAGAGAACGCCGTTCTCGCCGGGGTAGATGAGCTGGTCGGTCTCGGCGTCCAGCAGCGGCGCGCTGTCCCACGCGGACCAGCCCCGGGGGGCGAACCTGTCGCTGTTGCCGGTCTCAAAGAGGACCTCTCCGTCGATGAGGCTCACCACGAGAATACGGGGCGTACCGTCCCCGGCCACGCCGCCGCCCAGATACATCAGCGGATAGCCTCTCGGGTCCAGGGACCCGGCCCCCTTGAAGGGATAGCCCAGATAGAGGCTGTCCCGGGTCTGCTGGCCGGTCTCCAGATCGATGAAGTACACCCGCCCGGCCAGGGTGGCGTAGATCACTTCCACCAGGTCCTGCTTCTGCTTGGCCCAGTCCTTCATATTCATGATCTGCTTTGTCTCCTGGGGCCACTTGACGGCCAGGGGCTGACCCGTCCAGCCGCTGCCGCCCCAGCCGCCCATGGCGCCGGTCTCCACGGTCCAGTAGTCCCCGAACCCCGCCGTGTCCAGCGCCGCCGTGCCATAGCTGGACGTGTTGCGGAAATTGTTGCCCCGGAAGGTGACGATGCCCTCCATCTGGGTATAATCATCGGGGCCGGAAAAGTCGATGATATGGCTCTCGTCGGCCTTGTAATGGTCCGTCTCCTCCCCGTCCACCATGTACTTGGTCCGGGTGATCTCCGGGTCGGTGCGATGCTCCGGCACAAATTCCGGCAGCGCCGTGGGCTCCGGCTCCGGCGTAGGGGCCTGGTCAGGCTGCTCCCCCTCCGCCGTGTCGGCGACGAACTCGCCGGAAACAGCGCCGGCCGTCACGGCTCCCTCTCCCCCGGCGGCGCGCTTCACGCCCCGGACGAGGAAAACGAGCCCTATCACCAGCGCCAGCAGCGCGGCGCCCTCCAGAAGCGTCCTGGTCGGCAGCTCCGGAAACTGCTTTGACCGCGGCGCCTGCCGCCGTCCTTTGTCTTTTGGATACCGTTCCATGATGGCTCACTCCGTGAAATGGACATGGTTGTTGATATGGTCGATGCAGAAGCAGTGATAGCCGGCGCAGCGGCTGCAATAGCGAAATTCCAGGTCCGGATAGTCCCGGTCCGTCCGGCCGCACACGGCGCACTTGCGGGTATACCCCTGGGCCTGCTGCTGGGCCTGGGCCTTTTTGGCCGCCTGCTTGAACTGGATGGTCCTGGCCCGCTGTTGGGCGCGGCCTTTGACCCGGCTCGGCCGGATGCGGTCAAAGAGCCAGTCCCCGCAAAACAGCAGGTAGTTGCCCACCGCCACCACCGGGATCAGCGCCAGCCCCAGCGCGAAAGTGAACATCACCCCGCGGGCTCCGGATGTCAGGATCCGTATGAAATCCACCGCGAACAGCGCCACGTCCGCCCAGGCAAGCCACTTCATCTTCAGCGGTATGAAGAAAAACAGCAGCACCATCTGGTCCGGCCAGAGCGTGGCGAAGGCGAAAAACAGGCTCATGTTGAGATAATATCCCGACGTGACCGGCACCGGCAGCTTTGTGATCCAGTAGAAGATCAGCGAGTAAAGGCATGTCAGCGCCATCCCGGCGAGATAATAGATGGTGAACCGGCCCGCGCCCCAGGCGTTTTCCAGGCTGGAGCCGATGAAATAGTAAAAGTACAGCGAGATGGCCAGCCACAGAATACCGCTGGTGTTGGGCACGAACACGAACGTGACCAGCCGCCAGATCTGCCCCCGGCAGAACAGCGCCGGCTGGAAGCTCAAAAGTCCCGCGAACGTACCCGTGGTGTCCATCATGGAGATGAGATACACCAGGATATTGCCGCCGACGATGAACAGCATCAGCCGGGGGATGCCGAACCGGGGGTGGTCCCAGCAAAACCGGTCGATCTTTTGATTCAGGCTCCTCACATCCATCACCTCCTTCCAATCATACCCTTTTTTGCCGCCAAAGTCCACATTAAATTTGTTACGACGGCCTGTGACCCATATTTTTCACGCAAAAGCCAAATTATGTCTTCCAAAACGCAAAGCGTTGTGGTATAGTACAATCTGTATGAATATGTCGGAAGAAAACGTAATAGAGGGAAAAAACGCGGTCATGGAGGCCATTCGCGCCGGCCGGCCGCTGGACAAGGTGTTTCTCGTCCGGGGAAGCGGCGATAAGGCCCTGGCCTTTATCGCGTCCAGCGCCAAAAATGCCGGGGCTGTGGTGACGGAGTGCGACAGGCGCAAGCTGGACGGCATGAGCCGGACCCACGCCCACCAGGGCGTCATCGCCGTTGCCGCCGCACGGGAGTACTGCGACCCGGAGGATATACTGGCCCATGCGGAAGAATTGGGGCAGGACCCCTTCGTGGTGGTCTGCGACGGCATCGAGGACCCCCGGAATCTTGGCGCCATCATCCGCTGCGCCGAGTGCGCCGGGGCCCACGGGGTCATCATCCCCAGGCACCGCAGCGCCGGTATCACCGCCGCCGCGGACAAGACAAGCGCCGGGGCCGCCGAGCATATGCTCATCGCCCGGGTACCCAATCTGGCCGCCGCCTTGCAGACGCTGAAGGACCGGGGTCTTTGGATATACGGCGCGGAGGCCGGCGGGGAAAGCCCCCTTTGGCGCACCGATATGAAAGGTCCCATATGCCTGGTGATCGGCTCCGAGGGCGCGGGCATGAGCCGCCTGGTCCGGGAAAGCTGCGACTTTGTCATGAGCATCCCGCTCATGGGCAGGGTCAACTCCCTGAACGCCTCCGCCGCGGCGGCGGTGCTCCTGTACGAGATCGTAAGGCAGCGCCATGAGTGACCGGTATCTGGACAATCTGCTGCCGGACTTCGGGGAGTATTCCCTGGAATCCGTGCTGGAGGACTATAAAAAGCGCGTCGCGGCGTCAAATACGCCGGCCGCGCCGGTCTCCTGCGCCGAAAACGCCCCGGAGGAACCCTCTCCCCCGCCGGTGAACGCCGTTGACCAGGCCCAGGCCATCGCCCAGCGGTCGCGCCAGATCGTGATAGAGGCGCTGGGCGAGGCCATCAGCCAGCGCGGCCGTGCCAGCGCGTCCAGCTTCGACAAGGCGGGTCTGGGCGCGCTGCTGGAAGAAGACGAGCCGGCGCAGGACGACCAGGCGGACAAGCCGACCGTTCAGACGGACAAGCCCGTGCGGGTGCTGCCCCAGCCAAAGCCCAGGCGCCGCTTCGAGGTCTCCCCCGACGGCATCATCACCCTCGACCTGGAAATACCCGGCGAGGCGGCGGAGCCGGAGCCTGAGCCCGCGCCGGAACCGGAGGAAGAGGAAGTCCCACCGGAAGAGCCGGCGGAGGAGTCCCAGGAGGCTGCACCAGCCCAGCCGCCGGAGCCACCAAAGGAGAGCGCCGCCGACCGGTTCTTGAAGCCGCTCGTCCGCCTGGTCGCCACCAGGATGGCCATGCGCCAGATGCAGAAGGCGGAGGCGGCCAACTGGCCGGACCCGGTGGAGTATGAGGAGACGGAGGAGCTGTCCCCGTCCAAGGCGGCCAAATTTTACGGCCAGCAGATCAAGCCCCTGCGGTTTCGGTGCCGGGTGTGCTTTTTCCTGTGCGTGGTGCTGGCGTGGATATGTCTGCGCTTTCCCATGGCCGGCATGCTGGGCCGCAGCACGTCGGTCCAGGCGGGCGTGTCGCTGGTGCTGCTGCTGACGGTGATGATGGCCACGCTGGACATTCTGGCGGCCGGCATGCGGCAGCTTTTCGACCTGCGGCCGGGGTGCGAGTCTCTTGCCACCCTGGCGGCGATCATGAGCTGTGTGGACGCCTGCATGGTGCTGACGGGCAACAGCACGAACGCGCCGTTTTGCGCCGTGGGCGCGTTTTCCCTGGGCGCGGCGCTGTGGGGCGAGCGGCTGGACTGCCTGGCACGGGCCAGGTCCATGCGGGCCGCCGCCATCAGCAAGTCCCCCTCCGCCGTGACAGCGGAGGAAGCGGGCCGGGGCGGCCGGTATATCTGCCGTGCCCAGCGGTCCCTTGACGGGGCCGTGCGCCGCAGCGAACAGCCGGACCTGTGCCGGAACACCTACGCCACGGCGGCGCCAATATTGCTGATCGCCTCCGTGCTGCTGGCCGCCGCCGCGTCCATACACGGCCAGGGCGCCTATTTCCTGCACACCCTGTCGGCCCTTTTGAGCGTCAGCGCCTCGTTCACCGCGTTTCTCAGCTTTCCCCTGCCCTACTCCATGATCGCCCGTAAGCTGCAAAGCTCCGGCGCGGCCATCGTGGGCTATGAGGGCTGCGCGGACATCGGCAAGTCAAGGCGCGTGGTTTTGTCCGACGCCGATCTTTTCCCGCCGGGGACCATGAAGCTCAGCGGCATCAACATTCTCGAGGGCGCGTTCGTGGACAAGGTCATCTCCTGCACCGCCGGCCTTTTGCGGGCCTCGGGCAGCGGCGCGGCCGGGGTGTTCACGGAGCTTGTCACCCGCCGGGGCTATTCCGCCGTGACGCCGGAGGAATTTCGCTGCCACGAGGGCGGCGGCCTGTCCGGCCGGGTCAACGGCGAGCAGGTGCTGGTGGGGTCCGCGGGATTCATGAACCTGATGGGCATCCGGCTGCCCCAGAACATGAGCGTGAAAAACGCCGTGTGTACCGCCATCAGCGGCGAGCTGGTGGGCGTGTTCACCATCGAGTATATCCCCGTGAGCAGCGTACAGGAGGCGCTGGTGACGCTCTTGCAGGGCCGCACCCAGCCCATCTTCGCCATCCGGGACTTCAATATCACCCCCCTGATGATACGCCAGCTCTTCCGCATGCCCACGGACAACTTCAACTTCCCGACTTTTCGGGACCGGTACCGGCTGGCCAACACCGCCGTGAACACCACCTCTCCCGTGGCGGCGATCCTGAGCCGGGGCGGCATGGGACCGCTGGTGGACGCCGCCGAGGCGGGCCGGAAGCTCTACACCGCCTGCCGGGTGGGCACGGTCCTTTCCCTGCTGGGCACGGTCATCGGCATGATCACCATGTTCCTGCTGTGCCGGGTCGGGGCGTACGATACCGCCAACGCCGGGAACGTGCTGAGCTACATGTGCCTGTGGGCGCTGCCGGTGCTGTTCATGGCCTACGGCCAGAGCCGGTGAAAATAATTTAATTATGTGTATTGCCAAGATTTTGCCAATCGTGTATAATACTTTTTTGGATGATATTACGCTTTTCAATACATGTCTAGTTGAAGGAGAACACCTATGAGCTACGAAATGAAAAACATCCGCAACATCGCCCTGCTGGGCCACGGCGGAAACGGCAAGACCTCGTTCGCCGAGAATCTGCTGTCCGTGGCGGGCATGACCGACCGCCAGGGCAGGGTCACCGACGGCAACACCGTCTCCGACTTCGACCCGGAAGAGATCCGCCGCCAGATCAGCATCTCCGCCGCCACCATGAACCTGAAGTGGGGCGCGTGCAAGATCAACCTCATCGACACGCCGGGATTCTTCGACTTCGTGGGCGAGGTCTACCAGGCCCTGCGCGCAGCCGACATCGGCGTCATCTGCGTCGCCGCCAAGGAAGGCGTCAACGTGGGCGCGGAGAAGAGCTGGAAGTATCTGAAGGACGCGGGCAAGCCCCGGGCCTTCTATATCTCCAAGCTGGACGAGGAACACGCCGACTTCGACAAGACTTTCGACGGCCTGCGCGAGCGCTTCGGGAACTCCGTGTGCGCCATGACCGCCCCCATCAAGGACGGGGACAAGTACGTGGGCGTGGCGGACGTGATCACCCGCAAGGCCTATAAGATGGACGGCAAAAAGCGGGTGGAGATCCCCGTGCCCGATTCCATGAGCGGCCGGCTGGACGAGCTTTACACCGAGCTGGCCGAGTCCGCGGCCGAGACCAGCGAGGAGCTGATGGAGAAGTACTTCGAGACCATGGAGCTGTCCCCGGAGGAGATCTCCGGCGCGCTGAGCTCCGGCGTGGCCGACGGGACCATCTGCCCGGTGTACTGCGGCAGCGCCTTTACCGGCATGGGCACCCAGATCTTCCTGGACGCGGTCTGCTCCGTCTTCCCCGCTCCCGCCGAGGGCGGCAAACCCTGCGACCCCAACGGCCCGGTCAAGGCCATCGTGTACAAGACAGTGTCCGACCAGTTCGGCAAGTTTTCCCTGTTCAAGGTCGTCTCCGGTAAAGTAACGCCGGACCTGACCCTGACCAACGCCCGCAGCGGCGCGCAGGAAAAGCTGGGCCATATCTACTCCATGCAGGGCAAGAAGAACACGGAAGTGACCGAGATCGCCTGCGGCGATATAGGCGCGGTGAGCAAGCTGTCCGACACCAAGACTGGCGACACGCTCTGCGCCGCCGGGGCCGTGGAGGCTCTGCCCGGTATCACCTTCGACATCCCCTGCTACCAGATGGCCATCGCCCCCAAGGTGAAGGGCCAGGACGATAAAGTGGCCCAGGGCCTCGCCCGTCTGTCCGAGGAGGACCCGGCCTTCACCGTCACCCTGAACGCCGAGACCCACCAGCAGGTGGTGGCCGGCGCGGGCGACATGCACATCGACGTGCTGTGCTCTAAGCTGAAGAGCAAGTTCGGCGTAGAGGTGGAGCTGAACCCCGCCCGGGTGGCCTATCGGGAGAAGATCCGCAAGACGCTGGACACCCACGGCCGGCACAAGAAGCAGACCGGCGGCCACGGCCAGTTCGCCGACGTGAAGATCCGCTTCGAGCCCCAGGAGGAGCAGGAGGA
>CANQJZ010000053.1 GCA_947624385.1 uncultured Oscillospiraceae bacterium
GGCACCAGCGCGTCTATATCCGTGATCACCACATCTCGCCGCGCATCTTTTCTCCATTCGTCCATCTCTTTACCCCCACACACATTCTCTCTTCCCCTATTATACCAAAAACTCCCCCATTAGGGGAGTTCTTTGACAGACTGAACAGCGGCGGGACCATTCAGTCCCGCCGCAGGCCGTCTGTATTTTATTCATCCGGCGGCTGGCCGTCGTGGGCCGGCCACTTACACGGCCCTACGTCCATGTGGGTGAACGTGGCCCGGAAGGACGAATCCTCCGGGCTGCAGGCGTACACGCCGAAGCGGACCTCGCCCGCCGCCTCCCACATGTGGCAGACCCGCATCTGGGAAAACCGCACCCCGTCGGGGGAGCACTCGACGCAGAAATCGTCCTCCCGGCGGCTGAGCCGGTACCACATGGACTTGATACCGGCGTCGATCTCGGTGGTGGACCAGTCCGAATAGCCGTGGTTGGTGACCACGCTGCCCAGGTGCTGGAAGCGCTCGTTTTCGTATTCGACGGACGCCTTCAGCCAGTTCTCGCTGTCCAGGTACAGCGCCACGCCGCACTGGTCGAACCGGTGAGAGCTTTCAAACTCCGTCTTCACCGTGAAGGAAAAATACTTCTCCCCTGTGCGCATTTGCAGCACGGGGGCGTTGTCGTTGCGGAAGTGGTAATAGGTCCGCTGCCACAGGTCCGTGCGGGGCCTGGTGACGATCTCGATCTTATCGCCACAAATCGTAAAGCTCTCCGGCTGGCGGGTCCATTCCAGCGCTTTCACGTCAAACATCTTATTTGCCCTCCTGCTTCCGGCGCATGCGGTTCAAATGCCGCTCGAAATGCCCTTGGTCCATGAACGCGGCCAAGGCATACTGCTCCAGCACCGGCACGGAGCAGGAGTACATGCCCACCCGCTCCCGGTATACCGGCGCCAGGTCCCGGGGCAGTATCATATACCCCATGCGCATGGACGGGGCCAGGCTCCGGGAAAAGGTGTTGATATAGATGACCCGCCCCCGCTGGTCCATGGCGTACAGGCTTTCCAGGGGCTTGCCGGGCATGAAAAACTCGCTGTCGAAATCGTCCTCCACGATCCAGCCGCCGGTCCTGTCCGCCCATTGCAGGTACTCATACCGCTTGGGCGCGGGCGCTGTGACGCCGGTGGGCCAGCTGTGGAAAGGCGTCACGTGCAGCACGTCCGCCGCCGTGGCCTTGAGGGCTTCGCTCTCGATGCCGTCCGGGCCGATGGGCAGCTTTTCAACGCGGGCCCCAAAGCCCCGGTACACCGCCTCGATCTGGCCGTAGCCGGGCCACTCGATGGCGTAGGTCCTGTCGCTGCCCAGCATCCGGGCCACGGCCCCGTAAAGCTGCTCCGAGCCGGAGCCCACCACGATCTGCTCCGGCTGGGCGTACATGCCCCGGTACCGGAGCAAATACCGGGCGATGGCGTTTCGCAGCACGGCGCACCCCTCGTTGGGGGAGCGCTCCACCAGCCGCCGGCCCTGGTCGCTGATGACCCGGCGCAACGTCCGAAACCACAGGGCATAGGGAAAATCCGTCTGGCCGTCGGCCGATTCCTCCGGCAGCAGCCGCAGGGGCTCTCTGTCCCTGCCCCGGGCCGCCGGAAGCGCTCCCACCGCCAGGGCGTAATACCCGCTGCGTTCCCGGGAGCGTATATACCCCTCGTCGGCCAGAAGCTGATAGGCGCTCTCCACCGTCACGGCGCTGACGCCCAGGTGTGCCGCCAGCGCCCGCTTGGAGGGCAGCTTTTCCCCGGGTTTTATATTACCCGTGGCGATATCGTCCCGGATGAAGCGGTACAGGGCGTAATATTTTGGCCCCTGACCGGCCCTTTGCAGGTCGTAGGTCAGCACGTCTCAGACGATCTCGGAATAGCTGCCCAGATACCGGAACGTCTCGCAAAGCTCCTCCAGGTCGGCCATCAGCTGGATGAACCGGGGAGAGTAGACGGAAGTCTCCAGGTCGAAATAGAACATGAACTCAAAGTCCCGGTCGGGCAGCGGTCGGCTTTCCAGCTTTGTCAGGTTTATGCCCAATGCGGTGATACGGCTCATGACCCGGTACAGCGCCCCCGGCCG
This sequence comes from uncultured Oscillospiraceae bacterium, assembly GCA_947624385.1. Taxonomy (GTDB): domain Bacteria; phylum Bacillota; class Clostridia; order Oscillospirales; family Oscillospiraceae; genus CAJOIG01. The sequence goes on from CANQJZ010000053.1 coordinate 2,100, forward strand.
GTGGCTCAGGGTGAGCATGACGCTGGTCCGGTCCGCGCCGGGGAAGATCTCCGGCTCCTTGCCGATGCAGATGAAGCGGGTGTAGTTGTTGCCCTTGTCCTGCACGTCGGCGGCCAGGGTGTCCAGGCCGTACAGCGCCCCGCAGGCGTGAGAGCTGAGGGCCGCGATGTCCCGCCGGTCGGACTCGGCCACCCGTTTCGCGGCCACGGCGGTATTCTCGCACACCGTCACCTTCACCCCGGGCATGGACTTTAAAAACTCCGCGCACTGGGCGATGGCCTGTTCATGAGAGAATATCTCCCTGATGTCCTCCCTTTTCACGCCGGGCCGGACCATCAGATTGTGGTCCACCTTAACCCGCACGGAGCGGACGATGCTGAAGTTATAGGCCATCATCAGATCGTAAATGCGGTTGACAGACCCGGCGGTGCTGTTTTCCAATGGCAGCACCCCGTACTGGCAGAAGCCGCTGGCGATGGCGGAAAACACCGCCTCAAAGCTGCGCACATAGGAGATGTGGGCCTGGTCAAAGAGCTTGTCCGCCGCGATTTGGGAATAGGCCCCCTCCACCCCCTGGCATGCCACGGTGGCCGTCTCGGGGAAGAGCTGGCGGGTGGTCTCCAGGCTTTTCGCGATCCGCTCGCACAGTTCGCTGGGTCCCCGCAGGAGGCTCGCCTGATAGCTCTGGCTCACGTCCTGCAAGGTGGCGTACACCACCCCGGCGTAACCGGCCAGGTCCTCTCCCGCCGCCTGCTGAAACCGGGCCCTGGCCTGCCGCTGTCCCACCAGGTCCATGGGCGCCAGGCCCTGGGCCTGACGCTCCTTTGCCAGCTCCGCGCTCAGCTCCATCCGGCGTGCGAACAGCGCGCCGATCTGGCCGTCCAGTTCGTCCATCTGCTCCTTCAGCTTTTCCAGGTCCATCTTTTTCGCCTTTCTTGATAGTAAATAAGCATTTCAAAACATCGCCAGCTGGTCGTCCGGCGACCGCTCGCCTATGACGCCCAGCCGGATAAACACCGGGTAGAGGTAGCTGGCCCCGAAGGTGCCCAGCTTTTTGGGCCCGGTCACGACGCCGTTCAATTCCAGCGCCCTGTGAAAGGCCATGAACACGGTGCTTTGGGTGATGCTCTTTTCCTTGCGGCTGATGAACATCTCCCCGCTCATCTCGCCGTCCCGGCGCTCCCGGATGAGATAGGTATAGGCCAGGCCCTTGGCGGTGGAAAACGTCTCGCCCTGCAGGGCGATGAGCGCGTCCCACAGCGCCTCGTCCAGCGCCCGCTCGTCCGCGCTGCCTTCCAGCGCCGCCCGGAACCGGGCCAGCGCCCGCGCCTTTTCGTCCATGCTCCCACCCCCGCATGAATGGTATCACATTCCGTTGCGAAAGGCAAGAAAAGGCCACTGTAAAACCTGTGCTTTACAGTGGCCTTATTATTATTTATGTGGCTTTTTACTCCGCGGGGACTTCCTCGCCCAGAGGCGCCAGCATGTCGGTCAACAGTGTGACGAACGACTGGGTCAGCTCCGTCATAGCCTCTTCCGGCGTCATGTCGGAGAGCATGACCAGAGAACCGGCGTCCACAGGCGCGGCGGCAAAGGACCCGTCCGCGGGAACGGCGGTGATCTTCGCGCTCGCGCTGGTGACGGACGGGTCGTCCATGCTGCCGCTGGACGTGCCGTAGGACACGGTGGTCCGGGCGCCCTCGTCGCTCTCGACCCTGGTGACGCCGCCGCCCACGGTGTAGAGGTAACCGCCGCCGGAGGCGCTGAAGTTGAACTGACCAAGCTTGGCCGCCTCGCCGGCCGTCTTAGTGACGGTGAAGGTGAGGTCCATGCCGGAGCTCTTGAGCGCGTCGCCAATGCCCAGGGACTGGCCGTTGACGCTGACCATATCCAGCATGCTGGCGATGGTGTCGGTGTCCACGACGACGTTCGTGGTGGTGTACTCGCCGTCCGGGATCGTGACCGCGCTGCCGTCTGGGCCGTACTCTTCGCCGCCCATATTGGTGGTCTCGGTGGTGACGCACTCGCTCAGCGCGTCGATGATGCCCTCAAAGTCCACGGAGATGGAGGGCATTTCAACGGTCACAGCAGGCTCTTCCGCGGGTTCCTCGACCTCAGGCTCCGGCTCCTCCTCGGCCGCGGGCTCTTCCTCCACCGCGGGCGGCGTCCACAGCAGGTCGTTGATGATCGTCTGGGCCGCGCTGTCAGTGTCCACGCTCTGCAGGATGTCCACCAGCTTGTCGAGGACGCTCCGCATGCCACGGGACAGCATGGCCTTCAGGTCGATGCCGTAGTCCTTGACGCCCAGGGTCGTGCCGTCCAGGTGCAGGGCGATCAGGCCCTCCGGGGTGATCGTGAAGGTGAACTCGCCCAGGGTCTCGCCGTTGTTCTTCACCTGCATGCGGCCGGAACGGATCCCGTCGCTCTCCGCCGCGTCCAACGTGACGGCCAGGCCGGACAGGTCGATCTCCTCGTTGTCGGCAACAATGTAGAAGTCAGACACCGTGTAGCTGTACACAGTCGGCTCCTCCGCCGCCAGGGCGGTCGCGCCGCAGCTCAGGGCCATCACCGCCGCCAGCAGGATAGCAAGCAGTTTCTTCATTTCATTTCCTCCTCGTTTTGTTCGTGTATGGCGCGGGAGAACCGCGCTGATTTATTATCGAATGTTTTCGCGGATTTGTCAACACCGAACAGACCCGGGGGACATATTGATTTTTCCATGTGCATCTTCTATAATAAGTTAAAGTTGAGAGGGAGGGAGAAAATTGACGCTTATCTTAATACTTATCGTTATTGCCGCGCTTGTCCTGGCGGTGAGCTACGCCGCCTACCGCATCCCCTTTTACCACCCGGACCACAGGGCCAGCCCCTACGACCTGCCCCGGGAGCATCAATACGACCCCTACCGGGAGAAGATGACGGCCCTCATTTCCGAGATGGACGCGGTGCCCTTTGAGCCTGTCGAGATCAGGTCCTACGACGGGGCCAAATTATTTGGCCGGTACTACCCCGCCGCGGATAAAAATGCGCCGCTTCTGATCGGCTTTCACGGCTTCAAGAGCACCGCCCTGCGGGACATGGCCGGCGGCGGCAAGCTGGCCCGGCAGCTGGGCATGAACCTGCTGCTGGTGGACCAGCGCGCCCACGGCAAGAGCGACGGCAAGACCATTTGCTTCGGCGTAAAAGAACGGTTCGACTGCCTGAGCTGGGCCCAATATGCGGCGGAGAAGCGGCCCGGCCGGCCCATCGTCCTGGCGGGCGTGTCCATGGGCGCGGCTACGGTGCTGATGGCCTCTGACCTGGACCTGCCGCAGGAGGTCAAGGGCATTATGGCCGACTGCCCCTATTCCGACCCCTCCGCCATCATCAAAAAAGTCGGGCGGGACAGCATGGGCCCGGCGTCCATCGCCCTGTACCCCTTCATCCTGCTTGGCGCCAGATTATACGGCGGCTTCAGCCTGACGGCCGCCGCCCCGGTGAAGGCCGTGGCCCACGCCAAGGTCCCCATCCTGCTCATCCACGGGGAGGACGACCGGTTCGTCCCCTGCGACATGAGCCGGGAGATATACGACGCCTGCGTAAGCCCCAGGACCCGCGTCACCATCCCCGACGCGGCCCACGCCATTGCCTATATCCTGGACCCGGAAAAGTACGGCCAGGCGGTCCGCCGGTTTTTGGCCTCGGTGGGCGTCATAGACGGGACAAAGGAGCGCTAACTCAGTTTACATAATTTTAATCAAGAGGAGAGGAAAGACATGAAACTGACCCGTTCCCAGACCGCGGCCTTCGGTATCGGCGCCGTAGGCAAGGACATGGTGTACGCCCTGTCCGCAAGCTATGTGATGTACTTCTACCAGGACATCCTGGGCCTGTCTGCCACCTTCGTGGGGCTGATCCTGATGATCGCCCGGGTGTTCGACGCGCTGAACGACCCGTTCATGGGCATTCTGGTGGCCAAGACACGGACGAAGTGGGGCCGGTTCCGGCCCTGGCTTCTCAGCGGCACGGTGCTCAACGCCTTTGTCCTCTACGCCCTGTTTGCCGCGCCGGACATGAGCAAGGCCCGGCTGATGGTGTATTTCGCCGTGATATACATCGTCTGGGGCGTGACCTATACCATGATGGACATCCCCTACTGGTCCATGATACCCGCCGTCACCGACACGCCCAAGGACCGGGAGAACCTGTCCGTGGTGGGCCGCACCTGCGCCGGCATCGGCTCGGCGGTCATCCAGGTAGGCACCCTTCTGGCGGTGGCCGCTCTGGGCGGCGGCGATGAGCGCACCGGCTTCGGCCGTATCGCGCTGATCGTAGCGGTGCTCTTCGTGGCGGCGGAGATCGTCTGCTGCGCCAAGGTGAAGGAGCACGACATCGGCAAAATGTCCACCTCCACCGTGGGGGAGATGTTCAAGGCCCTTTTCCGCAACGACCAGGCCATGATAACCGTGCTGGCCATTCTGATGATCAACGGGGCGCTGTACCTGACGAGCAACCTGGTCATCTACTTCTTCAAGTACGACTTCGGCGGGACCGGCTGGATGGGCAATTACACCGTGTTCACCACCGTCGGCGGTGCCTGCCAGATACTGGGCATGATGCTGGTGTACCCGCTGCTGCACAAAAAGCTGGGCAACACGACCATCTTCAAGTGCGCCCTGACGATGGCGATGGCGGGCTACGGGCTCATACTGATCGTGTGCTTTTTGGACTTCAGCTCCAACCTCATCCTGCTTTGCGTGTGCGGGGCGCTGGTGTTCGCGGCCAACGGCATCCTGACCGTGCTGACCACGGTGTTCCTGTCCAGTTCGGTGGACTACGGCCAGCTCAAGACCGGCCGCCGGGAGGAGAGCGTCATCTTCTCCATGCAGACCTTCGTGGTGAAGGCCGCCTCCGGCATCGCCGTGTTCATCACCGGCATCGGCCTGGACGCCATCGGCCTGGTGGGGGACACCTCCGAGACCGGCGCCGTCGTGGCCCAGAGCGCCAGCACCATCACGGGCCTGCGGCTTTTAATGACCATCCTGCCCATCCTGGGGCTGACGGTGGCGTTCGTGTTCTTCGTGAAGAAGTTCACCCTGACCGACGAGAAGGTCCAGCAGATCGCCGACACGCTCCACAAACAGAAAGAGCAATAAGCGCTATGCATTGTTGACAGCCCCCTCTCCGAGGGGGCGATTTTATTGTTCTCTCCCTCCGTCGTCGGCGCTCGCGTGGCTAGGTCGGGATTTGCCGCAAGCGGCAAACCCCGAATAGCCCACGGCGCCTCCTCTCCCCACGCGACAGGCGTGCCGCGTGGGGACCCCGATAAGCGCCGCGCCACCTCCCTCGTCAGAGGGAGGCTGATTCTCTACCGCGGAAAAGAATATGGCCCCCTCTGACGAGGGGGCTGTCAGCGCTCCGCGCTGACTGGGGGAGAGAAGATTATCATTTGTCCTGCGTAAGAGGCAGACGCCCCGCAAAGGTTGACACCCCGGGTCATTGCGGCTAAAATGGGCGTCAGTACCGGAAACCGGGGAGGCGCGCATGAAGATCGGGCAGGTGGAGATAAGGGGACAGGCGGCGCTGGCCCCCATGGCGGGGGTCACGGACGCGGCCTTCCGGCATATCTGCTATGCGCAGGGCGCGGCCCTCACCTGCACGGAGATGGTGTCCAGCCGGGGGCTTGTGTACAACGACCCCAAGACAAAGGAGCTTTTATTCTGTCCCGACGATGACCGGCCCGTGGCGGCCCAGATATTCGGCTCGGACCCGGCCGTGATGGCCGACGCGGCGGGCCTGGCGCTGGAGCTTTCCGGCGCGGATATGCTGGACATCAACATGGGCTGCCCCGTGGGGAAGATCGTCAAGGCCGGGGACGGCTCCGCCCTCATGCGGGACCCGGACAAGGCCGGACGCATCATCGAATCCTGCGTCGCCGCCACAGGCGGCAAGCCCGTGACGGTGAAGTTCCGCAAGGGCTGGGACGGCGGGAACGTGAACGCCGTGGAATTTGCCCGGGTCTGCCAGCAGGCCGGGGCCGCCGCGCTCACCGTCCACGGCCGGACCCGGACCCAGATGTACGCGGGCCTGGCCGATTGGGACATCATTCGGGACGTGAAGGCGGCGGTGTCCATCCCCGTCATCGCCAACGGGGACGTGTTCTCCGGCGACGCCGCGGTCCGCGTGCTGAAGCGTACCGGCGCGGACATGTGCATGGTGGGCCGGGGCGCTTTCGGCGACCCGTGGATATTCGCCCGTATCAACGCCGCCCTGGCGGGTCAGCCGGAGCCGGCGCTGCCGCCGCTTTCAGAGCGGATGGACACGGCTCTGGGGCAATTCGAGCTGGCCAGCGCCTGGAAGGACCCATACATCGTGGCGCTGGAGGCGCGCAAACAGCTTTGCTGGTACCTGCGGGGCGTGCCCTGGTCCGGGCCCATCAAACGGGAAATGGTGCAGGTGAGCTCTCTGGACGACATACGCGCCGTGGTCCGCCGGGTCAAGCGGGAATTGAGGTGACTGCCGATGACAAGAGAAGAGGAGCGCGCCCTCATCGCACGGGTCCTGGACGGGGATACGGACGCCTTTGAGGCGCTGGTCAGGGCAAACGAAAAGGGCGTCTATAACCTGGCCCTGCGGATGCTGGGAAACGAGCAGGACGCGCTGGACGCCTCCCAGGAGGCGTTCTTCCGGGCCTACCGCTCCCTGGACCGGTTCCAGGGCAGCAGCAAGCTGTCCGTGTGGCTGTACCGGGTGACCAGCAACGTGTGCCTGGACATGCTGCGCAAGGCAAGCCGCCGGCGGGAGAGCCCTCTCACCGACGAAGACGGCCAGGACCTGCCCCTGCCGGACGACAGTTCAGACCCCCAGCGGGAGCTGGAAAAGCAGGAGCTGCGCCGGGCGCTGCGGCGCAATATGGCAAAGCTGGAGCCGCTCTTCCGTCAGGCCCTTGTCCTGCGGGACGTGAACGGCCTTGCTTACGACGAGATCGCCCAGGTCACCGGCCTGGAGCCCGGCACGGTCAAGAGCCGCATTTTCCGGGCGCGGCGAAAGCTGGCCGCGCTTTTGGAGCGGGACGGGAACTTTTTCGGTGTTTCGTCGTCGGATAGCACAGGCGGGAAAGGGGGCGGCCAGCATGCAGGAACATGAATACTATCAGGAGCTGATGAGCCGCCTGCTGGACGAGGGCCTGACCGACGAGGAACAGACCGAACTGCGGGAGCATGTGCGTGGCTGCGAGGAATGCCGCCGGGTGTTCGCCGCCTTCACCGGCATGACGAGCCAGCTCCGGGAGGACCTGGCCGAGCCGCCCCGTGACCTGGCCGGCGGCGTCATGGAGCGTATCCGGGACGAGGGGCGTCAGGCCCCGGCCCGCCGACGTGAAAACGGGCCGGTCCGTGAGCGCCGTGTCCGACTATGGACCCGTTGGGCCGCCGCGGCCTGCCTCGTGCTGGCAATAGCCGGCGTGGCCACCGTCTCCCTCCGGGGCCGGACCAGGCAGACCGCTTACCTGCCCGAGGCGCAGAACGACACGGCCTTTGTCAGTCTGCCGGATGCCGCCGGCGGGGAAAGCCGCGCCGCACGGTCGGTACCCGCGCCCGAAGAGGCCGCGTCCTCTGCCGACGCTGCGCCGTCCGGCACCCCCGCCCCATCACCGGAACCGTCGCCCCTGCCGGTCTATGACGCTGCCCGCAACCACATCGGCGTCATCGCCCCGGAGAATATTCCCGCTTTTCAGGCGCTGGTCACCGACGAGGGCTGGGCCGAGGGGAGCTATGAATACATGCTCCGGGTGGAGTTTGGCCAGAAGACCTACGCCTTTGCCACGGATGATGGCGGCGAGCTTGTCTGGTGGGAGGAGCCCAACACCCAGCCGCTGCTGTCCCCCGGTACCTTCGACCAGCTCCGCGCCCTGATCGACATGGAGGCCCCGGCGCTGCCCCGCTGAAAAATACCCCTTGCAATTTCCGGTGCGTTGTGCTAGTATAATCAGGCAAACGCACGACCGGGTGTGGCGAAGTTTGGTATCGCGCCTGAATGGGGTTCAGGAGGCCGCTGGTTCAAGTCCAGTCACTCGGACCACTTTTTCATGTCACTTTTGGAGTTTTTGTGGCGTGCAAGCAAAGTGAAAGACATCCCTGTAAATCGGGGGTGTCTTTCTCTATTTGCACCATTTATGAGCGCTTCAGGCCCACAGCAGAGGCTCTGGATGCACCAAAAAATCTTACAAGAGGATGGGCTCTCTTTTTCAAACGGGGCGAAATGCACCACTATTTTGCACGGCTGATAGTCCAAAATCGCACGGCTTACCTTCAAATTTTGCACGGCTTGTTTTTCAAGTTAGTAGGGACTGGTTCGGCCCAGATTCAAAGTGGCTATGACAAATATGCCGCAGTACCTACGGCTGCTACTCAGGTGGCCTCTGGCGATGGGACTGAAGGTGACTCCAAGGTAGAAGCCTTCTATGGCGTGTATGCAGCAGAGGAACAGGCTCCTGGTACCTACACTGGTGGTGTGGTTTACACCTTGACCAGCACGCTCACTGACTAGTCTGGTCCACCCATAAAAATATGTCCCTCCGGGGACATATTTTTGTCTGCTGACGGTGGAGGTCAGATCAGCCTCTGACTAAAAGCATCTTGACAGCGAATGGTGACTTGGCAGAAGAGTATCAGGAATAAGACAAAACATAAAAAGCGCCGCCTTGATTTGGGAATCCTCAAATCCTGTGCGGCGCATAGTTTTTGGTAAGGTGCTAATGTGCTGTAATGTATAATGTGCTCCCCATGTCAAGGACAAAATTAATCGTTCATTCCAGCCGGAAACCTGCTTTTAGATCCTGAGCCTG
>CANQJZ010000054.1 GCA_947624385.1 uncultured Oscillospiraceae bacterium
GAACAGGGTATCGATGACCCGCTGGCCGCTGTTCATGGGCCGGCTGGGCATATACTTGTGCTTATAGGGCCGCGCCACACGCACCGGCCACTTCTGCATCATGGTGACCTTATGCTCGCCGCCCTTGTCGTCCTTCACCACGGCCACCGTCTCGTCCACGGTGTACTTGCCGCCGGAGATGGACTTGACCACGCCCGCCACGCCGGGAGGCGTCATGATCTTGTGCAGGATGGCGGTGGTCTCCTGGACCGTGCCCAGCACGTCGCCGCCCTTTACGATGTCCCCGGCCTTGACGGTGGGCTTGAACTCCCACTGCTTCTTCCGGTTCAGGCTGGCCACCTCCACGCCGCGGGCGATGGTGTCGCCGGTGGCGTCCCGTATCTCGGTCAGAGGCCGCTGGATGCCGTCGTATATATTGGTCAGAAGCCCCGGCCCAAGCTCCACGCTCAGGGGCGTGCCGGTGGTCTCCACCTGCGCCCCCGGCCCCAGGCCGGACGTCTCCTCATAGACCTGGATGGAGGCGCTGTCCCCCTTCATCTGGAGGATCTCGCCGATCAGCCGCTGGCTGCCCACACGCACCACGTCGGACACGTTGGCGTCCGCCAGGCCGGTGGCCACCACCAGCGGGCCGGAAACTTTTGTGATCGTTCCGCTCATGCTTCAACCTTCTTTCGGTAATTTTTGCCTTCACAAGAAGGGGAATAATCAGAACCTGTTTTCACAGGCGGGATATGCTGGATGAACGAGAAATTTTTTCGTCAGGCAAGGCGAGACGACGCAGGAATACTTTGTGTATTTCAAGGAGGAACAACGCAGCCTGACGGAAAAAGGGCCGTTCAGACGGCAATGTTCTGCCTGGGAATACAGGTTCAAAGAATATTGGCGCCCACGGCCCGCTCCACGGCGGCCTGCAGCGCCGACTGGCCCAGGCCCAATGACCCGTCCTTACCGGGTATCAAAATCACCGCCGGGCGGGGCACGTCCTTGAACCTGTCGATGTCCGCCTTCAAGGGCTCCGCCAGGTTTTCTTCCAGGTACACCACAGCGTACTCGTCCGGCTGGTCGGCCTTTGTGATGCGCCGGAATATGTCGTGGGCCTCCGCGGCCTCCCGGACGGGGAAGGTGTCCAGCCCCAGGGCCTTGAACCCGATGACCGTGTCCGGGCTGCCGATGACCGCGATCTTATACATAGCTCTCACGCAACCTTTCCCGCAGCGTCTCCGGGCCGAGACCGCTCCGCTTGCCCAACAGGACCATGCGGGCCGCGGTGATCTCCGCCTCCAGACTGGCCAGATACGCCACCGCCACCGCCGGGCCAAAGGGCGTCTGCTTGGCAGCGGTCAGATACTCCGTCAGTACATTGTCGCACATGCGCTCGAAGGCCGCCAGGGGCGCGCCGTCCACAGCCTGCTGTCCCAGCTCCGCGCACTTGGCCAGGGCCCGGTCGTGAAATACCTCCGTCACGCCCTCGGCGTAGGCGCGGCACACCCGGTCGGGGGACACGTTGCCGCCGGCGATGACCGCCGTGCGCAAAAGGCCCTCGTCCATATGCCCTCTGATGCAGCGTACCGCGCTGCGCAGGTTCGCCACGTCGATGCTAAGGCGCACATAGCCCGTGTAAAAATCCGTGGACAGCGCGCCGGTCACGGCCAGCATTTCCGCGAAATAGGCCCTGTCCAGGCCCATATCGGAAAGCTGGGGGTTGGACGTGCGGGCCAGGGTGGTCCTTGCCTCACGAATGGCCTCCGCCAGAGTCTCGGGCACGTCCTGCCAGCTGTCGGAAGCGTAGGCCTCCGCCAACACTTTGGGCGGCACCCGCCCGCAGGCGGACAAAAGCCGCTCCCGGTCCCGGGGGCTGCCCTCGCCCTTCACCAGCACCTTGGCGTTGTGATAGTCGTATTTGAGGCGGTAGGCGGTCACGATGTCCTTTTCCGGGCAGAGCTTTTCAAACTCCGCCAGAAACGCGGCCCGCCGGGCCTGGAAGGCCTCTTCCAGCTGCCCGTCCGTGGCGCCGGACAGATCGGGGAACCCGCACTCGGTCAGCACGCGGGCGGCCTCGTCAAAGTCCGCCGCCTCCGCCATCTGTTCCAGCCGCTTCTGGCCCAGCAGGGAATTTTCCCTGGCCCGGATGTAGGTGGACAGGAACAGGTATTCAGTATCCTTGACTTTTGACAAGAGAAATCCTCCTTGTCTTTTCGTTACCGGGCGCCGTCAGTCAAACAGCTCCGCCGCCACCTGGGAGGCCATATTCTCCCGCGCCTGGGCCATCAGCGCCTCCACCGTGCAGTTGACGGACACGCTGCCCTGCCGGACGATCAGGCCCTTGCCGAAATCGCCGGCCTTGTCGGCCAGGGTGAGCTTCGCCGTCTTCCCGGCGGCCTTCAGGGCGGCGTTGGCCTTGTCCACGACCTTCTTGCCGCAGGCAGCCTTGTCCGCGGCGGAGAACACCAGTTCCTCCGTGCCGGTGACGGCGGCCCGTGCGGCCAGATTGGCCAGGAAAGCCACGTACTCGTCGCCCTTCATGGCGTTGAGCTTGGCCTCGGCCTTGTCAAACGCGTCCGCCACCAACGACTGCTTGAAGCCCAGAACGCTCTTGCGGGCCTCCATATCGGCGGTTTTGGCCAGACGCTGGACCCGGTCCTCCGCGGCGGCAACGCCCTGGCGCACCTTCTCCCAGTAGCCCTCCTGGGCCTTCTTCTCGCCCTCGGCTTTGATGGCGTCGCACTGGGTCTTCGTCTCACCGGCGATACGGGCGGCGTCCGCCACGGCGTCCGTCTCGATACGGGCCGTGATCTTGTCGATGCCGTTCATAAACGCTTCCTTTCCAGGTCTCAGGCGCTGATATTGATGATCATCAGCATGGAGGCCAGCAGGGACAAAATGGCGTAGAACTCAACGGTGATGCACAGCACCATGCCCTTGGACCAGTCGTCGGGCTTCTTGGCCAGGATGTTGATGGACCCGGCGGCCACGCGGCCCTGGGCGATGGCGGAGAAGAGGCCGCCCAGCGCCATGGGCAGGCACGCGGCGAAGTACTGCAGGCCCTGGGCGATGCTCAGCTCAGGCAGAGAGCCCGACAGCAGGCCCATGCGGAACACGGCGAAGAACCACACCACCAGGCCGTACAGGCCCTGGGTGCCGGGGATGACCTGCAGGATCAGGACTTTACCGAACTTGCTGGGGTCCTCGCACAGAAGTCCCGTGCCGGCCTCGCCGGCGCAGCCGGTGCCCTTGGCGGAGCCGATGCCGCTCAGGACCGCCGCCAGACCCGCGCCCAGAAGGGCCAGTGCCAAGCCATAGTTGATCATTTTTGTTGTCCTCCTTATTCTTTGACGATGTCTACGAATTTTGTCTGCATATCTAAAGGACGGAAAGGCTTGCCGCCGTCCTCATAGAACTTGTTGAAGAACTCCAGGCACTGAAGACGCAGGTCGTGTACGTAGCAGCCCAGCAGGTTCAGCGCGAAGTTCAGGGCGTTGCCCAGCATGGAGATGAGCACGAATACCACGATGTTGCCGGGGATGGCGCCAAGGGTGTTGAACACCTGGGCGATGACGCTGCCGGCCAGCATCAGGGCCATCAGACGGGAATAGGACAAAATGTCGCCGAAAAAGCCCGTCACGTGGTTATAGAGCGAGCCGAAAATGCCGGTGATCTTGCCCATGCCCTTGCCGGTGATGATGGGTCCGATCACGACCATAGCCAGCCCCACGTACAGCACGATGTTGGTGTGCAGCAGGAACATGCAGCCAAGGCCCGCGAACACCACCCACCAGGTGACCTCCTCGAAGATGGCGTCCAGTATCTCGCCCTTTTTGAGCTTACGCACAAAGCTCACGGCCATGCCGGTCACGATGTGTACAAAGCCCAGGGCCATGGAGCCCACCAAAATGGACAGCGTGTCGTCCAGGGGCGTGAACAGACTGGGCAGGGCAAAATCCTTGCCGCTGGTCAGCTTCACCACCTGGGTCAGAAAGTCTCCGAAGAAGCCGCCGGTGACAGCGCCGAAGGCAAAGGTGCTCACGCCGCCTAAAATAAGCAGCCCGGACATATAGTCCATCATGCCGCGGGGCCTCGTCTTTTTCAGCACAAAGCCCAGAATGAGCATCAGCAGCCCGTAGCCCATATCCGCCATCATCATGCCATAGAACAAAATGAAGAACGGGAACATCAGCGGGTTCGGGTCCACGCCGGTGTACGCCGGCAGAGAGTACATCTCCGTGACCATGTTCATGGGCCGGACGATGGGGTTGTTTTTCAGCTTCACCGGCACGTCGGGGTATTCCTCCGGCGCGGGGTCGGTGAACTCATAAGCGCAGTCAAAGCCCTTGAAGCACTCGGTGAGCTTTTCCTCCGCCGGAGCGGGGCACCAGCCCTCCAGCGCCACGATGCTGTCCGTACCCCGGAGGCGCTCGGCGGCCTCCGCCTGAGCGGCTTTCGTGGCCATCCGGTCGGCGCTCAGCTGCAGACTTGCAGTCCTGTCCTTCTCCCGCGCTATGCGCTCGGCCAGCTCCCGCTGGTACACGGACAGCTTTTCCAGCTCCCGCTTCCGAGCGTCTATATTGGCCGTGGCCGTACCGGTCAGGCCCGGGAACGACACGGGCGTGGCCCCCACGTTCCGCAGCGCGTCCAGCACCGGGGCGAGCTGGTCCTTCATGGCGATGACCAGAAAGTTCTTCTGCTGCTCGTCGGAGCTCACCAGAACGATCTGCACTTCCTCGGTCACGGCCTCGGCCGCGTCCGCCACGGACTCCATGTCCACCTCGGCGGGCACGTTGGCCAAGGCCAGGGCGCACGTCTTCGTCCCGGCGGTCTGCAGGGGCATGTCCAGCGCCTCCCAGGGCCGCAGGGATTCGATCTCGTCCCGCACGCGCACTTCATCGGCCGCCGCCTTGCGCAGCTCGGCCTCCCAGCCGTTCACCTGCCGGGCCAGAGCCAGGTCCTTTTCCAGCGCCTCGTCGTCCAAAAACGCCGAGCGCTCCACCAAAGGTCTGGCGGCCAGGAGCTTTTTCTTGGCCGGGGCATACCGGTTCAGGACTTTCAGGGCGGCGGAAAGCTCCGCCTCCTGATTCCGGGCCTCGGTCAGCCCCGCCCGCTCCGGCTTTAAAAGCGCCGCGGCCTCCGGGTCGGAGAGCATGCCCTCCGGCTCGTGGACCTCCACGCAGCCCAGACGCAGAAGCTGCCCCATGAGCGCGTCCCGCTGAGAACGCACGGCGATGAGGCGCAGCTTTTTCATCTTGACAATGGCCATCAGCCGTTCACGATCCTTTCCACGATCTTGTCCACGACCGCGTCCATCTTCCGCTCGGCACGGGCCTTCATGGCCGCCTGCCGGTTGCGGGTGTTGGACGCCAGCACGCCCGCGTCCTCCTTGGCCTTCTCGTCGGCCTTGCGGATCAGGTCCCTGACCTCGGCGGCGGCCTTGTCGTCGGCGGCGGCGGCCATGGACTTCACCGCGTCCTCGGCCTCCTGCACGCTGCGGCGTGCCTCCGCCTGGGCGGCGGCACGGATCTGGCGGGCCTTTTCCTCGGCCAGGGCTATGGTATCCAGCGCCTGCAATGACATATACGATACACCTCCAAACCTCTCCGGCTCAGAACTACTGCGAGTAAAACACAAAATATGGTATTATAACCTTACTAATAATACACGGACTTTGTGAAAGTTGCAACAGTTATTTTCCTGTTTTGCACAAAAAACCTGTCACACCCCCGCCAGGGTCTCCCGGGCCTCTTTCCCGGCGCTGCGGGCCAGTGTCTTGATGGCCTCCAACGCCGCGCCGCGGGTGGTCTCGTCCATGTCCGACACGGAGCGGACGAAGCTTTTGGCCGTGTCGAACCAGTTCTCCTTCATCTCGTGCATGGTGCGGAAATTGGTGTCCGTGAGAAGCGTATAGATCACGTCCACGAACTGCTCGAACTGCTCCGGCGTCATGTCCCGCGTCCACTCCCGGACCGTCCCGGCCAGAAATTCGCTGCCGCCGGTGACGGTCTCCAGGCACACGAACCCCGGTCCCAGCACCTCCCAGGAGTACACGTCGTGCTGGCCCAGGCCGGACTCGGTGCTGTGGACCACCGTGTGGCCCTCCGGGTGGTCCAGCAGCATGCCCACCACGGAGAATTGGGGCACGAAGGTGTGTATCCTGGCCACGATGGCCTTGTACCCGTCGGTCTGCAGCACGTCGTCGAAAAAGCCGGGGCCGTCGTAGTTATATACCGCGTCGATACGGGCCTGCACGCCGGCGCCGCAGAACGCCCCGGCGTAGAGCGCCAGGTTGCCGCCCTTTGAATGGCCGCACAGGATGAGCCTTCCAGGGACTTTTGCCGCCATGCGCTGCAAGTATTCCACGGCGCTTTTCTGCCCCGGTATGGGGCAGCGGTAGGACATGTCCAGGTCCTCCTTCCAGCCCACCACCGTGTTGTCCGTGCCACGGAACACGATGGCCGTCAGGTCCGGACCCAGGCGCACGGTGATGGCGGAAAACTGGGTCTGGATCACATCGTCCAGCACGCTCTCCTGCATGCCCATTTCCAGCTCCCCGAACCGGCGGGACCTGGCCAGGGCGGGCAGGAGCTCCTCGTCCCGCAGCCGCCAGCGCTGCTCCGTCCTGAGCGCCTCGTCAGCCAGGGCCGGCTCCGCCAGGGACTTGATGGGTACGAACCCCTCCGGCAGAGGCTGGGCGAAGTGCTCGAAGGGCACGTAGGAAAACCGGGCCAAAATCATCCCGTCCACCGGGTCAAAAGGCGACTGGTCCAGGGTCAGGTCCCCCCGCCAGGTCAAATAATCAAATAAGTCGGCCATTATGTATAAAACTCCTTTCCGAATTATATTCGAGGCGGGACTCCCGTCCCCCTCGAGCTCCCCCTTGCTTCACGAACGTTTTCTCATTTTTGACGGGCGCCTTTCTCATTTACAGACAGCTTTCGCAGTACGCCGCCGCGTCGAAGCCGTCCAGGGTGCTGTCTTTCCGCAAGTACAGGGGATGGTGGGGGTGGCCCTTTTTGCTCCGGGCCCCGGCGGTGTACCACACCGCGCCGTATCGGCGGCCCACGTCGATCATGTCCAGCACGCAGCGCTTGAGATAGCTCCGCATTTCAATGACGCTCCCCCAGGCGGCCCAGACCGCCGGGGCCTGTCCCGCGTGGGACAAAACGTAGTCGAACGCGGCCATATTCTCCCGGTGCAGCCGCTCATTCCTGGTCCGGTCCATGTCCTCCGGCCTTGTGGCCCGCTGGGCGTAGACGTTGAACATGACGAAGCTGTCGTAGCCGTTATAAGCCGCGATACGCTGGACGCTCTTGAGGGTGTTGTCCAGATCGTCCGGCTCCGCCGTGGAGGGGTTCACGCCAATGCACACCAGGGGCTTTTCGCCGCGGGTACCCAATATGTACCGGTATTCGGTGTAAAAATCCGGCACGTACAGCCACTTGTCCGGGTCATACCCCCCGGACAGACCGGACCGGGCAAATGCCTCGTCAAAGGATAGAATATCCAGCGCCGCCGTGGGCGCGGACGGGATATGCACACGGCCTCCCTCCTTTCAAACCTCTATTATAATTGACAGGGACGAAAAAGGGAAGTAAAATCGGGAAAAAACACGAAGGAGGCGTGCGTATGAAGCCGGAGATATTGGCCCCCGCCGGCGGCAGGGAACAGCTTCTGGCCGCGGTCCGCTGCGGGGCGGACAGCGTATATCTGGGCACGGGCGACTTGAACGCCCGGCGCAACGCCGCCAACTTTGGCCCCGAGGCGCTTTCTGAGGCCGTGCGCTACTGCCACACCCACGGCGTGAAGGTCTACGTCACCGTGAACACCCTGGTGACGGACGGGGAGCTGCCCTTATTGGAGCAAACAGCGGACGTTGTCGCCCAGGTCGGGGCCGACGCCGTGATATTGCAGGACATGGCCGCATTGCGGCTGTTCGCCGCCAAATACCCGGCCCTGCACCGGGTAGCCTCCACCCAGACCGCCGTACACAACACCGACGGGGCAAAATTTTTGCAGGACGCGGGCTTTGACAGCTTTGTGCTGGCCCGGGAGCTGACCCTGGGGGAGATGGAGAAGATCTGCGCCGCCGTGGATATCCCGGCGGAGGCGTTTATACACGGGGCCCACTGCATGTGCCTTTCCGGGGCCTGCACCCTGTCCGCCATGTTGGGCGGGCGCAGCGGCAACCGGGGCCTGTGCGCCCAGCCCTGCCGCCTGGACTGGAAATGCGGCGGGGCGGACCACGCCCTGTCCCTGAAGGACATGAGCCTCATCGGCCATATGACCCAGCTCCGGGACGCGGGGGTGGCCACGGTGAAGATCGAGGGCCGGATGAAGCGGCCCGAATACGTGGCCGCGGCCGTCACCGCCTGCAAAAACGCCCGCATGGGGAGACCCTTTGACGGGGAAATTCTCGCCGCCGTGTTCTCCCGCAGCGGCTTTACCGACGGCTACCTGACCGGGAAGCGGGACAAGGGCATGTTCGGCTATCGCACCCGCGAGGACGTGACGGTGGCGGAAAAGGTGCTGCCAAAGCTCGCCGCCCTGTACCGGAGCGAGACGCCGCTCATCCCCGTAGACATGACCTTTGCCCTGACGCCGGAGCGCTCGCGCCTGGCCGTCACCGACGGAACAAACACCGCCGACGCGGCCGGTCCCGTCCCGGAACCTGCCCGGACCAAACCGCTGGACGAGGCGCGGGTCCGGGAGCAGCTGTCTAAAACCGGCGGGACGCAATAT
This sequence comes from uncultured Oscillospiraceae bacterium, assembly GCA_947624385.1. Taxonomy (GTDB): domain Bacteria; phylum Bacillota; class Clostridia; order Oscillospirales; family Oscillospiraceae; genus CAJOIG01. The sequence goes on from CANQJZ010000054.1 coordinate 8,728, forward strand.
TATGTCAACTCTCTGTGTGTTGACCTCACCCCCGGCCTGACCCTCCCCGCCTCGGCCCTGAACGGCCTGCGGCGGGTAGCGCTGGCAAAGCTGGAGGTCCTGCGGGGCCAGGTCCCGGCGGTAACGCCCCGGCCTTACGCGCCCATCACGCCAGTGCGGCGGGACCACCAAACCCCCTCGCCCCTGTGGGGGCGGTTTTACCGGGCGGACCAGATCGCCCGGCCCGAGGCGCTGGAAAAGCTGATACTGCCCCTGGGGGAACTCTCCCCCGCTCTGCTGGAAGCATACGGCGACAGGCTGGTGGGCGAGCTGCCGGCGGCGCTGTTCCCGGAGGACGAGGACGCCTTGGAAAACCGTCTCACCGCCCTGCGGGACGCGGGCCTGCGGGAAATTTGGACGGACAATATCTACGGCATAGCGCTGGGGAAGCGCTTGGGCCTGACCGTCCGGGGCGGGTTCGGGCTGAACATCCTGAACGGACAGGCAATGGACTATTATGTAAACTCCGGCCTTGCCAGTCTGACCCTCTCCTTCGAGCTGCCCATGAGCAAGATCAAGGCTCTGGACTGCGCCGTTCCATGGGGTATCGCGGCTTACGGCCATCTGCCGCTGATGCGCTTTCGGGCCTGTCCCGTCCGGGCACACCTGGGCTGTGCGTCCTGCGGCGGGTGCGGCTCCCTCACCGATAGGCACGGCGTGGAATTCCCGGTGGAGTGCGGCGAGCAGAAATACGCCAGCTTACTCAACAGCGTACCGTTGGATATCGCCGGCCGTGACGACCCGGGGGATTTCCGGCTTCTCTGGTTCACCCGTGAAATGCCGGAGGTCTGCGGCCAGGTCATCGACCGGTTCCTGACCAACCAGGCCGCCGACGGCCCACGTACCGGGGGATTGTATTATCGGACCCTTCTTTAAGGGCTTTTCCCGGCATAAGTATGTTCTATTGAAACGACAGGAGGTGCCCCATGGGGCTTTGGGAGCTATTCATATTGGCGCTGGGTCTGTCCATGGACGCCTTTGCGGTGAGCATCTGCAAGGGGCTTGGTCTGGGAAAGATCGCGCCCCGGCACATGTGTCTGGCCGGGGCCTGGTTCGGGGGCTTTCAGGCGCTGATGCCCCTGTTCGGGTTTTACCTGGGCCGGTTCTTCGCCGACATCGTGACGGCCTACGACCACTGGGTGGCCTTCGTCCTGCTGGCGTTCATAGGCGGCAAGATGATCTGGGAGGCTCTCACCGGCGAGGAGGAGGACGTGGACGCGGCCATGGACGCGAAAACCATGTTCCTGCTGGCCGTTGCCACCAGCATCGACGCGCTGGCCGTGGGCGTCACGTTCGCATTTCTGGACGTGGATATTTTACCGGCGGTGCTGTTCATCGGGGCGGTCACGTTCGTCTGTTCGGCCCTGGGGGTGAAGGTGGGCAGCGTGTTCGGCGCACGGTACAAGCAAAAGGCGGAGCTGGCCGGCGGCGGCGCTTTGGTGCTTATTGGCCTGAAATTATTATTGGAGGGGCTTGGTATTTTGTGACAATTGCCGGGCCCTGGCCCGGTTGTAAAAAACCGTTAAAATGTGTATAATCAAGTTTACCCATTCAGAAAAGTCATTGATATGCAAGGGGGAGCTCGAGGGGGACGGGAGTCCCGCCTCGAATAATATCTGACGCCCCGCGCAAAGCGCGGCGAGCAGCGCGAGGACTTTTGCGCCGCTTGCGGCGCGAAAGTAACGGCGTCATTAGAATCGAGGGATGCACCTATGGACGAGAACGCGAAAAACTTCATTCTGGACTTTGTGACGGAGGACATCGGCCCCGGAGGCCGGTTCGAGGGCATGCAGGTGCATACCCGCTTCCCGCCGGAGCCCAACGGCTACCTGCACATCGGCCACTGCAAGGCCCTGTGCATCGACTTCGGCACGGCGGAGCG
>CANQJZ010000055.1 GCA_947624385.1 uncultured Oscillospiraceae bacterium
TGGAGCCGATGCCGTACTGAGCGAGGACGCCGTTGATCTTGTCGATCCTTCTCTCGTAGCTTTCAAACAGAGCCATTATCTTGTCCTCCCTCTCTTATTCCTGCCGCGGGTCGATGTACCGGGCGGCGTTGTCGAACTGGCCGTAGTGGCCCTTGGCCTTGTCCAGGGCGGTGTTGGCGTCGTCGCCCTTCTTGATGAAGTCCATCATCTTGCCCAGGTTCACGAACTCATAGCCCACGATCTCGTCGGCGTCGTTCAGGGCCAGGCGCGTGCAGTACCCCTCGGCCATTTCCAGATACCGGGGGCCCTTGGCCTTGGTGCCCATCATGGTGCCCACCTGGCTGCGCAGACCCTTGCCCAGGTCCTCCAGGCTGGCGCCCACCACCAGACCGCCCTCGGAGAAAGCGGACTGGGTGCGGCCGTAGACGATCTGCAGGAACAGCTCGCGCATGGCGGTGTTGATGGCGTCGCACACCAGGTCGGTGTTCAGGGCCTCCAGGATAGTCTTGCCGATCAGGATCTCGCTGGCCATAGCGGCGGAGTGGGTCATGCCGGAGCAGCCGATGGTCTCCACCAGAGCCTCCTCGATGATGCCGTTTTTCACGTTCAGGGTCAGCTTGCACGCGCCCTGCTGGGGGGCGCACCAGCCGATGCCGTGGGTGAAACCGCTGATGTCGCTGATCTCCTTGGCCTGGACCCACTTGCCCTCTTCGGGAATGGGCGCCGGGCCGTGATACGCGCCTTTGGCGACGCACGTCATCTTGTCAACTTCCGCTGAATAGATCATGATGTTCTCCCTTCTGTCAATATGATTCAACTTTCCGGCGCACTGCGCCGATGAATTCCATACGTGCGATTATATCATCCTTGCAAATGTTCGTCAATGATAAAACATAGGTATATACAAGCAAGACCCCGCCCTTTTTCAGGGCGGGGTCCGCATGTCGTTTTATGATTTAGAAGATGTAGTTTTTGCACACAGGGGCGCAGGCGTCGGCGGAGGCCTTGTCGTACCAGATCAGGTTGTTGCCGCTGGCCTTGTCGAACAGCTGGATCAGCTTCGGCTGAGTGGAGAACTTCACCGTCGCGCCCATGGACACGTCCGTCTTCAGGTCCACCGTCGGGATGACCATGACCACCTCGTCGCCATTGCTGTCCGCGTGCAGGTGTACCTCGGAGCCCATCATCTCGTTCACCACGATCTTCGCTTCCAGGTCGCCCTGGCCCACGCTGATGTGCTGAGGACGGATGCCCGCCACGATGTCGCAGGACTGCTGGCCGTTCTGCTTCAGCGCCTTCTGCTGGAACTCGTCCAGCTTGAACCGGGCGCCGCGGATCTGGGCATAGTAAACGCCGTCGTCCAGGATAAGCTTGCAGTTGTCAAAGAAGTTCATCACCGGCATACCGATGAAGCCGGCCACGAACAGGTTCACGGGCTTGTCGAACACCTCGCCGGGAGTGCCGATCTGGTTGACGAAACCGTCCTTCATAATGACGATCCGGTCGCCCAGGGTCATGGCCTCGGTCTGGTCGTGGGTCACGTACATGAACGTGGTGTTGATACGCGAGCGCAGCTTGATGATCTCCGCACGCATCTGGTTACGCAGCTTCGCGTCCAGGTTGGACAGAGGTTCGTCCATCAGGAACACCTTCGGGTCACGGACCATGGCGCGGCCGATGGCCACACGCTGCCGCTGGCCGCCGGACAGCGCCTTGGGCTTTCTGTCCAGATACTGGGTGATGTCCAGGATCTCAGCGACTTCCCGGACCTTCTTGTCGATCTCGGGCTTGGGGACCTTCTTCAGCTTCAGGGCGAAGGCCATGTTGTCGTACACGGTCATGTGGGGGTACAGCGCGTAGGACTGGAACACCATCGCGATGTCGCGGTCCTTGGGCTCCACGTTGTTGCAGAGCTTGCCGTCGATGTACAGCTCGCCGTCCGTGATGTCCTCCAGGCCGGCAACCATGCGCAGGGTGGTGGATTTGCCGCAGCCGGAGGGGCCGACCAGTACGATGAACTCCTTGTCCGCGATGTCCAGGTTCACGTCGTGTACCGCCGTGACACCGCCCTCGTACACCTTCTTCAGACCTTTGATGATGACTTCGGACATACTTCTCAGCTCTGACAGCCGGGCCTCCGCCCTGCTGCCTCACGACCGCCCGCAGGGGGCGTGCCGCATTACGACAGGTCTCCACACTGCCGCACCGCGAGCTACGCGGAAAGATAATTCCTCCTTTTTTTATGGTCCCGCGCCGTTATGGTAGAGGAGTAACGGCGAAGGGCCTTTTTGATGAAGTAGGCGATTTGCCCAAAATTACGAAATTATATTACCATGGAATATGACAGATTGCAAGGACAAATTCGCATTTAATACAACAATATTCGCCTCTTTGCCCACGTCCAGGCTGCCGTACCGGTCGTAAATGCCCAGTGCCTGAGCCGGATGGACCGCCGCGGCGGTCACCGCCGTGTGCAGGTCCACGCCAAAGCCCACCGCCCGGACCATGCCGCCCATCAGGTCCGTGATGGACCCGGCGATCGTTCCGTCCGCGAGAGTGGCCAGAGGGCCCTTCACGAAAATGTCCTGCCCGCCCAGGGTGTACTGGCCGTCCGGCATGCCGCAGGCCCGCAGGGAGTCGCTGATGATGATGACCCGGTCCCGGAACAGCTTGAACACCGCCCGGATGACGGCGGGGTGGATGTGTACGCCGTCACAGATGAGCTCCACCATGCAGTCGGAATCCGACGCCGCGCCGATGGGGCCCGGGGCCCGGTGGCCCAGAGGGTTCATGGCGTTGAACAGGTGGGTGGCCTGTCTGGCCCCCGCGTCAAAGGCCGCCAGCGCCTGGTCGTAGTCGCAGGCGGTGTGGGCCACGCTGACGCGCACCTGGTCCCTGACCTTACGGATGAAGTCGATGGCGCCGGGCGCCTCCGGGGCCAGACTCACCAGCTTCACAAGCCCGCCGGACAGATCCTTCAGCCGCAGCAGCAGCTCCGGGTCCGGGTCCCGTATCCAGGCGCCGTTTTGCGCGCCCTTCTTGGCCTGGGACAAAAACGGCCCTTCCAGGTTCACGCCCACCAGGTCCGCGCCGGAGGCGGCGTTGGCCCTGTGCGCCGCCGCCGTCTTGCAGATGAGCTCCAGCGCCGGCACGTCCAGGGTCATCCCCGCGGGGCATATCTGGGTCACGCCCCGGCTCAGCTCATAGTCCGCCATGGTCTGCAGGCCCGCGGCGTCCCCGTCGGAGAAGTCCGCGCCCATGCAGCCGTGAAAATGCAGGTCCGTAAGGCCCGGTATCACGTAGCAGTCCGTCACGTCCACCGTCTCGCCGCCGGCGTCGGGAACGATCTTGTCCCCCTTCACGCACACGTCCCGGAGGACGAAGCCCTTATGCGGGTCAAAGACCCGCCCGCCGGTCAGTTTCATACCGCCACCCCTGTCTCCAGAAGGCTGGAAAGGGCCGCCTCGTCGCCCACCAGCACCACGTCCGGGTGCAGCTGCAAAATGGAGGCGGGGCATTTGGGCGTGATGGGACCGGCGAAGGCGTCCTTCACGGCCCGGGCCTTGTCGTGGCCGCTGACGACCACCAGCACCCGTCTGGCGCGCATGATGGCGCCCATGCCCATGGTCAGGGCCTTTTTGGGCACCTCGTCCCGGCTGGCGAAGAACCGGGCGTTGGCGTTTATCGTGGACTCGGTCAGCTCCACCACGTGGGTGGGGGCGATAAAGGCGTCGCCGGGCTCGTTGAAGCCGATGTGACCGTTGTGGCCCATGCCCAGAAGCTGGATGTCCGCGGGACCCAGCTTTTTGAGCAATGCCTCGTACCGCTCGCACTCCGCGTCCGGGTCCTCCGCCTTGCCGTTGGGGACGTTGGTATTGGCCTTGTCGATGTTCACGTGGTCGAACAGATTGTGGTTCATGAAATACCGGTAGCTCTGGTCATGGGTCCCGTCCAGACCGGCGTACTCGTCCAGGTTCACGGTGGTGATATGGGAAAAGTCCAGGTCTCCCGCCGCACACCCGGCCACCAGATTCCGGTAAAGCCCCACCGGCGTGGAGCCCGTGGCCAAGCCCAGAATGGCGTCGGGCTTGGCGATGACCTGGGCGGCGATGACCGCCGCCGCGCTGCGGCTCATAGCCTCATAATCCTTGGTGATAACGATCTGCATAATTGTGACCTCCTGCGAATAATTAACCTTTTACCGCACCCATGGTGATGCCCTGGGTGAAGAATTTCTGGAAGACCAAAAACACCGTCACGATCGGCACCGCTCCCAGCGCCGCGCCGGCCATCAGCAGGCCGTAGTTCGTGGCAAATTCCGCCTGGAGCGTGGCGATGCCCAGGGAGATCGTCAGATTCGCCCGGGACTGGAGCATGATGAGCTGCAGGAAATAGTCGTTCCAGGTATTGATGAATGTGAAGATAGCCAGCGCGCCGAAGGCGGGCTTGATGATGGGGCAGACGACCCGCAGGAACACCCTTGCCTCCCCGGCGCCGTCGATCCGGGCGGCCTCCAGTATCTCCGTCGGCACCGTCTCGGAAAACTGCTTCATCAGGAATATGCCGAAGGGCCAGCCCACCGTGGGCAGGATGACCGCCCACAGCGTATCCGCCAGCTTCAGCCGGGCCATGATCCGCACCAGCGGCACCAGGACCACCTGCTTGGGCAGGGCCATCGCGCAGATGATGATGCTGAACATGATCCCCCGGCCGTAAAACCGCTTTTTCGCCAGCACATACCCGGCCATGGAGGCCGTGACGCACACCAGCACCATACTGCACAGGGAGATGAACACCGTGTTGAACATCCAGTTCCCGGCGGGGTTTCTGAACAGCTTCTGGAAGTTCTCAAGCGTTGGGTGCAGGGGGAACCATTCCGGCGGCAGCTTGATGGCCACGTTCTGTTTTTTCAGCGACCCGGTCAGTATCCAGTAAAACGGGAAAATAAATGTGAATGCGATCACAAAAAGGAGCAGGATCGACACGATCCGATAAACCGATCTTTTTCTTAGTGTCATAGCGCCGCCTCCTTAATACGATACGTCCTTGCTCATCACCTTGAACTGGATGGCGCTCAGGACAGCGATGACGATGGCAAGAATGACGCCCATGGAGTTTGCATAGCCGTACTTGTACAGGGAGAACGCGTTCTGATAGAGATAGTACATGACGGTGTTCGTACTGCCGGACGGCCCGCCGGAGGTCAACAGCTGGATCAGCGAGAAGCACTGGAACGTGTTGATCGTCGTGATGACCACGATATACAGGGTCGTAGGCATGATCTGCGGCCACTTGATGCGCCAGAACACCTGCATTTTATTGGCACCGTCCACCTGGGCCGCCTCCACCAGAGACTGGTCCACATTGCCCAGCGCCGCCACGTACAGCACGATGGGCTGGCCCACATAGGTGGTGAACATGATGGTGATGATGCACCAGATGGCAAAGCGCGTGTCGCCCAAAAAGCGGATGTTTTTGTCGATGATGCCCACCGCCTTGAGCAGGTAATTCAGGATGCCGCTGTACCCGTCGAACATCCAGCGCCAGACCACCACCACCGCCACGGTGCCCGTGACCACCGGCAGATAGAACACGCACCGGAAAAACGAGCACCATCCCGGCCGCATCTTGTAGATCACGGAGCTGACCCACAGGGAAAACATCGTGACGGAAGGAACGGTGACCACGACCAGAATGAGGGTGTTCAGCATGGAGCGCTTGAACGTGGCGTCGTGAAACAGGTCCACATAGTTTTGCAGACCGATAAACGTCTCCTTGGAGACGGGATTTTTCATCGTATAATTAAAAAGGCTCGTAACGATGCCCATGATCATGGGCAGGACCACAAATGCGGCAAAAAAGCAAAGCGCCGGAAGCATGAACAGGTAAGCCGTCACTGTCTCGCGCCGTTTGAGCGCGTGGCTTTGCCCGGATCCACTCATATAAGCTCCTCCCTTCTCTTTTGGGAACAAAGCCGCCTCCCCGCCCAGCGGGGAGGCGGCCACTTATAATGGCATAACGCCCTGCGGCGGACGCCGCGTCAGTCCGGCTTTATCCGGCCATACCCTTGTTGGACGCTTCCACAGCCGCGTTGGCCAGCTCGGTCACATCGCCGCCGTCGGTTATCCGCTGCAGCATGTCGAACCACTGCGCACGCATGTTCGCAAAGCCGTCCATCGTGTTGTAGTACGGGCCGTACATCTTCGTGAACTCGGCCAGCAGCTCCTTCTCCGCGTCGTCCGGATACAGGTTCCCCATGCTCGTCTTCACAGGGAACGCGCCAGTGCGCACAACGTTCTCCTCGCTGTCGCAGATCCACTGGATGAACTCTTTCGCCGCGGCCGCCTTCGCCTCGTCGCCATTGTCGAACACGCAGAAGCCGTTCACCAGGTACTCAAGCTCCGCCTTGCCGTCGTCGGACGGGAACGGCAGCGAGATCGGCGTGACGCCGTTCTCTTCCATCGTCGCAGCGTTGTTGCCCGCAGCAGACGTGCCCCAGCACAGCTCAAAGCTGGTCTGGCCGGCCACGAAAAGCTCGATGCTCTGCCCGCCGTTGTACTCAACGCCGTTGCCAAGCCAGCCCTTGTCCAGCCATTCCTGCGCCTTCTCCAGGCCCTTGATCATCTCCGGGCTGTTGAACGTGTACTTCTCCATGTCCGCCACGCTGCCGCTGTACAGGTTCGCGATCAGCGCACGGGTGCCCTGGTCGCCGCCCTGGCCGTTGCAGAACAGCACGCCGGGGTTATAACCGGCCTCGTACAGCGCTTCCAGCGCCTTCTCAAAGTCCTCCGTCGTCCAGGAGCGGTCCCCTTCCAGGTTCACATACTCCATCGCGCCGGAATCTTCCCACATTTCCTCGTTGATTGCCATGTAGAACGGCGACGCGGAGATCGGGAACATGTAATACGTCCCGTCGCCCTGGCAGCTGGTCAGGAGCGCGTCGTTGTCCACGTCCTTCACAAACTCGTCCGTGAACATGTCGTCCAGGGGCACCAGCTTGCCGTTCTTGCCATACTCGATGATACGGCCCGGCGCGTCAAACAGCACGTCAGCGGCCGTGCCGCTCTCGATGGCCGTGGTGATCTTGTCGCTGGCCGTGGTGAAGTCGATGGTCTCCACGCGCACCGTGATCCCCGGGTGGGTCTCGTTAAACTCCTCGACCAGCTTTTCCTCATAAGTACCCGCAGGATCGTCCGCGTCCTGGATGAACGTGGGCGGCGCCCACCACAGAAGCTCTACCGGCTCGTCGGTCTTCGCCGGGCCGGGGGCCGTGACGGTCTTGGGGTTTGTCTCCGCCTCTTTGCTGTCCTCGGCGGCCTCTTCGTCAGCGGGTTCCTCTTCCTCGGGAGCTTCCTCCGCGGTCTCATCTTCGGGAGCTTCTTCCTCGGGGGTCTCTTCCTCGGGGGCTTCTTCCTCGTCCTCGCCCTCAAGGGCGGCCTCGGCGCCCGCGATCGTGGCCTCTACCAGGGTCTCGCCCGCTTTCTCGGCTACCTCGTTGTATTCCTCGATGATGCCGATCTCTTCATTGGAGGCCTTCGTCGCCGCGTTGGCCAGCTCGGTCACATCGCCGCCGTCGGTTATCCGCTGCAGCATGTCGAACCACTGAGCGCGCATGTTCGCAAAGCCGTCCATCGTGTTGTAGTACGGGCCGTACATCTTCGTGAACTCGGCCAGCAGCTCCTTCTCCGCGTCGTCCGGATACAGGTTCCCCATGCTCGTCTTCACAGGGAACGCGCCAGTGCGCACAACGTTCTCCTCGCTGTCGCAGATCCACTGGATGAACTCTTTCGCCGCGGCCGCCTTCGCCTCGTCGCCATTGTCGAACACGCAGAAGCCGTTCACCAGGTACTCAAGCTCCGCCTTGCCGTCGTCGGACGGGAACGGCAGCGAGATCGGCGTGACGCCGTTCTCTTCCATCGTCGCAGCGTTGTTGCCCGCAGCAGACGTGCCCCAGCACAGCTCAAAGCTGGTCTGGCCGGCCACGAAAAGCTCGATGCTCTGCCCGCCGTTGTACTCAACGCCGTTGCCAAGCCAGCCCTTGTCCAGCCATTCCTGCGCCTTCTCCAGGCCCTTGATCATCTCCGGGCTGTTGAACGTGTACTTCTCCATGTCCGCCACGCTGCCGCTGTACAGGTTCGCGATCAGCGCACGGGTGCCCTGGTCGCCGCCCTGGCCGTTGCAGAACAGCACGCCGGGGTTATAACCGGCCTCGTACAGCGCTTCCAGCGCCTTCTCAAAGTCCTCCGTCGTCCAGGAGCGGTCCCCTTCCAGGTTCACATACTCCATCGCGCCGGAATCTTCCCACATTTCCTCGTTGATTGCCATGTAGAACGGCGACGCGGAGATCGGGAACATGTAATACGTCCCGTCGCCCTGGCAGCTGGTCAGGAGCGCGTCGTTGTCCACGTCCTTCACAAACTCGTCCGTGAACATGTCGTCCAGGGGCACCAGCTTGCCGTTCTTGCCATACTCGATGATACGGCCCGGCGCGTCAAACAGCACGTCAGCGGCCGTGCCGCTCTCGATGGCCGTGGTGATCTTGTCGCTGGCCGTGGTGAAGTCGATGGTCTCCACGCGCACCGTGATCCCAGGATGGGTCTCGTTAAATTCCTCGACCAGCTTTTCCTCATAAGTACCCGCAGGGTCGTCCGCGTCCTGGATGAACGTGGGCGGCGCCCACCACAAAAGCTCTACCGGCTCCGCTGTGGGCTCGGGTTCCTCGGTAGGTTCCGGCGTCTCCGTGGGGGCCTCCGTGGGAGCCTCGGTGGGTTCGGGTTCCTCCGTAGGAGCTTCGGTGGGCTCAGGTTCCTCGGTAGGAGCCTCGGTGGGCTCGGGTTCCTCGGTAGGAGCCTCGGTGGGAGCTTCCGTAGGCGCTTCCTCGGCCGTCTCCTCCTCGTCGGTGTCGCTCGCTTCCTCGACAGGAGCCGCTTCCTCGGTCTCCGGCTCATTCACAGGCTTCTCATCCTTCTTGTCGCCGCCGCAGGCAGCCAGGCTGAACACCATCGCAAGACAGAGGATGAACGCGAGCAGTTTCTTCAACTTCATGGATTTACCTCCTTAATGTAATATAGGATTTCCATAAATTTTTCCCGCAAAACGGGTCCATTCTCGTTAGATTTTACAATACGTCAGGATAATTGTCAATAACTTGGTTGTCCCTGATTTTAGAAATATTGTCTTTCATTCTCACTTTTTGACCGGGTACGCCATATCTCCGCCGCCCAGCAGCTGGCCCAGCATCGTGTCGCACATGACGAGGCTCCGGGGCAGGTGGAAGGGCCCTTTGAAGGTGGAGCCCTTGGTGGGCGGCATGGTGGGCAGACCGTCCCGGCGCAGGTAGCCGTACCACTCGCCGTTGGCCGGGTCCGCGAAATGGGCCTTGCAGTAGTCCGCGTCCTTGCGGAACCAGTCCAGGTACTTCTCATCGCCCGTATCCCGGTAGAGCATGAGAGAGGATATAAGTATCTCGTTGTGGGGCCACCAGAGCTTCATATCGTGCTCATATGCCTCGGGGGGCTTTTTCTGGCAGTCCAGGAAGTACAAAAGCCCGCCGTATTCCTCGTCCCAGCCGGCCTCGATGGCCCAGTTGAAGATCTGCTCCGCGCCGGCGTGCAGCTTTTTGTCGCCGGTCCGGTTGGCGTATTCCAGCAAAAACCAGACGCACTCGATGTCGTGGCCGGGGTTGACCTTGCGCCCGTCGGTGTACCAGAGCTCCGGGTCACCGTCCATATCCACGCTCTCCAGGGTGCAGCGAAGCTCCGGCTTGACGTGATACCTGAATATCTCGTCGGCGCATATGGCAGCCCGCTCATCGTACAGCGCGGCCTGGTCCGGGTCCACCCGGCGCAGCACGGAGGTGATGTTGAGATAGATCATGGGGTCGGCCAGCGCCCGGCCGGACCGGGTCTCGGGGATGGTCTTGGGGCCCATGCCCGTGGGGTCGGCGATGAGGCCCCGGTTCAGCTGCCAGATCATCTCATAGGCCCGCCGGGCCCGCTCCAAATGCTCCCGCTCGCCGGTGACGCCGTAATACTCCGCGTTGGCCAGGGCGTAAAACCCCTCGGAGAAGCAGTACCGCCGCTGGCGCAAAGGCTTGCCCTCGGCTGTGACGGTGAAGTACAGCCGCCCGCCGGCGTCATGGTTGACGCAGTGGTCCTCCAGAAAGTCTATGCAGCTCTTGGCCGCTTCAAGCCACTGTTTTCTCGCCCCGTACACGTGGCACAGGTAAGAAAACGTCCAGCCGCACCGGCCCTGCATCCACACGCTCTTGTCGGTGGAGTAGATCTGACCCGTGCGGTCCAGGCAGGTGTACACCCCGCCGTGCTCCC
>CANQJZ010000056.1 GCA_947624385.1 uncultured Oscillospiraceae bacterium
GGGCAGGCTGGCAAACGTGGTAGTCTATAAGTTGGACCGTCTGTCCCGCAGCCAGAAGGACACCCTCTATCTCATCGAGGACGTGTTCCTGCCCAACGAGGTGGGCTTCGTGTCCATCAACGAGAACTTCGACACCACGACCCCTTTTGGCCGGGCCATGATCGGCATCCTCTCCGTTTTCGCCCAGCTGGAGCGTGAGAACATCTACCTCCGCACCCGGATGGGGATGCTGGAGCGGGTCAAGCAGGGTCTCTGGCGTGGCGGCGGCAACGTCCCCTTCGGCTACGACTACGACCAGCAGCAGGGCATCCTGGTGCCCAACCAGGACGCGGAGACCGTCCGCAAGATGTACGACCTCTACATCCAGGGCTATTCCACCAGCAAGATCGCCGGTATCCTGGGACTGCCGCACGAGCGGCTGGTGTCCAACGTGCTGGGGCGCCGGTGCTATCTGGGCTTGGTGACCTACAAGGGCCAGGAGTTTCCCGGCTGTCATGAGGCCATCCTCAGCGAGGATACCTACGAGCTGGCCGTGCGGAAGATGCGTGAACGCTCCGTTGCCCACGCCCCCGTCAAGGCCTCCCACCTGCTCACCGGGATCATCTACTGCGGCTGCTGCGGCGGACGGCTCCGGTATCAGAAGTGGGGCAAGGCGGGCTTCAAGCTGGTCTGCTATTCCCACGACCCGGCCAAGGTCCACATGGTCAGGGACCCGGACTGTGCCTATGAGCCGGTCTGGTCCCACCAGATCGAGAGCATCGTCCTGGGCGACCTGTTCAACATCTCCGCCGATCTGCGCTCCGGCAAGGAAGCCGACGCCCTGGCGGTCATCGACCCGGTGGCGGAGCTGAAAAACCGCATCCGACAGACGGAGAACAAGCTGGAGCGGCTCTACACCCTGTACGCCGAGGGAACGGACGACACGCTCCTCAAGGTCATCGAGGACACCAAGCAGGCTCTGGCCTCTCTCCGAGCTCAGTATGAGCAGGAAAAGGAGGACCAGGCCAGCGCCCGGCGGCTGGCCCTCATCCGGGACCAGGTGGCCGGCATCGCGGAGACCTGGCCCTATCTGACCGACCTGCAGAAGCAGACCATGATCCGGGACTGCGTGAGCCGGATCGTCATCACCAACGAGAGGGTGCAGATATTCTACACCTTCAAGCAGAGCGGCGGACAGCAAAAAAGCGCCTGATACCAAGGGTTTCGGGACTTTTGCTTCACACTTTTTCCACCTATACCATCGATCGGCACCCCGTAGGTGGAAAAGCGCACGTCCTGGGTGATATCGAAGTTGTCGATGGCCTTGATGAGGCCGATGCACCCCACCTGGAACAGGTCGTCCACATTCTCCCCCCGGCCGGAGAATTTCTGTATCACGCTCAGCACCAGCCGGAGGTTTCCGCTGATGAGCTCCTCCCTTGCCTGCATATCCCCGGCCTTGGCCTTGATGAGAAGCTCCCTCGTTTCCTCGTTTTTCAACACCTTCAGCCTGGCAGTATTCACGCCGCAGATCTCCACTTTGCATTGCAACGGACTATCCCCTCTCGTTTCGTCTTGTCAGGCGAAGATAGTGTTGCCAATGCCGGAAGATTTGATGCATAAAGCACCCCCCGGCGCTTGGCCGGGGGGTCGTTTCAGTTGTTCAGTTTATCACGCGTTGACGGACTCTATCAGCGCGTCGGCCAGGTTTTCAAGCTCCGTGGCCTTGCTCTCATTGAGGCTCGAGGCCAGGCTCAGCCGCTCGTTGAGAAGCGTCATGTTCTTGAGCTGCTCTGTGATGAACGCGCTCATCAGGTCGCCGGACTTCACGGCCCAGGAGCCGTTTTCGATGATGGCGAAGGTCCGGTTCTGCAGGTTCAGTGCCTTCATGTCCATGAGGAAGTTGTGCATCACAGGATAGATGCCCAGGTTATACGTCACGCTGGCCAGGACGATGTGGCTGTACTTGAACGCCTCGGCAATGAGATAGGAGACGTGGGTGTTGGACACGTCGTACACCGCCACGTTGGTCATGCCCTTCTCGCACAGCCTGGATGCCAGGCACTGGGCGGCGGCCTCGGTGTTGCCGTACATGGACGCGTACACGATCAGCACGCCCTTTTCCTCCGGCTCATAGCGGCTCCACTTGTCGTACTTGTCGATGAAGTACGGAAGGTCCTTGCGCCACACCGGCCCGTGCAGCGGGCAGATGAACTTGATCTTGTCCAGTATCCCCGCGGCCTTACCAAGCAGAAGCTGCACGTGGGGGCCGTACTTGCCCACGATGTTCGTGAGATACCGGCGGGCCTCGTCCAGCCAGTCCCTGTCGAAGTTCACCTCGTCGGCGAAGAGCTTGCCGTCCAGGGCGATGAACGAGCCGAAGGCGTCGGCGGAGAACAGCACCCCGTTGGTCACGTCGAACGTGACCATCGCCTCGGGCCAGTGGACCATAGGCGCCGCCACGAACGTCACCGTGTGATCGCCGAAGGAGAAGGTGTCCCCCTCCTTGACGGAGATGAGCTCGTGGCTGTCCACGTGGAAGCCGAACTGGCGCATGAGCAAAAAGGCCTTGTCGTTGGAGATGATCTTGACCTTGGGCCAGCGCAGCAGCACTTCCTCTATCGTCGCGGCGTGGTCCGGCTCCATGTGGTTGATGAGAAGATAATCCAGAGGCCGATCCCCCAGCAGGTATTCCATGTTCTGCAAAAGCTGGCGGCAGGCGGACCAGTCCACCGTGTCGAACAGGACCGTCTTCTTGTCCAGCAGCAGATAGGCGTTGTAGCTGACGCCCTTTGGAATGGGGTGGATGTTCTCAAACAGGGTCAGGCGGTGGTCGTTGGCGCCCACCCAGTAAAGCTTATCGGTAACTTCTCTTACGCAATGCATAGTCGTCTCTCCTTTCCACACTTACGCCTGGATGAACTGTTCTTTGCTCTCGCCGCACTCGGGGCAGACCCACCCCTCGGGCAGCTTGTCGAACACCGTGCCGGGGGCCACCTCCGCGTCCGGGTCGCCCTTTTCGGGGATATACTCATAGCCGCACCCGCCGCACACATACCGGGGCCCGATGGGCTCGGCCTTAGGCGGCGCGGGCCGCTTGATCTTGACCATAGGCCCGGCGGGCTTTTTCTCGCCGGTGTCCAGGGCCGCTGTCAGCAGCGGCAGTATCTCGTTCACGTCCCCCACGATGCCGTAATCGCAGTTTTTGAAAATGGGCGCGCCGGCATTTGTATTGATGGCCACGATGGTGCTGGCGTCCTTGATGCCCTTCAAGTGCTGGATAGCGCCGGAGATGCCGCAGGCGATATAGAGATTGCCGGTGAACTTCTGGCCGGACATGCCCACGTACCGGTTCAGGGGCACGTACTTGAGCGTCTCGGCCACGGGACGGCTGGAGCCCACGGCCGCGCCGGCGGCCCTGGCCAAGTCCTCAATGAGCTTCATGTTCTCCTTCGGGCCGATGCCCTTACCGGCGGATACCACCCGCTCGGCCTGGGCGATAGGCGTGTCCATGGGGATGCCCACGGTGAAGTCGTACCCGTCCTTTTTGAGCGCCGCCACCAGCGCGTCCACGCGCTCCTGCGCGTCGCCCTCCCGGAAGATGGTCTTTTTCCGCACACCGGTGATAGGCGCGGGCTTTTTCGGCGCGCTGCCACCGCCGCCGGCGCTCTTGGGGGCCTTGCCCAGAATGGCGGAGGAGATGACCACCCGCTGGATCTCGTTGGTGCCCTCGTAGATGGTGGTGATCTTGGCGTCCCGGTAGGCGCGCTCCACCTCCATGCCCTTCATGAAGCCCGCGCCGCCGTGGATCTGCAGGGCGTCGTTGGTGACCTGCAGGGCGATGTCGGAGGCGTACATCTTGGCCATCGCCGCCTCCATGGCGTAAGGCTGGTGGTGTTCTTTGAGCTCCGCGGCGGAATAGACGAGGAACCGGGCGCAGCGCAGCTTGGTCGCCATATCCGCGATCTTGAAGCTCAGCGCCTGCTGGAAGGCGATGGGTTTGCCGAACTGGATACGCTCCTTGGCGTAAGCCACCGCGTTCTCATAGGCCCCCTGGGCAATGCCCAACGCCTGCGCCGCGATGCCGATACGGCCGCCGTCCAGGGTGGCCATGGCGATCTTGAAGCCCTGGCCCTCCTTGCCCAGCAGGTTCTCCTTGGGGACCTTCACGTCGTTGAAGATAAGCTCCGCCGTGGTGGAGGAACGGATGCCCATCTTGTCGTAGTGGTCGCCGAAGTCGAAGCCCTTCCAGCCCTTCTCCACGATGAACGCGCTGATGCCCCGTGTGCCGATGTCCGGCGTGGTGACGGCGAAGACCACATAGGTGTCCGCCTTGGGAGCGTTGGTGATGAAGATCTTCCCGCCGTTCAGGAGATAATAATCGCCCTTGTCCACGGCGGTGGTCTCGGTGCCGCCGGCGTCGGACCCGGCGTTGGGCTCGGTCAGGCCGAAGGCGCCGATCTTCTCCCCCTTTGCCAGGGGGACCAGATACTTCTGCTTCTGCTCTTCCGTGCCGAAGGCGAAAATGGGATAGCTGCCCAACGACACGTGGGCCGACAGTATAACGCCCGCGCCGCCGTCCACCCGGGCCAGCTCCTCCACGGCGATAGCGTAGCTTTGCACGTCCAGCCCCGCGCCGCCGTACTCCCTGGGATAGGGGATGCCCATAAGCCCCATTTCGCCCAGCTTTTTCACGGCCTCGTCGGGAAATTCGTTGGCCTGGTCCAGGGCGAAGGCGATGGGCTTGATCTCCTCCTCCGCGAACTTTCGGATCTTTGCCCGCAAAGCCTCATGGGCCTCGGTCGTCTGATATAACATACGCGTTCCTCCTTTTGTGTGAATGTCCGCCATCCCGGCCCCGGCCGGGACATATGATACAGTATACCGTTTTGTTCAAAATTGTCAATACGCCCCGCCGTGATTTTCCCGAATACGTCATAACGCACAAAAACACCCTGCCTCCTTTCGGAAACAGGGTGTTCTTTTGATTTTCACCAATAATATGGCTCGCTCTCGGCCAGCACGCCGGATTTATTCGCCGCCCGCTGGCGGACGGTCAGCGCCGCTGTATCCTCCGGCAGCTCGTCCAGCTCGGCGGTCAAGGTATGCTCGTCCACGAACACCGTGTCCAGCTCGTCCCCGTCCAAAGCGATACGGCTCCACTGGGTGAAGTTCTCCCCGGTGACGGTCAGGGTCAGCGTATCATCGTCCTCCCCCGGGCCCGTGGTCACGCCGTCCACCGCGATGGGATAAAGGCCCATGCGCAGGTCCGAGGACGTATAGGGATTGGTCCCGCCGTAGCAGTAAAAGTCCCCGTACAGGGTGTCGTACTCCAAAAGCTGCAAGCCCGCGTCATAATCCGGGCTCCCGGCCATCTTCTGGTGGTACCGGCTCATGATCCCGCCGCTGATGCCCAGACTTTTCAGCACGTACGCGGACAGCTGGAACGCCTCCAGATCCGCGTCGTCCAGCGCCAGGTCCATGTTGTTCCAGATGACGTACTCGGTCTGGAACAGCCCGCCGTTTTTCAGCTGGTCGGACCCGATGTCGAAGTTGGGCAGGTGGTCGCCGTACAGCACCAGCACCGCCGGCTTGCCGCGTTTTTCCAGCGCGTCCCGCAGCTCGCCGATGAACTGGTCCGTCTCCCGGAGCTGGCTCAGGTAATAGGCCAGCGCGTCCGTATCCTCTTCATCGTCGGCCCAGGTGATGTTCAGGCTCTCCGCCTCGGCGCTGTCCACGCCCCGCTGGTACTTGCCGTGGCCCTGGACGGTGATGGTAAAGACGAAGTGCGGGTCGTCGGAGCTGTCCAGCGCCTTCAAGATCTCCCCGGTCAGTATCTCGTCTTTGGCCCAGCCGATGGGGTTGTACTCGATGCCGTTCATGAACTCGATGGACGTATACGTGTCGAAGCCCAGCTGGGAAAAGACCACGTTGCGCATGTAAAACGTGCCGGTATTATTGTGTACGGCGTGGGCCTTGTACCCCAGGTCCTTCAAGTCCGTCGCCACCGTCTCGCAGGCTTCCTCCTGCAATATGGTCATGTAGGGGTACTCCCCCATGCCGAAGAAGTCCAGGCTCATGCCGGAGAGCACCTCGAACTCCGTGTTGGCCGTGCCCGCGCCGATGGACGGCACGGTGAGGAACCCGGAGGGGTAGTCCTCCTTGAGCTGGCGGAACACGGGAATGGGGTCCTCGTCATATTCCACGTCCCCCAGCCGGGCCACGTCGAAAAAGCTCTCCAGCTGGACCATCACGATGTCGGGCTTCACTTCCGGCGCGGGCCCCTCCTTGAGACTGTCCGTCAGCCGCCGCACGTCCGACGGGTCGTAAAACTCCGGCTCGCTCACGCCCCGGTCCAGCGCGCCGGTGCAGAAGCAGTACACGAACCCGTACTTATCGTAAGCGTCGATGATGTTGGAATAGACCTCCCGGCGCTCTTCCCGGCCCTCGCCCAGCAGCGTGGCGCCGTAGCACACCCCGGCGAGACAGGCGCTGGCCAGCACGAATGCCCCGGCCCGCTTATAGTCCGGGGCACGCTTTTGGCTGTGGATGAGCGCGGACACGATCCACCCCAGGCACGCCAGCAGCACCGCCGCCAGCAGCACGATCAGCCAGGCGTCGATGTATATGCCGATGATGGATATGGCGGACGGCAATATGGCCAGGTCCACCGCCTCCAGGGGCGTGGACCGGAAGCAGCGCACCACCGCGTTGGCCACGCCCAGCAGCAGCCACAGTCCCGTGAAGAACGGCAGGAAGAAATTCCGCCGCTTGAAAAGGTGGCTTATCCCCAGGGTGGTCATGATGATGCCCGCGTTGGCCAGAAAACGGACCGGGTGGGCGAACAGGAACGCCCCCCCGTCCAGTATGGAGTGGCGGCCCAGCATCTCGATGACCAGCTCCAGGACCAGGGCCAGCACCGCCGTGCTGCCATAGGGCCGGCGGGAGAACGCACGCCGCAGCTTTTCCAGCGCCCGCCGGATGAAATTCTGTGCTTTGCTCAGGCTCTGCAAGCGTTACTCTCCCGCGTTCTCCGCACCGGTGATATCGGAACCGAAATACTTCTCGGAAAGCTCCGAGAGGGTGCCGTCCTCCCGCATGGCGGCGATGGCCTCGTTGATGGCCTCCCGCAGGCTGGCCGTCTCGTCGCCCTTGCGCATGGGGATGGCCACCAGGTTGGCCTCCTCGGTATAGGCCACGATCTTCAGCTTGGCGTCGGGCTGCTGGTTGAGGTAATCCAGCACGGACACCTCCGCGTTCAGCGTGGCGTCCGCCCGGCCGGATTCCACCATCTGCATGGTCTCGCCCAGGGAATCCACGCCCTCCACCGTGGCGCCGTACTGCTCGGCCAGCTCCATGTACGTGCTGCCGATGCTGTTGGAGGTCACCTTGCCGTCCAGGTCCTCAAAGCCCTTGATGTCCTCGTTGTCCTCCCGGACCACCAGCGCCGTGCGGATGAACGCGTAGGGGTCGGAGAAGTCGTACTTCTCGCTGCGCTCGTCGGTCACGTCCACGCCGTTTATCACCAGGTCATAGCGTTTCGAGTCCATACCGGCGAACAGGCCGTCCCACTCGCCCTCGACAAATTCGGCCTCCACGCCCAGGTAGTCGGCGATGTACTGGCCCACCTCCACGTCGAAGCCCACCAGCTCGTCGTCCTCGTCGTGGTAGGTCCAGGGGGCCCAGGTGCCCTCCATGGCAATGGTCAACACGCCCTTGTCCTGAATTTCCGCCAGCAGGTCGTCCCCGTCCGCGTAAGCCCCCACCATGGAGAGCGCGCCCAGGGTCAGAACCAGCGCCAGCGTCAGCGAAATGATCTTCTTCATCGTTCAATCATCCTTTCTGTCCAGTGAGCGGAGAAAGCTCCTGATCCGCTCGTTTTTTTGTTCCTCAAAAAACACCGCCGTCGGCTCGGACGCCAGCGCCCGGCCGTCCTCCATGAACAGCACCCGCGTAGACACGTTCCGGGCGAAGCGCACCTCGTGGGTGACCACGATCATGGTCATGCCGTCCTCGGCCAATGCCCGTATCACGTCCAGCACCCCGCCGATGAGCTCCGGGTCCAGGGCGGAAGTGGGCTCGTCGAAAAATATCACGTCCGGCTCCCCGGCCACCGCCCGGGCGATGGCCACCCGCTGCTGCTGCCCGCCGGAAAGCTGGCTGGGGTAGGCGTCCCGCTTATCGGCCAGCCCCACCCGCTCCAGCGCCGCCAGGGCCCGCTTTTCCGCCTCGGACTTTGCCATCTTCCGGGCGATGATCAGCCCCTCCGTCACGTTTTGCAGGGCCGTCCTGTTGGAAAAGAGGTTGAAGCTCTGGAACACGAACGCCGTATGCCGCCGGTAGGCGGCCACGTCCTTGCGGTTCATGGCGGGCATATCCATCGTCTGGCCCAGAAAGGTCATGGTCCCCTCGTCGGCCTTTTCCAGATAATTCAAACACCGCAGCAGCGTTGTCTTGCCCCCGCCGGAGGGACCCAGCACCGCCAGCACATCCCCTTTATCCAGCTCAAGGTCCACGCCCTTCAATATCTCGTGGCCGTCAAAGGCCTTTTTCAGCCCCCGGATCTCAAGCACGGATCACGTTCCCCCCGTTCATGGCGTTCAGCTTCTTCTCCCCCAGCCGCTGCAGCCAGGTTATCACCGTGCAGAACAGCAGGTAAATAAGCGCCACCTCCGCGTACAGCGCCAGGTGCTCGTACGTCCGCCCCGCCACCCGCTGGGTGGTCATGAACATCTCCGTGACGGTGATGTTCGCGGCCAGGGACGTATCCTTGACCATGCTGATCAGGGAGTTTGAAAGGGGCGGGAACGCGGTGCGAAACGCCTGGGGCAGTATAATGCGCCGCATGATCTGTATGTAGCTCAGCCCCACGCAGTACCCCGCCTCCATCTGCCCCTTCGGCACGGACTCGATGGCCGCCCGGACCGTCTCGGCGCAGTAGGCCCCCTCGTTCAGGGCGAACACCGCCACCGCGCAGGGAAAAGCCGGCAGGGCTATCCCAAGGTCCGGCAGGCCGAAATACACCAGATACAGCTGGACCAAAAGCGGCGTGCCCCGGATGAGCCATATGTAAAACCGCACGACCTGCTTTAATCCCTTCACGTCCGCGATCTGGATCATGGCGCAGATCACCGCGATGCCCAGCGCCAGGGCAAATGAGATCACCGTCAACGGGATCGTCACCAGCAGCCCCTGGCCCAAAATGCGGGGAAAAGAAGATATCAGTATGTCAAGTACTCTCTCGCTCAAAGCGTCTTATCACCGGCCCTATCAAGATTGCGCTATTATAACGCACTTCATCAATAAAAGCAACTACCCGAAGCAACGAAAAAGACGCCTCTTTCGAGGCGTCTTTTTTCGCGCTCTGCGCGCTCTCACATGCCCTTCTGGGCGTTGACCTTGATGCCGGGGCCCATGGTGGTGGCGGTGACGCAGGTGCGGATATACTGACCCTTGGCGGACGCAGGCTTGGCCTTGACGATGGCGCCGATCAGCGCGTCGTAGTTCTCCTGCAGCTTTTCCGGGCCGAAGCTCACCTTGCCGATGGGGCAGTGGATGATGTTGGACTTGTCCAGACGGTACTCGATCTTACCGGCCTTGACCTCGTTGATGGCCTGGGTCAGGTTGGGGGTGACGGTGCCGGCCTTGGGGGAGGGCATCAGGCCCTTGGGGCCCAGGACCTTACCGAGGCGGCCCACGGTGCCCATCATATCGGGGGTGGCGATGACCACGTCGAAGTCGAACCAGTTCTCGGTCTGGATCTTCTGGACCAGCTCCTGGCCGCCGGCATAGTCGGCGCCGGCCGCCTTGGCCTCTTCCTCGCGCTCGGGCTTGCAGAACACCAGAACGGTGCGGGTCTTGCCGGTGCCGTGGGGCAGCACGATGGCGCCGCGGACCTGCTGGTCGGCGTGACGGCCGTCCACGCCCAGCTTCACGTGCAGCTCGACGGTCTCGTC
>CANQJZ010000057.1 GCA_947624385.1 uncultured Oscillospiraceae bacterium
GACCCCAACGGCAACGCCATCAGCTGGGCCAGCGCGGGCGGAATGGGCTTCCGGGGCAGCCGGAAATCCACCCCCTTTGCCGCGTCCACCGCGGCGGAGACCGCGGCCCGCGCCGCCATGGAGCACGGCCTGAAGACTGTGGAAGTGTTCGTCAAGGGTCCCGGCAGCGGCCGTGAAGCCGCCATCCGCGCCCTGCAGACCGCCGGCCTGGAAGTCACCATGATCAAGGACGTGACGCCCATCCCCCACAACGGATGCCGTCCGCCCAAGCGCCGCCGTGTCTGACGGAAAGGGAGGATAAGAAACTATGGCAAGATATACGAATGCGGTGTGCCGCATGTGCCGCCGCGAGAACCAAAAGCTGTTTCTGAAGGGCGACCGGTGCTATACGGACAAGTGCTCCATCGCCACCCGCGCCTATCCCCCCGGGATGCACGGCCAGGGCCGGAGCAAGACCTCCGAGTACGGCCTGCAGCTGCGTGAGAAGCAGAAGGCCAAGCGTTACTACGGCGTGCTGGAAGCCCAGTTCCGCAAGTATTTCGACATGGCCGAGCGCCGCCAGGGCCAGGCGGGCGAGAACCTGCTCAGCATCCTGGAGTCCCGTCTGGACAACGTGGTGTACCGTCTGGGCTTTGCCATGAGCCGCCCGGAGGCCCGCCAGCTTGTCAGCCACGGCCACTTCACCGTGGACGGCCGCAAGGTGGACATCCCCAGCTTCCTGGTCAAGCCCGGCATGGTGATCTCTGTCAAACCCTCCAGCCGTGATTTGGAAAAGCTCAAGGCCAACATCGAGGCCAACGCCTCCCGCCAGCCGCCCAAGTGGCTGGACTATGACGCGGCCAACATGCTGGCCAAGGTGACCGGCGTCCCCGCGAAGGAGGACATCGACCTGCCCATCGAGGAGCATCTGATCGTCGAGCTGTATTCCAAGTAAGCCCTCACAGATTGGTAAGCTGCAAATCACGCAGCGTCTATTGGCGCGCACATTTCAAAGGAGGGTAACAACACATGATAGAGATCGAAAAGCCGCGCATCGAAAGTGTGGAAAGCCCGACGGATGAGAGCTATGGAAAGTTCATCGTGGAACCGCTGGAGCGGGGCTACGGTACGACCCTTGGCAACTCCCTGCGGCGGGTGCTCTTGAGCTCCCTGCCCGGCACGGCGGTGACCACCGTCAAGATCGCCGGCGTACAGCACGAGTTCTCCACGATCCCCGGCGTCAAGGAAGACGTGACCGAGATCGTTCTGAACATCAAGAGCCTGATCGCCCGTCTGCACCGGGACGGCCCCAAGACCGTCTATATCGAGGCTGACGGCGAGTGCGAAGTCACCGCCGCGGACATCAAGGCCGACGGCGAGGTGGAGATCCTCAACCCGGAGCTTCACATCGCCACGTTGGGTCCCGACGCTTCTCTGTCCATGGAGATGACCATCTCCCACGGCCGGGGCTATGTACCCGCGGAGCGGAACAAGCCCGCCCAGACCGTGGCCGGCGTCATTCCCATCGATTCCATATACACCCCGGTCCTGAAGGTGAACTACGCCGTGGAAAACACCCGCGTGGGCAACCAGACGGACTATGACAAGCTGACGCTTGAGGTCTGGACCGACAAGACCATCACCCCCCGAGACGCCGTGAGCCTGGGCGCGAAGATACTTTGCGACCACTTCACCCTGTTCACCGACCTGAGCCAGAGCCTTGGCATGGGCTCCACAGTGGTGGAGAAGACCGAGGCGGTGAAGGACAAGGTGATGGAGATGACCATCGAGGAGCTGGACCTGTCCGTGCGCAGCTTCAACTGTCTGAAACGAGCGAACATCAACACGGTGGAGGATCTGGTATCCCGGACCCAGGACGAGATGATCAAGGTGCGCAACCTTGGCCGCAAGAGCCTGGAGGAGGTCGTGCAGAAGCTGTCGATGATGGGCCTGAGCCTGGCCAGCGACGAAGAAAACAAGTGATCCGAACCCACACTCACTTTTGGAGGTAAACGAAAATGCCCGGAACTCGCAAGCTCGGCAAGCCGACGGCTGCCCGTATGGCTATGCTGCGCCAGCAGGTGACCGACCTGCTGGATACCGGCCGCATGGAGACCACGGTCACCCGCGCCAAGGAGGTCCGTCCTCTGGCGGAGCGGATGATCACCCTGGGGAAGAAGAAGGGCCTGGCCAACTATCGCCTGGCGCTGAAGTTCCTGACCAGGGAGGACGTGGCCAAGAAGGTCTTTGACGACCTGGCCGTGAAATATGCCGACCGCAACGGCGGCTACACCCGCATCACCCGTACCGGCGCCCGCCGCGGCGACGCCGCCGAGATGGCCGTGATCGAACTGGTGTAAGAAGCCAACACAACGAAAAGACACCGAGGACAGGCCCCCGCAAAGGGGAAGCCTGTCCTCGGCCTTTTTATGTCTTTTCGGGCTGATCAGCACATGGCTTCGTTGTCCTCCTTGACGGGCGACAGCCCGCCTGCGTCGTCCGCCTCGCCCTGCACAGATCATCCTCGAAAACCCTGTGATGTTTCTGTCAGGGACCAGAATAACCCCCTGCCCCGCCCGCATAGACTTGTGACAAGGCAAGGCAAGGGAAGTGGTATGTTTGCGAGAGGATATCGAACAGCGGGCGCGGGACCTGGCGCTGTACATCGTGGAGAACAACGCCACCGTCCGGGACGCCGCCCAGCATTTCCGGGTGAGCAAATCCACCGTACATAAGGACCTGACGGAACGGCTGCGGCACGTGGACCGGCCACTGTACACCCAGGCCCGGGCGGTGCTGGAGCACAACAAGGCGGAGCGCCACCTGCGGGGCGGCGAGGCGACCCGCCTGAAATACAAAGGAAGATGAAGCGGACCGGGCGCGGGAGCGCCCGGTTTTCCTTGACACTTTCCCGTTATAATGGTAAGTTATCCAAGGCAAAGGAGAGCTTATCATGCAAGACATTTACGCGTCCCTCGGCATCAGCCGGGAAGTATACGAATTTGGCGAAAAAATTTTGTCCGGCCTCCGGGCCCGCTTTGACGCCATCGACGCCACGGCGGAGTATAACCAGGCCAAGGTCCTGGCCGCCATGCGGGATAACCGGGTCAGCGGGGCCTGCTTCGCCGCCAGCACCGGCTACGGGTACAACGACCTGGGCCGGGAGACGCTGGAGGCGGTGTACGCCTCCTGTTTCCACACGGAAAGCGCACTGGTCCGGCCCCAGATCACCTGCGGCACCCACGCCCTGGCCCTGGCCCTTTCCGCCAACCTCCGGCCCGGGGACGAGCTTTTATCCCCCGTGGGCGCGCCCTACGACACCCTGGAGGAGGTCATCGGCATCCGCCCGTCCGTGGGCTCCCTGGCCGAATACGGCGTGACCTACCGACAGGCGGACCTAAAGCCCGACGGCAGCTTTGACTACGACGCCATCCGCGCCGCCATCGGCCCCAGGACCCGCCTCATCACCATCCAGCGGTCCAAAGGCTACGCCACCCGCCCCAGCTTTTCCGTGGAGCAGATAGGGGAATTGATCGCCTTTTGCAAGGGCGTGAAGCCGGACGTTCTGTGCATGGTGGACAACTGCTACGGCGAGTTCGTCCAGCGGTCAGAGCCCTCCGACGTGGGGGCGGACATGACCGTGGGCTCGCTCATCAAAAACCCCGGCGGCGGTCTGGCCGCCGCGGGGGGCTACATCTGCGGCACGGCCGAGTGCGTGGAGCGCTGCGCCCGTCGGCTCACCGCCCCCGGCCTTGGCAAGGAGGTAGGGGCCAACCTGGGCCAGCTCCCGGCCATGTACCAGGGCTTTTTCCTGGCCCCCACGGTGACGGCCGGGGCCCTGAAGGGCGCCATATTTGCCGCCAACGTGTACGAAAAGCTGGGCTTTGCCTGCGTGCCCAACGCATCGGAACCCCGCTATGACATCATCCAGGCGGTGACCCTTGGCTCGCCGGAGCGCATGGAGGCGTTCTGCCTCGGCATCCAGGCCGCCGCGCCGGTGGACAGCCACGTGACCCCGGTACCCTGGCCCATGCCGGGGTACGACAGCGACGTGATCATGGCCGCCGGGGCCTTCGTCCAGGGGTCTTCCATCGAGCTATCCGCCGACGGGCCCATACGCCCGCCCTACGCCGTCTACTTCCAGGGCGGGCTCACCTGGTACCACGCCAAGACGGGCATTCTCATGAGCTTACAGAAACTATACGAAAGAGGTCTGGTTGACCTGAAGGGGATAAACTGACATGAACTGGTTCTGGTTTTCCGTCGTCGCGCTACTGTGCTGGAGCGGCTCCGACCTGTTTTCCAAGATCGGCTGCCGGGAGCAGGGGGACAAGACAGCCCATTTAAAAATGGTCCTGGCGGTGGGCGTGGTCATGGGTATCCATGCCGCCGTAGAGATTTTCGTCCAGGGCGTGCCCATCAGCCTGGACATCATCGTCACCTACCTGCCCGTGTCGCTTCTTTACATCTTCTCCATGATGCTGGGGTACATGGGCCTGCGGTACATAGAGCTTTCCATCTCGTCGCCCATCTGCAATTCCTCCGGGGCCCTGGTGGCCATTCTCACGCTGGTAACGGCGGGGCTTGGCTCCATCTCCGGCCTGCAGCTGGGCGCCACGGCGCTGGTGTGCGTGGGCGTGGTAGGCCTTGGCTTTGTGGACATGCACGAGGACGACGAGGCCCGCGCCGCCCGGCAAAGCCTGTCGAACTACAAATACGCCAAGAGCCTGATCGCCATATTGCTGCCCGTACTCTATTGCGTGCTGGACGCGGCGGGCACTTTTGCGGACAGTCTGGTGCTGGAACGGCTGGACGAGGACAGCGCCAACGTGGCCTATGAGCTGACGTTTCTGGCGGCGGGCCTGGTGTGCCTTATCATCCTTCTTTGCAGGCATGAGAAGTTCACCCTCCGGCAGGAGACGCCCAAGTACGTGGGCGCGTGCTTTGAGACGGCGGGCCAGCTTGCCTACATCTACGCCATCGCGGACTCGGAGCACGTGGCCATGTCCGCGCCCATCATCTCCGGGTACTGTCTTGCCTCGGTGCTCTGGAGCCGCGTATTCCTGAAAGAGAAGCTGAGCTGGAAGCATTACGCCATGATCGCCCTGGCCGTACTTGGCATCGTCCTTCTTGGCCTCTCCGACGGCCTCACCGGCGACGTGTGATAAATAATCTCTCCCTAATTCTATACCCAGGGTGGAGAATATGCCTCCCTCTGACGAGGGAGGTGGCGCGGCGAATGCCGCGACGGAGGGAGAGAATTATTTTAAATCCTTTTCCTTATTCAAAGGCCCCCTCTGACGAGGGGGCTGTCAGCGCTTTGCGCTGACTGGGGGAGAGATACTCACTTCTCCCGCTGCGGCGCCACCTGCACCATCACAACCGCCGCGAACACCAGCACGCACCCGGCGATCTCCCACCCGGTGAGCCCGGTCTCCGGCATGAGCACATAGCCCGCCAACGCGGAAAACACGCTCTCCAAACTCAGAATCAGCGACGCCACCGCCGGGTGTACCCCGTTCTGCCCCACGATCTGCAGGGTGTAAGCCACGCCGCTGCTCAATACGCCGGTGTACAAAATCGGCACGGCGCAGGCCGCGAGCCCCGCCCAGGTGGGCCCTTCCCAGATGGTGAAGGGCAGCCCCAGCAGCCCGCACACGAGAAACTGCACGCAGCTTAACCGCACCCCGTCCACCAGCGGGGAATAATGGTCCACCAGCAGTATCTGCACGGAAAACACCAGCGCGCACAGCAAAAGAAGCCCGTCGCTTCGCTCCAGCGTCAGCCCCTGCCCGGCCATGAGCGGGTCCATCAGACTCAGGGCGAAAAACCCCGCCAGCGCCACCGCCGCGCCCAGCCACACCAGCGCCGGGGACTTCCTGCCCAGAAACAGGCCCAGCACCGGCACCAGCACCACGTAACAGGCGGTGATGAACCCCGCCTTGCCCACGTTGGTGTCGGCGCTCTGCATGGCGATGGCCACCTGCTGCAAATTGGCCGCCACGAACAGCGCCGCTCCGCAGGCCGCGCCACCCAGCAGAATGTCCCGGCGGCTGCCCTTTTGCAATTCCCTATGCCGGCCGCGTATGCGGTCCAGCAGCGGCAGCGCCAGGGCCAGGCACGCCGCGCCGATGAAGAAACGGACGCAGTTGAAGGTGAAGGGACCCACGTGGTCCATGCCCTCCTTCTGGGCCACGAACGCCACGCCCCATATAAACGCGGCCAGCAGCAAAAGCAGCGGGTTTTTCAGCGAACGTTTCTTCACGCCAGGGACCTCTTTTCGACAAAACTTTGCAAGCCAGTATAGCCCCCGGACCCGCCCTTGTCAACGGCTCTTTTTTATACTGACCCTTGATAAAAAGCATGCACTCTTTTCGGGCTGATTTGCACATGGCTTCGTTGTCCTCCTTGCCGGGCGACAGCCCGCCTGCGTCGTCCGCCTCGCCCTGCACAAATCATCCTCGAAAAACCGTGCGATGTTTCTATCAAGGATCAGTATTAATGAAATCTTAAGGTCCGCCCGGTTGCTTTTCCCCATAGAATGGATTAATATAAAGCATGCGCCGTCCATAGGCGGCGCGCACAGTGGAAACAACGGGGAGGATACCATGAAGAAAGCTCTATCGGCCATCCTGGCGGGGGTCCTGCTGCTTTGCCTGGGGACCGGCTGCGCCAAAAATTCGTCCGACGGCGAGACCGTCACGGTGGAGGAAGTCTCCTCCATCGTGGGCGCTGGCTCAGTGGGTCTGGCGGACTGGTACGCCGGCAAAGTTGTCTCCGGCGAGACCGCCGACGTGAAGCGGGACAGCACCAAGGCCATTTTAGACACCTATGTGGAGGTGGGCGACATGGTCCAGGCCGGGGACATTCTCTTTGCCTACGACACGGAGAAGATGCAGCTGGACCTGGACAAGATGCTGCTGGAAAAGGAAAAGCTGGAAAACAGCATCACCAACGACAACGCCACCATCGAGGAACTGGAAAAGCAGAAGGCCAAGGCCAAGGAGGAAGAACAGCTCAGCTATACCCTCCAGATCGACGAGAAGAAGGCGGACATCCGGGAGAACCAGTATAACATCGCCCTTTCCGAGCGGGACATCGCCGCCATGCAGGCGGCCCTGGAAAACGCGGAGATCGCCTCGCCCATCGCGGGCCGTATCATGAGCGTGGAGGACCCGGAGAGCGCCGGCGGCAGCTATTACGGCTACGGTACCGATGACACCTCCGGCAACGACGTGAAGTACATCACCGTCACGGACGTGACCCGTCTGCGGGTCCAGGGCAACATCAACGAGCTGAACGCCGGCGCGCTCACAGAGGGCATGGCCATGACCGTCCGCTCACGGCTGGACGGGACCACCTGGACCGGCACCCTCTCCATGATCGACTGGGAAAACCCCGTGGGCAAGGACAATGACCAGAACGGCGGCATGGTCTACGTGTCCGGCTCCGGCGAGGACGACGGCATGACCACCGCCACCAAATACCCCTTCTATGTGGAGCTGACCGACACCGAGGGGCTTATTTTAGGCCAGCACGTGTACATCGAGCCGGACACCGGCGAGGACGAGCAGGACGCCCCCAAGGGCCCCATGCTGCCCGGCTACTATCTGGTGATGGAGGACGACGGCAGCGCCTTTGTCTGGGCCGCCGGCGACAAAGACAAGCTGGAAAAGCGCGCCGTGACCCTGGGCGTGTATGACGAAAACACCGACAGCTATGAGATCGTGGACGGCCTATCTGAGGACGACTGCATCGCCTTCCCGGCGGAGAACTTGGAAGAGGGCATGACCACGGAGAAGTTCGACCCGGCGGCAGCCGCTGAAGCGGCGGCCGGGGACGAGGGCGCGGGCGCGGCCTCCCTGGGCGGCTGAGGTGGCGGCGATGCTTCTTGAAATGCACGACATATGCAAGGACTATCCCCAGGGCAAGGACATCGTGAAGATCCTGAAAAACGTGGACCTGACGGTGGACGAGGGGGATTACCTGGCCATCATGGGCCCCTCCGGCTCGGGCAAGACAACGCTGATGAACATCATCGGCTGTCTGGACGTGCCCACCAGCGGCACATATACCCTCAACGGGGAGGACGTGTCCCGGGCCTCGGAAAACCACCTGGCGGACATCCGCAACAGCACCCTGGGCTTTGTGTTCCAGAGCTTCTATCTGCTGCCCAAGATGACGGCCCGTGAAAACGTGGCGCTGCCGCTTCTGTACGCCGGGGTGCGCAAGCGGGCCCGTCTGCGCCGGGCGGAGGAAGCGCTGCAGATGGTGGGTCTGGCCGAGCGCATGGACTTCATGCCCAACCAGCTCTCCGGCGGCCAGCAGCAGCGTGTGGCCATCGCCCGGGCCATGATCAACGAGCCCAAGCTTTTATTGGCCGACGAGCCCACCGGCGCTTTGGACACCGCCTCCGGCCACCAGGTCATGGACCTGTTCGACGAGTTAAACGCCCGGGGCACCGCCATCGTGCTCATCACCCATGAGCCCAAGGTGGGCCAGCGGGCCAAACGGCTGCGCCGTATTCTGGACGGCGTGCTGACGGACTGAGAAGGGGGCGACAGCGCGTGAAAAAGCGAAAAGGCAAAAAGATCGCCGCCATCGTGCTGGTATGCGCCCTCGTCCTGGCCGCCGCCGGCGTGGGCGGGTATCATTACCTGCAGGGCCGGGCCGGCAAGGACGTGAACGTCTACCCGGTGGAGCAGGCCAGCATCACCGACAGCTGGTACGACCAGATCCAGACCGACGGCATGGTCACCACCGACCGCATGCAGTCCGTGTACCTGACCAGCACCATGACCGTGACGGACGTGTTCGTCCAGGAGGGCCAGCAGGTCGCGATCGGCGACCCCATCCTGGCCTTTGACACCACCCTGGACGAGGTAAAGCTGGACAAAAAGCGCATCGAGGTGGAAAAGACAAAGCTGGAGCTCAAACAGGCTCAGGACCGTCTGACGGAGATAGGCACCTACGGCGTGGGCGTGCCCTATTACCCCGAGCCGGAGCCCACGGAGGAACCGGAGTGGCAGACCGTGTCTGCCCCCTATTTCCAGGGCGGCAGCGGCGCACAGTCGGACCCATACGTATACATGTGGGGCAGCGGCCTGGAGTTTTATGACGCCATGGTGGACTACCTGATCGGCACGGCCCGGGGCGAGGTCCTGCCCATGCCGGACCCGCCCGCCGCGCCCACGCCCTCGCCGGAGCCCTCCGCGGAGCCCACCGAGACCCCCGCCCCCACGGACGAACCGCCCGTGACGGACCAACCGGTGGTAACGGATGAACCGGCCGTAACGGACGAACCCGTCGCCACGGACGAACCCATCGTCACGGACGAACCCGTCGCCACGGACGAACCTGTCGCCACGGACGAACCCGTTACCACGGACGTGCCCGTCGCCACGGACGAACCCGTCGCCACGGAGGTGCCCGTCGCCACGGAGGTGCCCGTCGCCACGGACGTGCCCGTCGCCACGGAGGTGCCCGTCGCCACGGAGGTGCCCGTCGCCACGGAGGTG
>CANQJZ010000058.1 GCA_947624385.1 uncultured Oscillospiraceae bacterium
CGGGGTTTGCCGCTTGCGGCAAATCACGACCTAGCCCAGCGAGCGGCGACGACAGCGAGGACTTTTGCGCCGTTTACGGCGCGAAAGTACCGGCGTCATTGGGAACTATTTCGCCGGACATACGTCTAACGGACACAACGACCGATGAAAGGAGCAAGAACATGAAGCGGATGACAGCGATCATTCTGGCCCTGCTTTTGGCGGTGAGCCTGTCGGTACCGGCCCTGGCGTCGGACAGCCCGGAGGACGGGGATACCCAGACGCCCACGGTGACGCTGTGGCAGCCGGAGGACCCGGAGCCGACGGAGACCCCGGTCGAGGAGACCGAGGTCCCGGCGGAGGACCCGGACACGGCGGGCATGGACACGGCCCTGGCGGAGCTGGTGCTGCAGGTCAAGAACACCTTGGCGGTGGACGACGACTATACGGACCTGACCAACGACTTTTACGACGGCGTGACGCCCTACTGGTCCCTGTGCTGGTCGGACGAGACGCGCCAGCTCAACGTGAACGTGCGCCAGGACGGGACCATCCTGAGCGTGGACCGGTGGACCGACAGCGCCAGGACGGACCGTTTTTACGGCTTTGACCCGGCGTTTCCCGCCCTGCGCCGTCAGGAGGCGGAGGAACAGGCGGAACAATGGCTCACTAAGCTGCTCCCGGAGCCGGAGACGGCCCGCATCGACAGCGTGACCACCGTTCTGGGCGCCAACGGCAATTACCGCTTTGCCGGCACGGTGGAGAAAAACGGTCTGCCCAGCCCGATCACCTTCACCCTGTGCATCGACGGGACGGGCCTGACCAGCTTTTACCGCGGCGACTGCTACGCGGGGTACGTGGGCGAGCTGCCCGCGCCGGAGGCCGCCGTGGACGAGGCGGCTGCCGCCGAGGGCCTGACCGGGGCGGTGGAGCTGGAGCTGCAATGGGTGTCCGACGGCGAGGGCGGCGCGAGCCTGCGGTATGTGCCGGTGTGGCCCGATACCGTGGTGGATGCCCAGTCCGGCGAGACGGTGGACATGGACGCGCTGTATGCAAGCGTCGGCGGCATGGGCGCTGACGCGGGCGGATACATGAAGACCGCCGCGCCGGCGGACGCCGAGGCGCCGGAGGCGGAGGAAGCGTCCCTGACGGAGATGGAGCTTGCGTCCATCGACAATTACGGCGACGTGATGACCGGCGACGAGATCGACGCGTCCCTGCGGGGCCTGACGGCCCTGGGGCTGGACCCGTTCACGCTGCAGCGCTGCTCTTATACCATGGCCGGCGACGGCGGCGACGTGACCGCCTCCCTGCGCTATACCGCCCCCATGACCGGCGACGAGCTTTACGGCTACTCCGCCGAGGGCTTTGACTTTTCCTCGGGCATGGACCTGGACCTCATCATCTATAAATCCATCACCGTCAACGCCCGGACCGGCGCGCTCAAGAGCGTGTCCACCACCTATCCCCTGTGGGAAAAGGACCCGGCCGTGACCATGACCCAGGCGGTGCGGGAGCGTGCGGCGGAGAACTTTTTGTCCCTGGCCGCGCCGGAGCTGGCGGCGCAGACCAAGCTTTGCACGCTCAAGGGCTATAACGAGGCCGACGCCGTTACATACGCCCAGGTCCACGAGGGGTACTTTTACCCCGGCAACTATCTTTCCGTGACCGTGAATCCCAGCACCGGGACCGTGGACGACTTCTCCTGCGTGTGGGAGGACGTAACATTCGGCCCCGCCGACGAGATCGTTACGGAGCAGGATGCTCTGGACGCGTATGCGAAGGCCCTGGACGTGACCCTGGGCTATGTGGCCTGGCCGGTGGACGTGACCGTGACGGACGGCGACCTGTACGCAAAGCTTTTGGAGCAGGGGTATACCTACGTGGAGGAGCTGCGGCTGGCCTATTATTACGATGCCCCGGAGCGGGTGCTGGGCGTGGACGGCGTCACCGGCGAGGCCGTGACGGTCCCGGACGAGCAGCTTTCGCGGGTGTTTGCCTATGACGACCTGGCCGACGCGCCGGGGAAGGACCGGATCGAGACCCTGGCCCAGGCCGGCATCGGCTTTGCCGGGGGCAGCTTCCGGCCCGAGGCGAAACTCACCCAGCGGGAGGCGGTGACGCTGCTGCTCCAGGCGGACGGCGAGACCGTCCTGCCGGAGACAGAGGACGACGACCTCCTGGCGCGGGCCGGCTGGCGCGGGTTCGTGACGGCGGAGGATTGGGACCCGGAGGCGACCGTGACATGCATGGGCTTTATCCGCATGGTGCTTGGCCCGTCCCGGTACGGCGACGCGGCGGAGCTTTTGAATGACAAGGCCGACGAGGGCTATGAGATCATCGCCAAGGCCCTGGGCATGGACACGTCGAGCCCCGACGAGCCCGCCACCCACGCCGCCGCGGCGGATATCCTGTACCAGTTCATGGACCGGTGAGATCATAATATCTCTCCCCCAGTCAGCGCGGAGCGCTGACAGCCCCCTCGTCAGAGGGGGCCTTTTTATAAGGAAAATTCATTAAAAAAAGCCTCCCTCTGACGAGGGAGGTGGCGCGGCGAATGCCGCGACGGAGGGAGAGAATCATCTTACATCTCTACCAATTCATATTCCTTATTCCCGATGCCCAGGTCCACGGCGGCGTCGATGGTGTGCTCGCCGTTGCGGGACTGCACCCGCTCCAGAAAGTGGTCCCGGCCCGGGTCCTTGGAGGCGTACACCAGGTCCAGGCAGGCCCGGTCGATGGCCACCGGGTCCAGGCTGGCCAGGATGCCGATGTCCCCCATGCAGGGGTCCTCGGCCACGTCGCAGCAGTCGCAGTCCACGGACAGGTTCTTCATCACGCTCATGTAGGCAAGCTTGCCCTCGAACAGCTTCACCACGCTGCTGGCCGCGTCGGCCATCGCTTCCAGGAAGCTGTCGTGGTCGCTGGTCCAGAAGGCGTCCATGTCGCCCACGCCGTGGATATACTGCTTGCCGTAGGACGACGCGAAGCCGATGGAAAGCTGCTTCAGCGCCCCGCCGTAGCCGCCCATGGGGTGGCCCTTGAAGTGGCTCAGGACCAGCACGGAGTCGTAGTTTTTGATGTTCTTGCCCACGAAATTTTTCTTGATCTTCTTCCCGTTGGGGATGGAAAGCTCCATGTCCGGCCCCTGGCCGTCCAGCAGGTCCACGGTGAAATACCGGCTCCAGCCGTGCAGCTCCATGGTTTTCCAGTGCTTGTCGGTGGTGTTGCGCGCCCCCTCATAGGCGGTGTTGCACTCCACCACCGTGCCGTTTACGTGCTCCACGATGGGCTTGCAGAAGTCCGGCCGGAGGAAGTTCTGGTTGCCCACCTCGCCGGAGTGGAGCTTGACGGCCACTTTGCCGGGCAGCGTCACGCCCAGCGCGTCATAGAGCCGGATGGCCCCTTCCGGGGTCAGGTCCCTGGTGAAATACACAACTGACTTTGCCATATGAATGCCTCCTGTATCGGTATATATAATGTATTATAACCAGATCTATCACGCCAGCTTCCGGCCCATGAGCACGCCCATGACCGAGCTCATCATCAGCCCCCGTGTCCAGCCGGAGCTGTCCCCCAGACAGTGCAGCCCCGCCACGTTGGTGTTGAAGTCCTCGTCCATGCGGATGCGGTTGGAATAGAATTTTAATTCCGGGGAATATAAAAGCGTCTCATAGGCGGCGAAGCCGGGGACCACCTGGTCCATGGCCTTGATGAAGTTGATGATGTTGATCATGGCCCGGTAGGGCATGGCGGCGGTGATGTCCCCGGCCACGGCGTCGGGCAGGGTGGGGCGGACGTTGGACTGGTCCAGCTCCCGCTGCCAGGTGCGCTTGCCGTCCAGTATATCCCCGAACCGCTGGACCAGCAGCTGCCCGTTTGCCAGCATGTTGGTAAGCTCCCCCACCTTTTGCGCGTAGGCGATGGGCTGGTTGAAGGGCACGGAGAAGTTGTGGGAGCACAATATCGCCAGATTGGTATTCTCGCTTTTGAGCTCCTTATAGGAGTGGCCGTTGACCACGGCCAGACCGTCGTCATAGTTCTCCTGGGCCACGAAGCCGCCGGGATTCTGGCAGAAGGTGCGGACCTTGTTTTTGAAGGGCGGGGGGTAGCCGATGAGCTTGGACTCGTAAAAGGCCCGGTTCACCGTCTCCATGACCTCGTTGCGGACCTCCACCCGCACGCCGATGTCCACGGTGCTGGGCACGTGGTCGATGCCGTAGGTGGAGCACATGCCCTCCAGCCAGTCCGCGCCCCGGCGGCCCGTGGCGACCACGGTCTCGTCCGCCAGAAGCTCATGCTCGGCGCGGCCGTCGGAGTATACCACGCCCCGGCACCGGCCGTTTTCGATGAGCAGGCCCGTACACTCGGTGTCAAATAAGATCTCCACGCCCCGGTCCAGCAGCCAGTGCTCGATGTCCGTGTAAATTTGCTGGGCCCGCTCGGTGCCCATGTGGCGGATGGGGCAGGATACCAGCTTCAACCCCGCCCGGATGGCCCGGGTGCGGATGCGCTTGACTTCCTCGGTCTCCTCCTGGCCCTCCACGTGCTCGTCCGCGCCAAATTCCAGATAAATTTTGTCGGCGTAATCTATCGTGTCCTGGGCCAGCCGCTCGCCGATGAGCTGGGGCAGCTCCCCGCCCACCTCGCAGCTGAGGCTGAGCTTCCCGTCGGAGAAGGCCCCCGCGCCGGAAAAGCCCGTGGTGATGGCGCAGTAGGGCTTGCAGTTCATGCACCGTCCCGTCTCCGCCTTGGGGCAGTGGCGCTTTTCCACCCGCTTGCCCTTTTCCAGGATGGTTATCTTCTTTTTGCTTCCCCGGCGGAGCATCTCGATGGCCGTGAAGATGCCGGCGGGCCCCGCGCCCACGATGGCGATGTTCGTGTTCAATGCTCTCTCCCCGCTGTCTTGTGAAAAGTGGTGCGAAGTTGAAAAAACTGTGCTATACTGAATTTAATACCGATATTAAATCACAGCTGATTCATTTCTGTCAAGAGGACCCGGGCCCATGGACCTTTATCTGATCGGACACGACTATAAATACGCCGTGGAGCAAATGCTCCTGACCCTGTACCCGGACCGGCGGCCCGTCTACCCGGACCGCGCCCCGGCGGGGGACAGGGCGGAGGTGGCCCTTGCAAAGGGCGCTGCGGTGTGCCGCCTGGTGGAAAACGGCGCGGCGTACGTTGGCCGGGCGGAGGTACGCCCCTGGCACAGCGAGCGGGAGCGGGTGCGGATGGAGCAGCAGGCGGTGAAGCTGAGCTTTTACCGTGCGGCTCTGGCCGCGGGGGCCAAAAAGCCCGTGTGGGGCGCGCTCACCGGCGTCAAACCCGGCAAGCTCATGGCCCGGTATCTGGGTTCGGGCATGTCCGCCGCGGACTTTGCCCGGGACTTTGACGTATCCCCGGACCGGGCGGCGCTGTGCGAGACCACGGCCCGTGCGGCTTTGACGGCGAAGGCAAGCTTGTCCCGGCGGGACATTGGCCTTTACGTAGGCATCCCCTTTTGTCCCACCCGGTGCGCCTACTGCTCGTTCATATCCAGCGACGTGGCCGCGGCCGGAAAGCTGGTGGAGCCCTATTTGCACGCGCTGCTGCGGGAGATAGCCCGGACCGGCGCGGCGGTCCAGGCCGCCGGGGAGCGGCCCGTGGCCCTGTATCTTGGCGGCGGCACGCCCACCACATTGTCCGCGCCCCAGCTGGACCGGCTCTGCACGGCGCTGGAAGAGCGCTTTGACCTCTCTCAACTGCGGGAGTACACGGTGGAGGCCGGCCGGCCCGACACGATCACCCGGGAGAAGCTGCAAGTGCTCAAGGCCCACGGGGTGGGCCGGGTGTCGGTGAACCCCCAGACCATGTCCGACGAGGTTTTGCAGGCCATCGGCCGGCGGCACACGGCCCGGGACGTGCTGGACGCGCTGGCCCTGGTCCGGGAAGCGGGCGGTTTTTCGGTGAACATGGACCTGATCGCCGGCCTTCCAAAGGACACGCCGGAGGGCTTTCGCGCCACGGTGGAACAGGTGCTGGCTCTCGGACCGGAGAACGTGACGGTACACACCCTGGCCATCAAAAACGGGTCCTATCTGGCCCAGCAAAAAGCGGACCTGCCCGACGGGACCGCCGTGGGCGCGATGCTGGACTATGCCGGCGAGGCCCTCCGGGCGGCGGGGTACGAGCCCTATTATCTTTACCGCCAGAAGTACATGTCCGGCGGTTTTGAGAACGTGGGCTGGACAAAGCCCGGCATGGGCAGTCTTTACAATATCCTGATGATGGAGGAACTGGCCCCGGTGCTGGCCATGGGGGCCGGCGGGTCCACCAAGCGCACCGGCCCGG
Source organism: uncultured Oscillospiraceae bacterium (assembly GCA_947624385.1). Lineage (GTDB taxonomy): Bacteria > Bacillota > Clostridia > Oscillospirales > Oscillospiraceae > CAJOIG01. Next base: position 6,313 of record CANQJZ010000058.1, read on the forward strand.
ACGGGTCCGTCACAAGACACATCAATCCCAAATACCCCAGGGAGTACATAGAAAGGAAGGAAGAAAATGGCATTTGATCTGGAGGACATCAACCGCGCCGTCACCGACGACCCGGCGGGATTCGTCGCCGCGTGCGACAGCATTTACAACGACCGCATCGCCAAGACGGCGGAGAGGATCATCGCCAATATGGCCCACAGTCCCATCGTTCTGCTGTCCGGACCATCCGGCAGCGGCAAAACGACCACGGCCATGAAGCTCCGGGACGAGCTGAGCCGCCGTGGCGTGAACAGCCACAGCATCTCCATGGACAACTACTTCAAGACCGTCCGGCCCGAGACCGTGCCCCGCACGGCGGAGGGGGAGCCGGATCTGGAGAGCCCCCTGTGCATGGACATGGACCTTTTGAACGAGCACTTCTCCCAGCTCAGCCGTGGCGAGCGCATTTTCGTGCCCAAGTACGAGTTTGCCCGGCAGATGCGCTCCATCAAGTTCAGCATGAGCCTGAAGCTGGGCAAAAACGAGATCGTCATTTTCGAGGGCATCCACGCCCTGAACAGCTCCATCACCGACGTACACCCGGAGGCGTTCAAGCTCTATGTGAGCGCCCGGTCCAACGTGGTGGACGACGCCGGGGAGTACGCCTTCAAGGGTACCTGGCTGCGCCTGACCCGCCGTGTTGTCCGGGATAACCTTTTCCGGGGCTGCGACCCGGCGGACACCATGCGCATGTGGGAGAACGTGCGCCACGGGGAGATACGCAATATCTCGCCGTTCAAGAACAAGGCGGACGTGCAGCTGGACACCGCCTTTGGCTATGAGCCCTGCGTCATGCGGCCCATCGCCGAGCCGCTTTTCGCCAAAGCCCCCCGGGACATCCCCTATCAGGAGCTTTTGCAGGTGGGACCGGCCTTTGAAAAATTCGTGCCCCTGGACCTGAAATACCTGCCCGCGGACGCCATGCTCCGGGAGTTCACCGGCGGCGGCATATACGAGTATTGACGGGCGCGCCAAAGGCCCGCGAGCCCCGGCGGGAAACTTTGGCGGCTCTGGCAGACGAAATATGTTGCATTCCGATAGTAGGGACGGTATAATCTTTTTTAATGATAAGGGCGCGAACCGGAAAAATTTTTTCAGTTTTTTTGCGAAAAACATGAGCCGTTTTTCCGTTTTTCCCGTCTTTATAGGCAGAGAGGTCGTGAAAAGCGCGATCTGAGCCGTATCCAAACTACTTTTCCCCTTGAAAGGAGAAACACCATGAAGATGAAAAAGACGCTCTGCATGCTGCTGGCGCTGGTGATGGCGCTGGGCGCGCTGTCCGGCTGCGCCGAGGCTGTGCAGATGGAGGAACATACGGTCCCCCAGGGCAATCTGCCCGAGGGGCTTGAGGTCCTGTCCGAAGAGGCCGAAGAGGCCCAGGCCGAGGAGCTCGCCGCGGCGCCCGCCGAGGAGCCTGTGACGGAAGAGCCCGCTGCGGAGGAACCTGCCGAGGAACCGGCCGCGGAGACGGTCGAACAGTCCGGGGAAGAGGCGGAGATCAAGGCCGCGTCGCTGGATGAGCCCATGACCGTCAGCGCGGAGCCGGAGAAGATCACTGTCAAGCTGAACCCCAACGGCGGCGTCTTCCCCCAGGAGTTCGACCAGCGCAAAGGCTACATCGAGGTCGTGATGGAAGAGGGCGGAACGCTGACGTTCGCGGACGCCGCCGCCCGCGCTCCCCAGCGCGAGGGCTATACCTTCAAGGGCTGGTTCACCGATGTGACTGGCGGCAGGCAGGTCGGCGTGGGCAGTCCTGTCCCCGCGGGCAAGACTGAGCTCTATGCCCAGTGGGAGGTCGTCGCCCGCCACGTCCTGCTGCATGTGGTCAACGGCAGCTTTGTCGGCCAGTATGCGAAGGAAGCGACTGTTGATGTGACGCTGGAGGGCGACAAGCTGCCCGCGAGTTTGAGCATCACCGCCACCCGGACCCACGGCGCGTTTGACGGCTGGTACACCCAGGCGCCCACCGAGGAACAGAAGGACGGGGACGGGTACAGCTATTGGAGCACCGTGCGCAAGAACGGCCAGAAGGTCCTGCCCGGCGAGACGGTCCCCGCGGGCGTCACCACCCTCTACGCTGCGTTTGATGATACGAACGATGTACAGGAGAGCGACAAGCTCGTCACCTACAAGCTGAACTGGAACGGCATGTTCGACAAGACTGCCTCTTTGATCTGCTCCCGCAGGTATAACGGTTCGGCGAACGGCTACCAGATCGACGCCGAAGACATGCTCGTCAACGGTCTGAACTGGGATGGCACGCCTGTTGGCTCTGTAAAGACCCAGAGCGATTTGGAGACCTATTGGGCCGGCCACCCGGTGAGCGGCTATACGTTCAAGGGCTGGTCTACCGACAAGGCCGCCGCCTCCGGCAACGTGACCGTCGGCCAGACCGTCACCAACGGCGCGATCCTTTACGCCGTCTGGCAAAAGGGCGGCGAGAGCAACGTCACCTATTGGCAGAAGCCCTCGCCCACGCCCGCCGTGCTGAACGGGGCGCGCATCACGGGCGATCTGAACACCGCCAATACCGGCAAGGTCCACGGCACGAAGAACGCCAGCTTCTCTCTGAAGCTGTTCTGCACCCCCACCGAAGCCAAGGTGGACAGTGTCACCTGGACCCTGGAGGTCCGCAAGGGCGGCGACATGAACGCCACGGGCAAGGACCTGGCCTATGTGTTCGCCAAGCCCGAGACCCTGACGGTGGAGGCCGGTAAGACTGTCAAGTCCGAGGGAGGCCGCATCACGGCCAAGGCCGACGGCCTGACCCTGACCATCACCTGCGACGGCGATACCTCTTACGGCGTGACCGTCACCGCCAAGGCTGTCGGTTCCGGCAAGACGGTCACCTGCGACGCTGCCGCCACGGTCAACTTCTACCATGATTGGGGCGCTGAGAAGGTGGCAAAGGAAGCCACCACCGAGGCGGAAGGGCTCATGACCCGCGCCTGCACGATGTGCAGCGCGGTGGAGTCCAAGCCCATCGCCAAGCTTGCGGCTGCGCCCGCGCCCAAGGCCACGGCCACGCCCGCGCCTACGGCTGCGCCCACCGCTACGCCCGCGCTCACCGCAACGCCTGCTCCTACGGCGACCCCGGCCCCTGCTG
>CANQJZ010000059.1 GCA_947624385.1 uncultured Oscillospiraceae bacterium
TACTACGCCGTGGACATCGCCTACCACCGGAACAAGTTCGTGGAGCGGGGCTTCGATCGGGTCATCGACGTGTGGGGCGCGGACCACCACGGCCACGCCATCCGCTTTGGACAGACCATGAAATGCCCGGAGCTGGGCCTGGAGGGCCGGGCGCTGGACTTTCTCATCATGCAGATGGTGCGCCTGACGCGAAACGGCGAGACCGTGAAGGTCTCCAAGCGCACGGGCAAGGCCCTGACCCTGGCGGACCTGATGGACGAGATCGGCCGGGACCCCTGCCGGTACTTCTTCAACGCCAGCCCCGGCAGCCACCTGGAATTTGACCTGGACCTGGCCGTGCGCCAGGACAGCGAGAACCCGGTGTATTACGTCCAGTACGCCCACGCCCGTATCTGCTCGCTTTTGACCACCCTGGCCGCCGACGGCCTCACACCGCCGGAGCACGCGGACGCCGCAAAGCTGGCCACGGCCCAGGAGCGGGAGCTCATCAAGGCCATCGCCGCCTTCCCCGGCGAGATACGCGCCGCCGCGGCGGAACTGGACCCCTCCCGTATAAACCGCTACGCCACGGAGCTGGCCTCCCGGTTCCACAGGTTCTATAACGCCTGCCGTATCCGGGGCGAGGAAGCGCCCGTGGCCGGTGCCCGGCTGGCCCTGGCCGCCGCCGTGAAGCAGGTATTGGAAAACGCCCTGGGCATTCTGGGCGTGTCCGCGCCGGAGAGCATGTGACGGGCAAAGGTTTGGAAACTTTTGGTTGCACTGGAAATAGTTGGAATTAACATATAGTGAATATTCACTAAACTTTTTCTTCCTCCCGATTTACCCCGTTGACAGCGCCGGTTTTATATGATAGCTTCTCAGGTGGTAATTTTTTGGGAATCGGGGGATGGCTATGAAATCGACCGGTATCGTACGCAAGGTGGATGAGTTAGGGCGTATCGTACTGCCCATCGAGCTGCGCCGGACGTTGGACATCGCGGAACGGGACGCGCTGGAGATCTTCGTGGCTGAGGACACGATCATGCTGAAGAAATACCAGCCGGCCTGCGTATTCTGTGACAGCTCCAAGAATATCATCACCTATAAGGGCAAAAACGTCTGCGCCAACTGCATCGGCGCCCTGGCGGACCGCTCCTGAATCTTCATCCATAAAAAAGCACCGGGCTCCTCTGGCCCGGTGCTTTTTGTTAAATGCTTTTTTCTTTTTCAAAGGCCCCCTCCGACGAGGGGGCTGTCAGCGCCTTTGGCGCTGACTGGGGGAGAGAAAAAACTCCATAACAAAAGGGCGCGTTGCAAACGCGCCCTTTTTGAACTTTTAAAGGGAGGCTTTTGCCTTCTCCACCAGCGCCGTAAACGCCGCGGGATCGTTGATCGCGGTCTCGGAGAGCATCTTCCGGTTCATCTGGATACCGGCCAGCTTCAGTCCGTGCATAAAGGTGGAGTAGTTCATGCCGTTGAGCTTGCAGGCCGCGCTGATACGGGCGATCCACAGCTGGCGGAAATCGCGCTTGCGCTGCTTCCGGCCCACATAGGCGTAACGCAGGCTCTTCATGACGGCCTGGTTGGCCATCTTATAGTGGCGGGACTTGCTGCCCCAGTAACCCTTGGCCATGCCGAGGATCTTATTTCTTCTCTTGCGCGTCATCATCGCGCCCTTGATACGTGCCATCTTTCGTTATCCTCCTTATTTGTACGGGATCATGCGCTTGACCGTGGCAGCGTTGGCGCTGGCGGCGTAAGCGCCCTTGCGGAGGCCGCGCTTGCGTTTTGTCGTCTTGCCGTGGCCGTTGAGCAGATGGCTCTTATAGGCGCGGGCGCGTTTGACCTTGCCGTTCTTGGTCAGGGAGAAGCGCTTTTTGGAAGCGCTGTGTGTTTTCAGCTTCGGCATCTCAATTCGTCTCCTTTGCTTTTTCTTCCTTTGGCTGTTTCTTCTGGGGTGTCTGGGCCTTGGGCGAGAGGAACTCGGTCATGAGCCGACCCTCCAGCTTCGCGCCCTTGTCCAACTTGGCGATCTCGCCGCACTCCGCCGCAAACCGCTCCAAAAGCTGTTTGCCCAAATCGGTGTGGGCCATTTCACGGCCGCGGAACCGCACCGTTACCTTCAGACGGTTCCCCTCGGCCAGGAACTTCTGGCCGTTGCGAAGCTTGACCAAGAAGTCGTTCTCGCCGATGGACGGCGACATGCGTATCTCCTTGACCTCGATGACATGCTGGTTCTTTCGGGCCTCTTTTTCCCGCTTGGCCTGTTCAAAACGGAACTTGCCGTAGTCCATGACCTTGCACACCGGGGGCTTTGCCACCGGGGAGATCATGACCAGATCCAGTTCCCGCTCCTGTGCGATCTGCAGGGCTTCCTCCGAGGACATGATCCCCAGCTGCTCTCCATCCTCGCCGATCAGGCGGACCTGCGGTTCCCGAATATCCTCGTTGAGAGGATGCGTCACGTTCGCTATTGCCAGAGCACCTCCTTTTGATCATAACAAAAGCGCGGATACAGGCCGTATCCGCGCACAAACACATTTTCTCCCAGGGGAAAAGGTTCGGGCCTCGGCGCGCACCATCGGCGGCCGGGCGAGGACGGATACCAGGCGTCCTGCTTTTGCCCTGATAATATACCAGTCCCGGCCGCTTTTGTCAAGTCTATTTTTCCCAATGACCGGGAAAAATCAGCATATGACAAGGGAACTTGAATTTCTGACCGTCTTTCTTCTGGGCGGCATTGCCTACGGGGCCCTGGAGCTTCTGTGGCGGGGCCGGACCCACTGGACCATGCTCCTGGCCGGCGGGGCCAGCTTTCTGCTCATGTACCTGACCGCCACGGCCAGCGGTCTGCCCCCGCTGGGCCAGTACGCCCTGAGCGCGGCGCTGACCACCGCCGTGGAGTTCGTCACGGGGGCGGTGGTCAACGTGAAGCTGGGCTGGAACGTGTGGGACTATTCAAACCGGCCGGCGAACCTGTACGGCCAGGTCTGCGCCCGGTACACGTTCTTCTGGTTCATGCTGAGCGTACCCGGCTGCGCCCTGGCCCGGTTTCTGCACGCCTCAGTATTCCGACGGGGCCTGTGAACCCTGGGCCTCGGCGGGCGCCGGGGCGGTGGCGGGCGCGGCGGGGGTGGGCATAGCCGCCACGGCGGCCTTTTCCATCTCGATGGCCAGCTTCACGATCCGGCTGGTGCCAAGCCTGTCCGCCCCCAGGGCGATCATGTCCTCGGCGTCCTGGATAGTCTTGATGCCGCCGGCGGCCTTCACCTTCACATGGGGCCCGCAGCAGGCCCGCAGCAGCTGCACGTCCTCCCGGGTGGCGCCGCCGGTGGAAAAGCCGGTGGATGTCTTGATATAGTCCGCGCCGGAGGAGCTGACGATCTCGCACAGCTTCTTTTTTTCGTCCTCGGTCAGCAGACACGTCTCGATGATGACCTTGAGGATATAGCCCTCCGTGGCGTCCCGAAGGGCCACGATCTCCCGCAGCACGTCGTCCCAGCAGCCGTCCTTGACCATGGCCAGGTTGATGACCATGTCGATCTCGGACGCGCCGCCCGCGATGGCGTCCCGGGCCTCCTGGACCTTGATCTTGGTGGTGTTGTACCCGTTGGGGAAGCCTATCACGGTGCAGATGGCCATTTTCGCGCCCACATAGCGCTTGGCCCCGGCCACGTGACAGGGCGGGATGCACACGCTGGCGCAGTTATAGCGGATGGCCTCGTCGCACAGCTGCCGTATCTCGGCCACCGTGGCGTCCTGCCGCAGCAGGGTGTGGTCGCACTTGCGCAGGATCTCGCTGATGTCCATAATTTTCCTCCTTTTGCGGCGCATATCGCGCCGTGCATTTGTTTTCATATCCGAAAACGCCGCCTCATAAGCTTGGATATCAACGCTTGTGAGGTGCGTCCATGGACGAGGTATATGTCGCCAACCGGGCGGAGCTGTGCGGCACGGTGACCGCCCTCCCCCGCTATTCCCACGAGAGCCGGGGCATCCGGTTCTTCACCTTCCCCCTGCGGACCTGTAGGCTCAGCGGCACGGCGGACACGCTGAACATCGTGGTCCGGGAATCGCTTCTGCCCCAGGACGGACTTTTGGAGGCCGGACCGGTGCGCGTGACGGGCGAACTGCGCTCGTTCAACAACAAGAGCGGCGTGGGGAACAAGCTGGTGCTGACAGTCTTCGCCCGGGAGCTCTCCCCCGGCGGCGAGGACGACAACCGCATCACGCTCACCGGCAACCTGTGCAAGGAGCCGGTGCTGCGGGTGACGCCCATGGGCCGGGAGATATGCGACCTCATCCTGGCCGTGGCCCGCCGCTACCGCCGCAGCGATTACATCCCGGTCATCGCCTGGGGCCAGCAGGCCCGGGACGTGGCCGGCTCGCCCGTGGGGACCCAGCTTTGCGTCCGGGGGAGGCTTCAGAGCCGGGCCTACACCAAGGTCATCGACGGCGAGAGCTTCCAGCGTCAGGCCTTCGAGGTATCCGCCGCCGACGTGTTCCCGATATAACGCTTTTTTCATTGTAATATAACATCTTTTATCTGTCAATTATTGAAAAATCTCCCCGGATGGTATATGATAGATTTAGTCAAGGTGACTGAGAACCGTCAATTCTGTCATAGGGGGAGAGCGAGATGAGCGTTCTGAACGACTGTACATACCGGGCCCATGAGGTCCTGGGCTGCCACAAGGCCCGGAAGGGATATACCTTCCAGGTCTGGGCGCCCAACGCCCGTGCCGTATCCGTGGTGGGCGACTTCAACGGCTGGGACCCGGCCGCCGCGCCCATGGAGCGGGATCTCGAGGGCTACTGGTCGGCGACGGTGCCCACCGCCCTGCACGGGCAGATATATAAATACGCCGTCACCGGCCCGGACGGCCGGTGCATCTTGAAGGCGGACCCGTACGCTTTCCACGCCGAGACCGGCCCCGCCACCGGCTCCAGGGTCTGGGACCTGGGCGGGTACAGGTGGGGCGACAGTCCCTGGATGAAGGCCCGGCGCAAGGCCCAGCCCCGGACCGCGCCCATGAACGTGTATGAGGTCCACCTGGGCTCCTGGCGGCTTTCCGACGGCGAGACCTTCCCCAACTACAAAAACATCGCGCCCATCCTGGCGGAATACTGCCGGAAGATGGGCTATACCCATGTGGAGCTGCTGCCGGTGACGGAGTACCCCTTTGTGGGCAGCTGGGGCTACCAGGCCACGGGGTACTTTGCCCCCACCAGCCGGTACGGCACGCCCCAGGACTTTATGGCCTTTGTGGACACGATGCACCAGGCGGGCATCGGCGTGATCGTGGATTGGGTGGCGGCCCACTTCCCCCGGGACGAGCACGGTCTGGCCCGGTTCGACGGCACGACCCTTTATGAATACGCCGACCCCCGCATCGGCGAGCACGCCGAGTGGGGCACGCTGGTGTTCGACTACGCCAGCCCCGACGTGCGCGGCTTCCTGATCGACTCCGCCCTGTTTTTCCTGAGGGAATACCACGTGGACGGCCTGCGGTGCGACGCGGTCAGCTCCATGCTCTACCTGGACTATGGCCGCCGCTCCGGCGAGTGGCTGCCCAACAAGGACGGCGGCAACATCAACTACGACGCCCACTCCTTCTGGCAGCAGCTGAACACCGCCGTACTGGACCTTTGCCCCGGCTGCTTCACCGTGGCGGAGGAATCTACCGCCTACGCGAAGATCACCGCCCCCGTTTCCGACGGCGGCCTGGGCTTCACCTTCAAGTGGGACATGGGCTTCATGCACGACACCCTGGACTACTTCAAGCTGGACCCCTACTTCCGCTCCTTCAACCACGACAAGATCACCTTCTCCATGATGTACGCCTTCTCCGAGTACTATGTCCTGGCCTATTCCCACGACGAGGTGGTCCACGGCAAGTGCTCCATGGTCCAGAAGATGTCCGGCCTTTACGACGACAAGTTCGCCAACCTCCGGGCCCTGTACGGCTACCAGTTCGCCCACCCCGGCAAGAAGCTGACCTTCATGGGCGGGGAGTTTGCGCAGTTCACCGAGTGGAACTACGAAAAGCAGCTGGACTGGATGCTGCTGGACTATCCCAAGCACCGGGCCATGCAGGACTACTGCGCCGCTCTGGGCAGGCTCTACATCGACCAGCCGGCCCTGTGGCAAATCGAGGACGATTGGTCGGGCTTCTCCTGGCTGAACCCCGACGACCGGGACAAGAGCTCCATCGCCTTCATCCGCTGGCCGAAGGACCGGAAAAACGCCAAACCCATCGTGTGCGTGTGCAACTTCACCCCCATGTTCTACGATGATTACGTCATCGGCCTGCCCGGCAATGGCCGGCTCAAAAAGCTGCTGAGCAGCGACGATGTCCGTTTCGGCGGCACGGGGCATGCCCTGCCCCGCAAGAAATACGAGGCCAAGAGCTTCCGGGAGTTTGACCACCGGGTCCACCTGGGTCTGCCGCCTCTTTCCGCCCAGTATTTCGTCTACGAGGAGGAGGAAAAGCCGGGCAAGGCAAAGAAATAAGGGCTTTGGCCGTCTCCGTGGTGGGGGACTTCAACTACTGGGACCCCGCCTCCGCGCCGATGACCAGGGATCGGGAGGGCTATTGGACCGCCCGCGTCCCCTGGGTCCAGCACGGCCAGGTCTATAAATACGCCGTCACCGGCCCGGACGGCCGGTGCGTACAAAAGGCGGACCCCTTCGCCTTCCACGCCGAGACCTGCCCCGCCACCGGGTCCAAGGTCTGGGACATCGATAACCACGGCTGGTCGGACGGGACCTGGATGCGGGAGGACTGGCAAACCAGCCCCATCAACATCTCGTGGGAAGCTGGGGCTGTCAGGTGACGTGCTGCGGTGCGACGCGGTCAGCTCCATGCTGTATCTGGACTATGCCCGCGGACCCGGCCAGTGGATCCCCAACCGGGACGGGGGCAACATCAACTACGACGCCCTGGATTTCTGGAAGCAGCTCAATTCCGCCGTGAAGGAGCGCTTCCCCGGCGCTATCACCGTGGCGGAGGAGTCCACCGCCTTCCCCGGCATCACCGCGCCGGTCCGGTACGGGGGCCTGGGATTCGATTTCAAGTGGAACATGGGCTTCATGCACGACACTTTGGAGTACTGCAGCAAGGACCCGGTGTATAAGGTCTATGAGCACCACAAGCTGATCCTGCCCATGGAATACTCGTTCAGCGAGCACTTTATCCTGGCCTATTCCCATGACGAGGTGGTCTACGGCAAGGGCTCCATGCTGGGCAAGATCTGGACCGGCCCGCCCTCTGGCAGATCGACGACAGCTGGGACGGCTTCACCTGGCTGAACCGGGACGACCGGGAGCGCAACGCCGTGGCCTTTATCCGCTGGTCCCGGAACGCGGGGCGGGCCAAGCCGGTGGTGTGCGTGTGCAACTTCGCCCCCATGTATTGGGCGGGCTATCTCATGGGTCTTCCCTATCCCGGCCGGTTGAAGCCCCTTCTGAACAGCGACGACGAGCGCTTCGGCGGCTGGGGCTGTCTGCTGCCGGAGATACAGTATGAGTCCGAGCCCTTCGGAGAGTTTGCCCAGCGGGCCCGTTTGAACCTGCCGCCCCTTTCCGCGCAATTTTTTGAACTTGAGGAGGAGTAAAACGCCATGCAAGTGAAGGAAATGAGAAATCTTCTGGCGATCCGGGCCTCCGAAAAGGGCCTGGACCGACCGATGCGCATCCTGCTGACCGCCGCCGAGTGCGCGCCCCTGGCCAAGACCGGGGGGCTTGCCGACGTGGTGGGCACCCTGCCAAAATATCTCAACAAGCTGGGCATTGACGCCCGTGTCATGATCCCCTACCACAAGGTCATCAAGGACAAATACGGCGACCAGGTGGAGTATCTTTTCAGCTTCTATGTGTCCCTGGGCTGGCGGAACAAGTTCGTGGGCGTGAACCGGCTGATGCTGGACGGGGTCTGCGTCTGGCTCATCGAGAACGAGGAATACTTCTCCGGCCCCATCTACATCCCCGACCGGGAGGGCGAGCAGTATGCCTACTTCACCCGCGCCGTGGCGGAGGCCCTGTTCCGTCTGGACTTCATACCCGATGTGATACACTGCAACGACTGGCACGTTGGCATGCTGCCCCTGCTTTTGAAGACCCAGTACATAGAGTCCGCCCTGGGCAGCACCCGCACGCTGCTCACCATCCACAACATCGCCTACCAGGGCCTTTGCAAATTTGACTTCGTGCAGGACTTCCTGTCCATCCCGGACGGCTGTCTGGGGCTCATGGAGCGCTATGGCATGGCCTCCTTCCTGAAGGCCGGCTGCGTGATGGCCGACCGGGTCAACACGGTCAGCCCCTCCTATGCCCGGGAGATATGCACCTGGGAGTACGGCGAGGGCCTGGAAAGCGTGCTCAGCTTCCGGGGCGACGTGACCGGCATCGTCAACGGCATTGACAAGAGCGTCTGGCGTCCCGGCACGGACAAGCGCATCCCCGCCAACTATACCGCCTCCAAGATGAAGGGCAAGGCGGCCTGCAAGGCCCGGCTCATGGAGGAAACGGGTCTGGAGGTGGCCCCGGACCGTCCCCTGATCGGCATGGTCACCCGCCTTGCGGAGCAAAAGGGCCTGGAGCTGGTGATGGCCGCCATGGACCAGCTTCTCTGGGACAACGACGTGGCCTTTGTCCTGCTGGGCAACGGCAACAGGAAATATGAGGACTGGCTGCGGGGTCTGGAGGACCGGCACCCCGGCCGGGCCTGCGCCTGGATCGGCTACGACGACGATCTGAGCCACCACATCTACGCCG
>CANQJZ010000060.1 GCA_947624385.1 uncultured Oscillospiraceae bacterium
ACGGCGGCGTGACCGACAGGACATGCAGGGATTTTGCCGCCCTTCGGCCCTTTTGCCGGGCCGGAACGTATAAAGAGACAGCACGGCCGTTCGGGGCCGTGAAGCAGTGCCACGGCCGGACGCTGGAGCTGCTGCAAAGAATGCTCGCCGCGGTCTGAGAGCTGTGGCAAGCGTAAACACAAAATCATTTTATTAAAGGGAGATATAAACATGACTATCACGAAAAATCAGAACGGTTCCCATCTGGACCTGGCCCTGGAAGGCCGGCTGGATACCACCACCGCGCCCCAGCTGGAGGCGGAGCTGAAGCAGAGCGTGAACGGCGTCACGGAGCTGGCGCTGGACTTTTCCAAACTGGAATACCTGTCCTCGGCGGGTCTGCGTGTGCTTTTGAGCGCTCAGAAGGTCATGAACCGGCAGGGGTCCATGGTCATCAAAAACGTGAACGAGACCATTATGGAGATCTTCGAGGTCACCGGCTTCGCGGACATCCTGACGGTCGAGTAAATGAGATGAAGATCGCGTACCTGGGGATCGATTTTCTGCATCCGGCGCTGCTTTCCGCGCTGCAGGAGGGCTGCGAGGTGCTGCGGATCTTTACCTGCCGTACCGACAATGTGACAGAGTTCAATACGGCTGTGCTGCAGACCGCGCAGGACTACAACATCCCCTGTACGCTGGACCGCCTCACGGAAAAGGACCTGGACCGGTTGGAGCAGGAGGGGTGCGAGCTGCTGCTGTGCGCCGGATACTATTATCGCATACCGGTCACGGCCCGTTTTCCCATGGTCAACTTTCACCCCTCGCCGCTGCCCACGGGCCGCGGCGGCTGGCCCATGCCCATTATCCTGCTGCGAGGCCTTCCCTATGGCGGCGTGACCGCCCATAAAATGGCCAGCCAGTTCGATACGGGCGATATCCTGCTGCGGGAGTCGTTTCCCATCCGGGAGGACGAGACGCTGCGCAGTTACATGCAGCAGGTGCATGAGCGGATACCGGCCATGGTGCGTCGGCTGGTGCATGAGCTGCCCACGCTGCTGGAGCACGCCGTGCCCCAGGGGCCCGGGGACTACTGGCCCATGCCCACGGAGGCGGATTGGACGGTCACGCCGGATATGGACGTAGCCCGGGCCGACCGTATCCTGCGCGCCTTTTACGGCTATGAGTGCATTTATCAGACGCCGGAGAAGAGGATAGAACTGATCGGCGGCAGAGCGTTCAGCGGCGAAAATCAAGAGCAGCCCTTTCCCGTGCGGGGAGGATATATCCAGGCAGAAAGAGTTCGGGTACTGTAGTATGGAGGAAACCCAGCGCATAACACTGGCCCATAAAGAGAAGATAGAGGCTCTGCGGCGTGCCGCCGGACATACGCTGTCTTCCCACACGTTCACCTCTTTGTATCTTTGGCGGGAGGAGATGGGACTGTCGCTTTGGCTGACGGAGGACATGTTCGCCGTTCGTTGCGGCTGGAAGGGAAAAAACACGTGGTTTTTCCCCTGCGGCGAGGCCTCGGCGACGGAGGCGTTCATTCGGCGCAGGCTTTCCGAGCCGGACTTCTCTCTGTGCTATCTGCGCACCTGCGACGCCCAATGGCTGGAAAAGCAGTTTCCGGGGCGGTGGAAGCTCCTGCGAGTACCACAGGACGACGAGTATCTCTATGACGTTGCGGGCCATCGTACCCTGATCGGCGGCGCTTATGCCAATATGCGCACGCAGGTACATAAGGTGGAGCGCGAATACCAACACCGGACCGAGTGGGTTTCGGATGATACGCTGGACGACGCGCTGCAGGTGATACGGCAGTGGAGCCACGGGGAGCACCGGTTTGGCGACTGCACGCTGCGGGACGATCGGGTGGACGAAGAGGCGCTGCTGATGCATCGCGAGCTGGACATCACGGGGATCGTGCTTTATTTAAATGATGAGCCGGTGGCCGTCACGGCGGGCTTTGTCCTGGATGGGGATACCTTTGACGTGGCGGTGGCGAAAAGCGTCTCCACGGCCCAGGGCGTTCCCTATTACGCCAAACGGGAGCTTTTTATGCGCCTGGAACAGCCTGTGGTCAATATGGAGGAGGACCTGGGCATCCCCGGTCTGCGCAGAATGAAAAACGGCATGCACCCCGTGGGAACACATGAGATTTGGGAGGCTTTCCAGTTATGAATCAACAAAAAGATCGTTTTACGCCGCGGATGTTCCGCCGGCTGCTGATACCGTCCCTGGCGTCCTCTTTGGGCCTGGCGTTCGCCGATATGGCCGACGCGGTGGTGGTCGGCCAGCGGATGGGTGCCGTGGGTCTGGCGGCGATCAACCTCAGTTTGCCGCTGTACAGCGTGCTCAATGTTTTCATGCACGGGCTGGGCCTTGGCGGCAGCGTGCGCTATTCCCAGCTTTTGGGCGAAGGAAAGCACCGGGAGGCGGTGGACTGCTTTAACCGCGTCATGCAGGCAGGACTTCTGGTCAGCGTTTTGATCGCCGCCATTGTCAACCTGTTTCCCCGGGCGGTGCTGGGGCTTTTGGGCACCACGCCGGCCGACGGCGAATTATATGAGGCCAGCAAAAGTTATCTCTGCGTGATCGCATTGGGCGCGCCGCTTTTCTTTTTGAGTTACATGCTCAATTACTTTTTGTGCAACGATAACAACCAACGTTTGGCAAGCGTGGGTTTTTTGCTTGGAAACGCGGCGGACATCGTGCTCAACATCGTATTTGTGCTGGGCATGGGCATGGGCACGTTCGGCGCCGCCATTGCGACCCTGCTGGGCCTTTCGGCTACCGTGATCTGCTATCTGCCCGGTCTTTTTTCCAAAAAACATATCCTGCGTCCTGCCGTGACGAAGCCGGATGTGCGCCAGACGTTCTCTTGCTTCAAGACCGGCCTGGCCACTTCCTCGCAGCATATTTTCAAGATGTTTTTTTTGCTCATTGCCAACGATGTGCTGATGCGTATGGCGGGAGCGGACGGCGTGGCGGTATTCGACATGGTGCAAAACGCATCCTATCTCATCCTGTACTTATATGAGGGAACGGCCAAGGCGGCTCAGCCCCTTGTCAGCACCTTTTACGGCGAAAAGAACGACGTGGCCGCACGCCATACCCGGTCGCTGGCCCTGCAGTGGGGCGTTATTGCCGGCGGCACGGCAACGGCGCTCATCTGCCTGTTCCCGGGCTTTATATGCGGCGTGTTCGGTCTGCGCGGCGAAACGCTCACCGAACTGGGCGCGCTGGCGCTGCGGCTGTTTGGCCTGAGCGCTACCTTTGCCGGCGTCAGCATCATACTGGAGAGCTATTATCAGTCGGTCAACGAGGAACGAAGCGCCTTTGTGATCGCGTTCCTGCGGGGCTGCGCGGTGCTCTTGCCATGCACGGTGGCGTTTTCCTTCCTGTCCCTGCGGGGCTTCTGGTGGATGTATCCGGTGACGGAGGCGCTGTCCCTGACGCTGTTTTTCCTGTGGCGGCGTCTTAAGAAACGGGCCGGCGCGTTCGACCTGGCGCGGGTGTATCATAGCACCATCAGCAACAGCAACGAGGATATATCCGCCCTGACGAGCGGCATCGAAGAGTTTTGCGAACGGTGGGAAGCGGCGCCCCAGCAGCAGTATTTCGTCACCATGGCGGTGGAGGAGGTCTGCATGGCCATCATCACCAACGCCTTTGGCAATATGAAGGACGGGGAGATACAGGTGACGCTGGTGGCGCTGGAAAACAGGGATTTTGAGCTGCACATCCGGGATAACGCCGCGTTTTTCGATCCCTTTTCCCTGCATACCGGCCGCCTGGGCGGAAAAGAGCAGGTGGATATGGACGCGATGGGCATGATGGTGATAAAGCAGCAGGCCAAAGAATTTTTTTACCGGCAGTACCAGGGCTTTAATACCCTTGTGGTGCGCATATAAGGAGGTACCGTATGCAGAAAAGACGTATATCGCTGAGGATCAAGGTGACATGCCTGGTCCTGGCCGTGGCCGTGGTGATCGCTTTTGCCGCGTCGCTGGTGAGCTATAAGGTCTACGCCAGCACCATGGACAGGCAGTATGAGACCCAGACCATGTATTTGGCGAAAACAGCCGCCGCCATGCTGGACCGGGATGACATGCAGGCGTTGACGCAGGATGTGATGGACCGTTATCACGCTGTCTGCGGCGAGGACGGTCAGGCGCCGGATTTTGAAAGCTTCACGGAGGACGATTGGGACGAGTATTACGCGGCGCTCGCGCCGTCCATGGAGCTGGACAGCTATCAAAGGCTGTACGCCGTGCTGTCCGAGATCAGGGCGAACAACGCCGCCCAGTCCATATATGTCTGCTATATGGACGAGCAGACGGGAAAGGCCGTCTATATCCTGGACGCGTCGGACCCGGGTGACGCCTGCGTGCCCGGCGACTGCGACGATATCGAACAGGGCAACCTGGAACTGATGCAGCAGGGCGTCTATGATTTTCCCGCGTATATCACCAACTATGAGGAATACGGCTGGCTCTGCTCGGCCTCCGCGGGCATCTATTCGGAGGACGGCAAGGTCATCGCCAACGCGTATGTGGACATCTCCATGAACGACGTGATGCAGGACCGCCACGACTTTTTGACCCAGCTGCTGCTCATCCTCGTGGGCGCCACGCTGGTGCTCATCGTGCTGCTGGTGGTCATCAGCACCCGCACGGTGGTGCAGCCCATCAACAAGCTGGCGGCGGCGGCGGACGCGTTCGTGTCGGACAAGGAGAAGAGCATCTATGGACTGTCCGCCATCGCCCAGCTTCGTATCCACACGGGCGATGAGATCGAAAACCTGGCCAGTTCCATTCAGAAAATGGAGCAGGATATCACCAACTACATCGACAACCTGGCCGTTGTGACGGCGGAGAAGGAGCGCATCAGCACGGAGCTGCACGTGGCCACCCAGATCCAGGCCAGCATGCTGCCCTGCATCTTCCCGCCCTTCCCGGACCGGTCGGAGTTCGACATCTACGCGTCCATGAACCCGGCCAAGGAAGTGGGCGGCGACTTCTACGACTTCTTCATGGTGGACGAGAGCCATATCGCCATCGTGATGGCGGACGTGTCCGGCAAGGGCGTGCCGGCGGCGCTGTTCATGGTCATCGGCAAGACGCTCATCAAGGACCACACCACCCCGGGCCGGGACCTGGGCGAGGTGTTCATGGAGGTCAATAAGCTGCTGTGCGAGGGTAACGGCGAGGAGCTGTTCATCACGGCCTTTGAGGGCGTTCTGGACCTGAAGACGGGCCAGTTCAACTTTGTCAACGCCGGCCATGAGATGCCCTTCATCCGCCGGAAGGGGCAGTATACGCCGGAGAAGATACGGGCCGGATTCGTTCTGGCTGGGATGGACATGACCCGCTACCGGATGGGTACGCTGCAGATGGAGCCGGGAGACGCCATCTTCCAGTACACGGACGGCGTGACCGAGGCCACCAACGCCAACAACGAGCTTTACGGCATGGAGCGGCTGGAGGCGGTGCTGAATAAAAACGCGGACGCGGCGCCGGACGCGCTGTTGCCGGCGGTGAAGGCCGACATCGACGCATTCGTGGGCGACGCGCCCCAGTTTGACGACATCACAATGCTTTGTATGGAATATAAGGAGAAAATGAAATGAACGAACGCAATGAGATGACAGTGGAGGCCACGCTGGAAAACATTCCATCGGTGACGGCCTTTGTGGATGAGCGGCTGGAGGCGCTGGACTGCCCCATGAAGGCCCAGATGCAGATCGACGTGGCCATCGACGAGCTTTTCAGCAACATCGCCCGGTACGCCTACGACCCGGTCACCGGACCGGCGACGGTGCGGGTGGACGTGGACCAGGAGCCTCTGGCCGTGCGTATCACGTTCATCGACCACGGCAAGCCCTACGATCCCCTGGCAAAGGCCGATCCGGACGTGACCCTTTCCGCGGAGGACCGCCAGATCGGCGGCCTGGGCATCTTCATGGTGAAGAAGACCATGGACGACGTGCGCTACGAGTACAAAAACGGCCAGAACATCCTGACCGTGGAAAAGCGCCTGTAAGGCTGAAAGGGGAAAACCATGACTTTGGCGGAAGGAAAACTGGAAAACGGCGTGCTGACGATGTCGCTCATCGGCCACATCAACTCCGGCAACGCCGCCCAGGCGGAGCAGGAGCTGAACGCGCTGCGTCAGAGCGCCCAAACGGCGTCGGCCGTGGCGCTGGACTTCGAGCGGCTGCAGTACATATCCAGCGCGGGCCTGCGGGTCATCCTGCGGCTGCGGAAGGAGCGGCCGGAACTGAAGATCGTGAACGTGTCCTCGGAGGTATACGAGGTGCTGGACATGACCGGCTTCACGGAGATGCTGCCGGTGGAGAAGGCATACCGGCGCCTGAGCGTGGACGGCTGCGAGGTCATTGGCCAGGGCGCCAACGGCCAGGTCTATCGCCTGGACCCGGACACCATCATCAAGGTGTATTTAAACCCCGACAGCCTGCCGGACATCCGCCGGGAGCGGGAGCTGGCCCGAAAGGCCTTTGTGCTGGGCATACCAACAGCCATCCCCTATGACGTGGTGAAGGTGGGGGAGGGCTACGGCTCCGTGTTCGAGCTTTTGAACGCCAGGAGCCTGGCAAAGCTCATCATCGCCGAGCCGGAGAAGCTGGACGAGTATGTGCGGGTCTATGTGGACCTCTTAAAAAAGATACACGCCACCCAGGTGCAGCCGGGGGATATGCCGGACATGAAGGCGGTGGCCCTGGGCTGGGCGGATTTCCTGCGGGACCATCTGCCGCCGGAGCAGTTCAAAAAGCTCCGGGGCCTGATCGAGGCGGTGCCGGAGGACCACCACATGCTCCACGGCGATTACCACATCAAAAACGTCATGGTCCAGAACGGCGAGGTGCTGCTCATCGACATGGACACATTGTGCATGGGCCATCCCGTGTTCGAGTTCGCGTCCGTATTCCTGGCCTACCAGGGCTTTGGAGAGCTGGACCACACCGTGACGGAGAAGTTTTTGGGCGTGGATCATGACACCTGCGCGGCCATCTGGGACAAGACGCTGCGGCTCTACTTTGGCACGGATGACCAGGCCGAACTGGACGCCATCGCCGACAAGGCCAAGGTCATCGGATACACCCGGCTTCTGCGGCGGACCATCCGCCGCCAGGGTGACACCGCCGAGGGCCAGGCCATCATCGCCAACTGCAAGGTCCGGCTGGCCGAGCTTCTGGCCCGCGTGGATAAGCTCACATTCTGAGCGGGATATATCATCGTAACAGCGAAGGGAGACGGGAATATGGACAGCGGACTTTTTCGGCAAAAGAGCCTGGACAAGGTATCCAGTCCGGAGC
>CANQJZ010000061.1 GCA_947624385.1 uncultured Oscillospiraceae bacterium
ATGGCGGAGATGACCACCTACGCCATCGACCTGCGCTCCATCACCCAGGGCCGCGGCTCCTTCACCCTGGACTTCATTCGCTACGATGAGACGCCCATGAACGTCCAGCAGAAGATCATCGAGGACGCCAAGGCCATGGCGGCCGCCGCGGAGTAAACACAACAAACAGAATTTACGCAAGGGGAAGCTGCTGTGCTTCCCCTTGGGTTTACAGACAGGGAGAGAAAGATATGGACCGATCTTCCAAAAGCCTTCTGCCCCGGGTGATACTGGCCGTGCTGATCGTGCTGGTGCTGGCGGCGGCGGCCGTGCTGATATGGCTGCTGGCGTCGCCCAAGAGCGCGTCGCAGGTATCGGAGCGCTTCGCGCCCGCCGCCACGGCGGAGCCATTGCCCACCCAGGCGCCCACGGCCGTGCCCACGCCCACCGCCACGCCGGAACCCACGGCGGAGCCTACCGCCACGCCGGAGCCCACGGCCGTACCCGTGATGCTGGGCGAGACGCCGGACGCCGGACAGGAATACATCGACAAGATCGTATTTCTTGGCGACAGCACCACCTTTGGCCTGTCCGCCTACGGCCTGGTGCCCGCCACCCAGGTGTGGACCGACTCTATCGGCACCATGAGCCTTTTCAACTGGGAGATCGACCCCATCGCCTACTATGACCCGGCCAGCCCCTACACCGCCGAGAGCCTCATGATACCCGACTGCGCCGCCCGGCGCCAGCCGGAATATCTCATCATCACCCTGGGCATCAACGGCATCGCCCTGCTGGACGAGGGGCAGTTCCGGGACTATTACGTGCGCATGGTCCAGGCCATCCAGGAGGCAAGCCCCAACACCAAGATCATTTTGCAGTCCGTATTCCCCGTCATCGACCGGTATGTCCCCAACGGCATCAGCAGCGAGAAGGTCAACGCCGCCAACGTGTGGATATACGACATGGCGGGCCAGCTTGGCGTGCGGTATCTGAACGCCCACGACGCGCTCATGGACGAGACCGGCCAGATGCGCTCCGATTACTGCGACGACACCGCCATGGGCATCCACATGAACACCACCGGCCTCAACGCGCTGCTGGACTTCATCCGCACCCACGCGTACCAGTGACCGGCAAGGAGGGCATCACATGAACGCAAGGACCAGAGAGGGCTTCTATACGCTCTGGACCATCGCCATATTGGTCTGTCTGGCCGCCAGTCTGTTCCTGCTGGCCTTCGTGTCCCTGTCGGGCGGCGACGCAGCGGAAACCGCGCCTACGGCGGAGCCGGCGGCCACGGACGAGCCCGCCCAGGACCAGACGGCCGTGACCGACGTACCCGCGGACGGCCAGACCGTCGAGGGACAGACCGATGACGTCCAGACCGCACCTACCGACGTGCCCGCCGTGAATGACCCCACCGTCCTGGCGGAGACCATGGACCTGGGCCAGGAATACCAGGACAAGCTGGTGTTTCTCGGCGACAGCACCACTTATGGCTTTTTGGCCTATGGGGTACTGCCCAAGACACAGGTATGGACCCCGGCCAGCGGCACGCTGTCCCTTTTCAACTGGGCCGTGGAGACCATCGACTATAGCGCCCCCGAGTCCCCGGACACGTCCCAGACCCTCTCCATCGCGGACACCGCCGCCGCCCGGAAGCCGGAATATCTGGTGATAACCCTGGGCGTCAACGGCGTGGCCATACTGAACGAGGAGCAGTTCAAGGGCTATTACCGCGACCTGGTCCAGGCCATCCAGGCCGCCAGCCCCGACACCCGCATCATGTGCCAGTCCATCTACCCCGTCATCGACGGCCAGGCACCCGCGGGCATCACCAACGCGTCCATCAACGCCGCCAACCAGTGGATATTGGACGTGGCGGAGGAGCTGGGCGTGCGCTATCTCAACACCCACGATTCATTGCTGGACAGCTCCGGCAACCTCATCAGCAGCTATAACTCCGGCGACGGGCTGCACCTGACGCCGGACGGCCTGAACTCCATCCTGCAATATATCCGCACCCACGCGTATCAATGAATAACAGGTGACACGGATGAAAAGAGCCCTTTTCGCGGCGCTGGCCGCGCTTGTCCTGCTGAACGGCGGCGCTTTCGCGTCGGCGGCCGGGTCCGCCGACCCCGCCGGGACCGAGCCGCCCGTCACCCAGCGCCCCACGGCCACACCCAAACCCACGCCGTCGCCCACGCCAAAGCCCACCGCGACACCCATGCCCACGCCCACGCCCCGCCTGACCTACGGCGGCAAGACGGTGGACGAAAACACGACACGGGTCACGGTCCCGTCCCACGGCAGTATCGCGAGACTTGCGGCGCTGGCGGATTATATGCCAAATCTCCGGGACATCTGCTTTGGCGACCGGGAGCCCACCGCCGAGGAGCTGGCGCTTTTGACCGACGCCTTCCCAAAGGCGCGGCTGGTCTACCGCGTGCGCATCGGGCGGCAGAGCTTTTCCTGTTCTGACAAGCAGCTGGACCTGAACCTGCGTCACCAGGAGGTGGACCAGGCGGCGGAAAAGCTGGCGCTGCTGCCAAACGTGCGGCGGGTCGTCCTGCCCGCTCAGAGGGAGATCCCCATGACGACCGATCTGACTCTGGCGGACGTGGGAAAGCTCCAGCAGGCAAGGCCGGAAGCCGTGTTTGACTACCGCTTCACCCGCTGGGACAGGACCATCTCCACCGCGGACGAGGTATTGGACCTGACATGCGTGACCATGGACGACAACGGCGCGGCGGTGCGGGAGATATTGCCCTACATGACGGCGCTGAAGACGCTGAACATGGACCGCTGCGGCGTGTCCAACGAGGATATGGCCGCCATCCGGGACGACTACCCCGATATCGACGTGATATGGCGCATCTGGTTCGGCCCCTATTACACCTGTCGGACTGACGTGGAGATGATCCTGGCCTCTCTGGCCGGGGTGAGCATCAAAAACGAAAACGGCGCGCAAAACCTCAAATACTGCACCAAAGTCCGGTATCTGGACCTGGGCCACAACCCGGAGCTTGAGGACATCTCCTTTGTCCAATACATGCCGGACCTGGAGGTGGCGATCCTGGCCATCAACGCCTGGACGGACGCCACCCCTCTGGCAAGCTGTCCCAAGCTGGAATATCTGGAGATGTTCAACACCAAGTGCACGGACCTGTCCCCGCTGGTGGGGCTGAAAAACCTGCGGCACCTGAACGTGTGCTATCTGTGGGAGCTGGAGGATATCTCCCCGTTGATGGAGATGACCTGGCTGGAGCGGCTCTGGGTCGGGCAGGACAATCTGGTGCCCTGGGAGGACCGGGTGGCGCTGCAGGAGGCGCTGCCCAACTGCCAGGTCAACATCACCCAGCACGGCAATCCCACCGGCGACGGCTGGCGGTATCACGAGCGCTATGCCCTGCTCCGGCAGCAGTTTGACTACGACAACGAGCCCTACGCCGTCTACTATTACTGAATATGGAACCACAGCCCTCCGGCACGCATACGATGTCCGGGGGGCTGATGCTTTATGGACGAGATGCTGAAAGAGAGCCTGGACGGGTTTGACGATCTATGGCAGCGGGTGTCCGGCGGGACGAAAACGCCGCCGGAGCGCGCCGATACATATTCTCTGGAGGACACGCTTCTGGCGCTCATACACGACGAAACGTGCGCCGCGGTCTATTCAAGCGCGCTGGCGCGGCTTTTTCCCGGCGACGACCGGGCGGTGCTCCGGCGGCACGCCGACGAGGCCCGGCGGCACATGCGGCGGCTGCGGGCCGAGTACTTCATCGCCACGGGCGTGACCGCCGGGTCCAACGAGGACTGCCGCGCCCTGGACGGCAGGCTGCCCGCCCTGCGCACGGCGCTTTTGCAGGCCGATAAAATGGCGGAGAGATACGAAAACGCGTCCCAGCGGGAGGAATGGGCCCCGCTGCGGGAGCTGTTCGCCGCCTTTGCCGCCGACGAACGCCGCCGGGCAAGGGAACTTCGCTCGCTTATCATCGGTAAATTTTAAACCTTCCCGCCGGGATATACCCGGCGGGCTTTCATATCCGGGCCCACACCGCGCATAAGCTCCCAATATGATGTCGGCTTTCATGACGGTCCTGGGGGGCCTGGCGATATTTTTATACGGCATGCAGACCATGACGGACGCCCTGCGGGACGCCGCCGGGGACAAGATGCGCGCTCTTTTGTCCGCCGCCACGGGCACGCCCCTGGCCGGCGCGCTGGCGGGAGCCGTCGTAACGACGGCGCTGCAAAGCTCCTCCGCCGTGACGGTGGCGGTGCTGGGCTTTGTGAGCGCGGGGCTCATGGACCTTGACCGGGCCGTGCCCGTGATCTTCGGGGCCAACGTGGGCACGACGATCACCGCCCAGCTTCTGGCCCTTGATCTGGACGGGCTCGTCTATCCCCTGCTGCTCGTGAGCCTTCTCACCCGGGCGCTCGTCAGGTCCGACCGGGGCAAAGCCCTGGCCCTGGCGGCCTTTTCCTTCGCGCTGCTTTTGGAGGGCATACGCCTCATGGGCAGCGCTGCGGCGTATTTCACGGCCAGCCCCCGTTTCGCGGGCCTTATGGCCCTGGCCGGGGAAAAGCCCCTGGCGGGCCTTGCGCTGGGCGCATCCATGACCGCGCTCACCCAGAGCAGCTCCGCCACCGTTGCCCTTTTGCAGCGCCTCGCCCCCGGCGCGCTGGATCTGGCCGGCGCCATCCCCATATTGCTGGGCTGCAACGTCGGCACGACTGTGACCGGCCTCATCGCCGCCGCGGGCGGGTCCAGGGACGCCAAGCGCGTGGCCCTGGCCCACTGTATCTTCAACCTCACCGGCGCTGCGGTATTTTTATTGCTTACCCCGGCCTTCGCCCGTCTGGTGACTTTTCTCACGCCCTCCGGGTCCGCCGCCCGCCAGATCGCCAACGCCCACACCCTCTTCAACGCCGCCTGTGTCATCGCCTGGCTGCCCCTGACCCGCATCATGGTCCGGCTGGTGACGAAAGCCGTGCCAGACGGAAAATAATGCTTGACAGGCCCTTTGTTCTGTGGTAGGATATTTGCCGTTCAGAGACAGCTGGCGGCCCATTTGGGCGTAAGTCCCGCCGAGGACATCATGTGCATACAGGTGTTTTCATGTGTCGTTGTCTCTTTGGACAAGGACATTTTTCTTATGTAGGAGGTGAAAACCAACTTATGCCCAGCAAAGCAATTCTGACCGAGAAGCAGGCCATCGTGGAAGCGCTGGCCAAGCGTCTGCAGGAGGCCCAGGGCGGCGTCCTGGTGGACTACAAGGGCATCAACGTGGCCCAGGACACCGAGCTTCGCCGTGACCTGCGGGAGAAGGGCGTGGAGTATTCCGTGGTGAAGAACACCCTGACCCGTCTGGCCCTGGACAAGGTGGGCCTGTCCGGCCTGGACGACCACCTGAACGGCACCACCAGCCTGGCCACCAGCGACAGCGACCCGCTGGTCCCCATCCATGAGCTGACCAAGTTCAGCGAGAAGATGGGCGATCTGTTCACCCTCAAGGGCATCTTCGTGGACGGCAAGGTCCTGAACGACGCCGAGATCGCGGAGCTCGCCCCCATCCCCAGCCGGGACGCGCTGTATTCCAAGGTCCTTGGCACCATGCTCGCGCCCATCACGTCCCTGGCCGTCGTCCTGGGACAGGTCGCGGAAAAGAACGGCGCTCCCGCCGCTGAGGCTGAAGCTCCCGCCGCTGAGACCCCCGCAGCCGAATAAAGACTATCTGATATGATTTTGGAGGATCAATAAAAATGGCTAGCGAAAAAGTTACCGCTATGATCGAAGAGATCAAGGCAATGTCCGTACTGGAGCTGTCCGAGCTCGTACATGAGATCGAGGACGCCTTTGGCGTCTCCGCTGCCGCCGCTGTGGCCGCTCCCGCTGCCGCCGCCGCCGGCCCCGCCGTGGAAGAGAAGACCGAGTTCGACGTGGTCATGACCGACTTCGGCGCTGAGAAGATCAAGGTCATCAAGGAAGTCCGCGCCATCACCAACCTGGGCCTGGCCGA
>CANQJZ010000062.1 GCA_947624385.1 uncultured Oscillospiraceae bacterium
CCTGCGCCTGGATCGGCTACGACGACGATCTGAGCCACCACATCTACGCCGGGTGCGACTTCTTCCTCATGCCCTCCTGGTTCGAGCCCTGCGGCATCTCCCAGCTCATCGCCATGGCCTACGGCACCGTGCCCATCGTGCGGGAGACCGGCGGTCTGCGAGACACGGTCCAGCCCTACAACATGTACACCGGCGAGGGCACCGGCATCACCTTCTCCCGCATGGACGGTTATGACATGGCCGACGCGGTCCGCCGCGCCCTGGCCCTGTACGGGGACAGACCCGCGCTGGAGACCGTGATCAAAAACGCCATGTCCGTGGACTACAGCTGCGACAATTGGGCCTACGAATACGGCAACCTCTATTTGGATATGATATAAACGCCTTATTGACGGCCCCCCTGTGTAAGGGGGGCTGTCACGCGCAAGCGTGACTGAGGGGTTGTTACCAGACTTAAAGCATGGTAACGGCCCCCTCTTAAAAAACGCCCCCTTTTCGGGGGCGTTTTCGCACATTTCCCGCGACCGACGCCGATTTTTTGGCAGTATAAGCATGAAGGGCCTTCAAAAAACCAAAGGTGGTGACCAAATGGACGACAGCGCCCTGCTGGACCGGTACTTTGCCCGGTCGGAGACCGCCGTGGACGCGACGGTGGCCAAATACGGCGCCTATTGCCGGACCGTGGCGGCGAACATCCTGCCCGACAGCCGGGACGTGGACGAGGCCGTGAACGACGCGTACCTGGCCGCCTGGAACTCCATCCCGCCAAACCGGCCGGAAAACCTGCGCGCCTATCTTGCCAAGCTCACCCGCCGGGCCGCGCTGAAGCGCTGGCGGGCCAAAGACGCCCAAAAGCGGGGCGGCGGCGAGCCGGAGGCCGCGCTGGAGGAGCTGTCCGCCATTCTCCCCGGCGGGTCCGACCCGGCCCTGGCCGTGGAGGCTGCGGAGCTGACGGCGGCCCTGGGCCGTTTTCTGGACGGCTTGCCGGACACGGAGCGGCGTGTATTCCTGCGCCGGTACTGGTTTCTGGACCCCATCGCCGCCATCGCCGCCCGCTATGGCTTTTCCCGGAGCAAGGTCAAGTCCATGCTGGCCCGCACCAGGGCCAAACTGCTGGCCCACCTGAAAAAGGAAGGATTTATATCATGAACGCGGAAACCATCTTAACCGCCCTGAACGACGTGCCCGACCGCCACATTCTGGACGCCCAGGCCCCCGTCAGACGCCCCCGGCGCACGTTCCGCCGTCTGGCAGCCGTCGCCGCCGTGCTGGCGCTGTGTCTGGCCCTGGCGGTCCCGGCGGCGGCCTATACCGACGCGGGCTACTCCATTTTGTACGACATCTCCCCCACCGTCGCCCAAGCATTGAAACCCGTGAACGAGAGCTGCGAGAAAAACGGCGTGCGCATGACGGTAAACAGCGCCGTCATCGAAAACGGCGTGGGCCTGGTCAAGCTGTCCATGCAGGACCTGGATGGCGGGCTTCTGGACGGCACCACGGACCTTTTCGACAGCTATTCTCTTCGCTACCCGCTCTCCTTCTTCGACTGCTCCGGCGGCTGTGAGTCCCTTGGATTTGACGACAAGACCCGCACCGCCTCTTTCCTCATCCAACTGGCCCATCTGGACGGCAAGAGCCTCCGCCCCGGCAAGGTGACCTTGAAGGTTCAGGAGCTTCTCAGCCACAAACAGCAGATCGAAGGACCCCTGGACTTGGACCTGAGCCAGGCGGAGACAGACCCCACCGTGCAGACCGGTCCCCACTTCCGTGGGGCTGGCGGCGACGAGAGTTCGTTGGAGAACTTTGAGGACCGGGCCTATTTGGTCCCCGGCGAGCCGCTTTACACCGTTGGGGACGGCGCCGCCGTCACCGCCATGGGCTGGATCGACGGGCAGCTCCATATCCAGCTCCACTATGAGGATATCCATACCCGAGACAACCACGGTTATCTGTACCTCACCGACACGGACGGCGGCGAGACATACGGCACGTACTCCGTCAGCTTCTGGGACGAGGAAGAGACAGGCAGCTATGAGGACTATGTGTTCGATATCAGCCCGGCCGAGGCGTCCCGATACGTTCTGAACGGCTGTTTCTGGCTTGGAGCGGACAGAGTGGAAGGCCCCTGGGAGGTCACCTTCCGCCTGCAATAATAGAGCAAAAAATCAGCGGGCCTGATTTCAGGCCCGCTGTTTCATTTATTCCTCCATGATATCCAGGTCCGGCGGGGGCACGTTGCCCTGCTCCCGGCGGGCCACATCCTCCCGGATGGCCTGGTACGCCGCCGCCACCAGCGGCACGCCCGCCAGCATGCCCAGCACGCCGAACATGGCGCCGCCCACCGTCACCGCCGCCAGCACGAAGATACCGGGCAGGCCGATGCTGGACCCCACCACCCGGGGGTAGATCAAATTCCCCTCCAGCTGCTGGAGCACCACGATGAACACCAGAAACCAAACGGCCTTTTCCGGCGACACGGACAGGATCATGAACGCCCCCACGCCCGCGCCGATATATGCCCCGGCCACGGGGATCAGGGCCGTCACGCCCACCAGCGTGCCGATCATGGTGGCGTAGGGGAACCTGAACAGCAGCATCCCCCCGATGCACAGGCACCCCAAAATGACCGCCTCGGTGCACTGGCCCACCACGTAGCTGCGGAAGCTCTGGTTCAAAAGCGCCAGCACGCGCTCCACCCGCCGCAGTACGCTCTCCGGCAGATAGCACGCCATCGCCCGCTTGCACTGGCCGCCCAGCTTATCCTTGCCCAGCAGCAGATACACCGCGAAGATCAGCGCGAACAGCGCCGTCACCGCGCCGGAGAAGATGGAGCTGACCGCGTTGGCCGCGCCGGTGAAGCCGCTGGCCAGCACGCCCTTGACCTGGTTGAGCAGGCTGTTCCAGTTCAGATTGGACAGCTTCTGCTCGATGTCCGGCGGTATGAGCTTCTGCACCGTGGGGTGTTTCAAAAGCTGGTTCACCGCCTGAGGCGCCTGACGCACCAGGGCGTTGACGCAGGACAGAAACTCCGGCAGCACCAGCCGCACCACCAGAAACAGCAGCAGCAGCACCGTCAGCACTGCGGCCAGCATGCACACCGGCCGGCGGCTTTTCGCCGCGGGACCGGTCTGTTTTCCGGGGAAATAATGCCGCTCATAAAAATCCATGAGCACGTTGATGACATAGGCGATGACCCCGCCCAGCACCAGCGGCACGCATGCGCCCAGCAGCAGCCCCAGCAGCCCCGCCACGCTCTTCCAGTAGTGGATGGCCAGAAACAGCAAAAACGCCGTCACGCCCAGCCGCAGACACGTCTTCTTCCTGATCTCCATGGTCCTTCTCCTCCTTTTACAGCACCCGTCCGAACACCCGAAGCTGGCCGGGGTCCGGGATGGGGATGTCCTCATATGCCGGGTTCAGACTGTGCAGCCACACGCCGTCCGGCCGGTCGTGCAGGCGCTTTATATAGCCGCTGCCCTGCCAGGAGAACAGCCCGATCTCCCCGTCCTCCACCGTGGGCGACGCCTGCACATAGGCCACCTGGCCGTCATGAAACCGCGGCTCCATGCTGTCCCCCGCCACGTACACGGCAAAGTCCGCCTGTTTTGGCGCGTCCTGTGCGTCCACCCAGGCAAAGTCCCCGTCGTCCAGAAACTGCCCCGGCCCCGCGCTGGCCGCCAGGGTATATAGCCGAATGGCCCGGCCGGGCGACCGCTTTGGCTCATAAAGCCCGCTGCGGCGCAGCAGCTCCGCGTACTCGTGCAGCTTGCGCCGTCCGGCCCCGTCCAGCCCCTTGCTCAACCCCTCGCCCATGAACTCCCCGGACACGTCCGACACCCCCAGCGCCCGGCACGTGAGCAAAAACTGCCTTGCCGATGGCAGCGTTGCGCCTTTCTCCCATTTGGAGAGCGCCTTGTCCGAGAGCGGCTCGCCCAGCGCCGTCAGCTTTTGCGCCAGCTCCTTCTGGGACAGGCCCGCCTGCCGCCGCAGAGCGGCGATTTTCGCGCCGATATCGTCGTACATGGTCCCTCGCCCTCCTTTGGCTTCCAGTATATAGTACGGAGAGAATATTTGCAAGAGTTTTCTCTATTTGAGAGAAATTTCCTCTTTACTTCTCCAAACAGGCGATTTATAATAGTGGCATGGACAGAGTGATCTTACATTCGGATATCAACGCCTGCTATGTGAGCATCGAGCTGCTGGACCGGCCGGACCTGCTGGGCAAGCCCGTGGCGGTGGGCGGGGACGTGCAGGCCCGTCACGGCATTATTCTCGCCAAGAGCGACCAGGCCAAGCGCTGCGGCGTAAAGACCGGCATGGTCCTCTGGCAGGCGAAGCAGCTGTGCCCGGAGCTTGTGATACTGCGGCCCCACTACGAAAAATACGAGCGCTACTCCCACGCCTGTCGAGCCATTTACAGCCAGTACACGGACCTGCAGGAGCCCTTTGGCCTGGACGAGAGCTGGCTGGACATCACCGGCTGCCACGCCCACAAGGACGGGTACCTGGCGGCGGAGGAAATACGCCAACGCGTCCGGCGGGAGCTGGGTCTCACCGTCAGCGTGGGCGTCAGCTGGAACAAGCCCTTTGCCAAGCTTGGCTCCGACTACCGCAAGCCCGACGCGGTGACGGTGTTCGACCGGGGCAACTTCCGCCAGACCGTCTGGCCTCTGCCGGTGAGCGCGCTGCTGTTCGTGGGTCCCGCCTCTACACGGGCCCTGGGGACCATGGGCATCCATACCATCGGCCAGCTTGCCAGTGCGGACCCGGAGACCCTGCGGCTTCGCATGGGCAAGACGGGCCTGACCCTTTACCGCTACGCCAACGGCTGGGACGACAGTCCCGTGCGCCCCTTTGCCTGTCCGCCGGCCGCCAAGAGCATCGGCAACTCCACCACCCCGCCCCGTGACCTGGTCTGCGACGAGGACGTGCGGGCGGTGATGCTGGCCCTGGCGGAGGAAGTAGGCGGCCGCCTCCGGGAGAGCCACGTGCGCGCCAGGCGCATCGAGATCGCCGTGCGGGACGCCGGGGACCTGCACTGGACCGGCCACCAGGCGGTTTTGGACCGGCCCACGGACCTGACGCGGGAGCTTTACGGGCGGGCGATGGCCCTTTTTCGGGACATTCACGCTTGGCCGGGGCCGCTGCGGGGGCTGGGCCTTCGGGCCGGGACGCTGATCGACGCGGACGCGCCGGAGCAGACGGACATGTTCACCGACTACGCCCGGCTGGACGGCCTGCGGCGCATCGACGCGGCCGTTGACGCCATGCGGGCCAAATACGGCCGCGCCTGCATCCGCTACCTTGGCGCGGCCAAAGCCGCCGACCTGCCCCGCGAAAAATGCTCCTTTGCAGACCGTTAATACAGCCTCGCAGAGTTTGCGCCCGCAGGCGCAAATAAAATCAAATTGAAGATTTACAAAATAAGTGCAACAAGGTAAAGAAAAGGGGTGACTCAAGGGAAGAAAGCTTCTAAAATGGTGTTTGCAGACAAACCAGATAGGAGCCAGCCC
>CANQJZ010000063.1 GCA_947624385.1 uncultured Oscillospiraceae bacterium
TCAATGGTCTTGTCGTCCTGCAGCGCCGCTATCGCTCGGTTCACGACCAGGTCCTCGATGAATTGTTTCTTGACTGGCTTCTTGTGGCAGCTCCCGCGTTTCCTCTTGGCGGAGAAGCACTTGTAGTAGCGATATACTTTCCCCGTGTGGCTTGCCCCACTCTCTCCGAACATATAGGCCCCGCAGTAGCCGCAAAAGAGCTTGGTCGTGAGCAGATAATCTTCCTCGGCCTTGTGGCGGGCGGGTGCGCGGCGGTTCTTTTCCAGCTTTTCTTGTACCCGGTCAAACAGGTCCTGGGGAACAATAGCCGGGATGCCGTCGGGCACAACGATGTCCCGGTATTTGTACTCTCCCCGGTATCTGCGGTTCTTGAGGATGTGGTCGATGCTGTTATAGGTCATTTGCTGACCTTTCGCGTTTTTGATGCCTTGCCCGATTAGCCAGTCCCGGATGTCGGTCATGGTCGCGCCCTCATCATAGCGCTTGAACACTTCCAGCACATAGGGAGCGGTCAACGGATCGATTTGGAAATGATGCTTGCTGTCTATAACGTAACCGGTGGGCAGGGTGCCGCCGTTGAATTTGCACTTGAGGGCGTTGTCCGTCATGCCCCGGATGACCTTTTCAGACAGGTCTGCGGAATAATACTCGGCATATCCTTCCAGCACAGATTCCAGGATAATGCCCTCCGCGCCCTCGGAAATGACCTCGGTGGCCGACACCACCTTAACGCCGTTCTTTTTGAGTGCGGCTTTGTACCGGGCGCTGTCATAGCGGTTCCGGGCGAAGCGGTCCAGCTTCCAGACGATGATCATATCAAACAGCTTTTTCCCGCTGTCCTTGACCATTGCCTGAAACTCTGGGCGGTTATCCGTCTTGGCGGAGAATGCTCTGTCTATGTAGTGGCGCAGAATGGTGATGCCGTTTTTCTCCGCGAAAGCGGTGCATTCACGGATTTGCCCTTCTATGCTCTCCTCCCGCTGGCTGTCTGAGGAGTAACGGGCATAGATCACAGCGGTCATTTTGTTTCCTCCTCCAGCATCTGCACCAGCGTTTTCTTCAGGCGCTTATTCATAGGGGATTTGGGATCAAAGCACATCTCGATGAACTCGTTCATCTCGGGATGCAGCTTGCCCAGGTCCGGCTCGTTAGAATACACCTTTCCCTTTGGATCGTCCATGCGGCCATAGAGATAGTCCAGCGACACATCAAAATAATCCGCATAGCGGAGCAGCACCTTGGCGGATGGCTCACACTGGTTGTGCTCATAGCGGTTGACGCCGGACTGACGCAGCCCCAGGACAGGGGCCAGCTTATTTTGGGACACGTTGATGGACAGCCGCAGCGCCCGCAGCCGTTCTGCCATGATCTGCATGATGGACCCTCCCTTATTGGTTTTTCTACATCATAGCATATAGCAGCATATAAATCAACATCTAGTTTGCATAATATTGTGCACTCTCCTACCATAAGAAACACCATAGTAGAAAGGAGTCAAATCTACTATGGTGATTATTATTCGTTGCCTTCTTCAGCTTCTAAATGCTCAACTTTTTGGGGATATATTGAAGATCTTCAATATTATACACCGTTACAGATGAGCAGGCAAATAGATCAGGATTAAATACTGCAAGATTATATCCAGATGAACCCGCCGTTGCAGTGCTAGTGTACTCTATCCCATCGTATTCTTGTTGACCATTATGCAAAACGAGGAATCCTTGCCGCAACGCAAGAGCAACCTACAGTTTCCTTAGCATACTTATATTATCTCCTAGCTCTTTCCATGGATGCTAAACGAATCAAAAAACAGGTATTTTGGCAACGCCATTGATGAAAACGAAATTCAATCTATTATAACAGCCTACCAAACTGCAGATAAGCTTTTCCTAAATGAGAGGCGTCCAACGGTAGCATACCGAAGCACAATCGAAGCTAAGCTAATCATTCTTGAGATGGAAGAAGGCGTTTCTTTACAAACGAGCAATCTTGCCCCCGATACAGAAAAAGACAAATCTAGTTTTAGCCCTTCAGATTTGTTGGCACTCCGTGACATACTTGAGCCCTTAAAGAATAGCTGATTGTAATTTACATGTGAGCATAATGATGAGACAACATATAATTCTGTGATTTATAATATAATGTTGTCACAAAAGTTGGTAAGTTACCTGATTCTTTTGAATAGGCCAAATAGTTTAGCATGTTGATTGTTGGAGATTAGTTTACTCGACTTCTTGGTTAAATTAAGTATGCTTTCTTCTTTGGCCCTCTTGGCTTCGACTCCGGCCTCTTTCTTACTCCATTCCTGAAGTGTGTTGCTTCATACGGTTCAAACCAGATAACAAATCCGAACCCATCGCCTACGGGATACGGTCCCACAGGTCTTGGGTTCGGATCATTATCGGGGTCCCCACGCGGCACGCTTACCGCGTGGGGAGAAGGCAGAACAGCCCTGACCGACGAACGCAGACCGGCTTGCCGGACCTCTTCGTCTTCAGGGCTGTTCTGCCGTGGTGCCGGTGGCGGGGGTCGAACCCGCACGGTGTCGCCACCGCCGGATTTTGAGTCCGGTACGTCTGCCAATTCCATCACACCGGCACGGCCCACACATTATACATGCGGCCGGGTCAGAAATCAAGTCCTTCAGCCGGCCTTCATGGCCAAAAACGCGTTGATGAACCCGTCCAGGTCCCCGTCCATCACCGCCTGGATATTGCTGTTTTCATACCCCGTGCGGGTATCCTTGGCCAGGGTGTAGGGCATGAACACGTACGAGCGTATCTGGCTGCCCCACTCGATCTTCATCTGCACGCCCTTGATATCCTCGATCTTCTCCAAATGCTCCCGCTCTTTGATCTCGGCCAGCTTTGCCCGAAGCATCTCTTTGCAGTTTTCCAGGTTCTGGAAGTGGCTGCGCTCCACCTGGCTGCTGACCACGATGCCGGTGGGCAGGTGGGTCAGGCGCACGGCGGAGCTTGTCTTATTGACCTTCTGGCCGCCGGCGCCGGAGGACCGGTACACGTCCATTTTGATGTCCTCGTCCCTGAGCTCGATCTCGCCGGCGTCGCCGATCTCGGGCATGACCTCCACGGCGGCGAAGCTGGTCTGGCGGCGGCCGGAGGCGTCGAAGGGGCTGATGCGCACCAGCCGATGCACGCCGTGCTCGCTCTTCAAAAAGCCGTAGGCGTTGTCGCCCTCGATCTTTATGGTGGCGGACTTGATGCCGGCCTGGTCCCCGTCCTGCCAGTCCATGAGGGTGTATTTATACCCGTGCCTGTCGGACCACATGGTGTACATCCGGTACAGCATCTGCGCCCAATCCTGGGCCTCGGTACCGCCCGCGCCGGCGTGGAAGGTGACGATGGCGTTGTTGGCGTCGTACTCCCCGGTGAGCAGGGTGGACAGCCGGGTCTGCTCCAGCTCCTCGGCGAACTTCTCATAGCTGTCCTTTAACTCCGGCAGCATGCTCTCGTCGTTTTCCTCCAGCGCCATCTCGCACAGCGCGGTCATATCCTCCCACGCGGCGGCGAGCTTTGCGTACTTGTCGCACTTGCCCTGCAAGGATTTGAGCCGCTGCTGGCCCTTCTGGCTCCGTTCCAGGTCGGACCAGTAATCCGGCTCCTCGGCCTCGGCGTGGAGCTTTTCGATCTCCATCCTGGCGTCATCCAGCCGCATCGCCTCGGCCAGGTGGTCCAGCTCCGGCTTGCAGCCGTTCAGCTTTGCCTTATACTCGTCAAATTCCAGCATTGCCATGGTATTCATTCCTCTCCAAAAATCACCATAGAATTATACAGTGAACCATATGGAATTGCAAGGATTTTCCGGGGATTTGCAATCGGGGGCCGTTTGTGATATGGTAGAGGCGCTATGAAACGACAAAAAACTCTGATCATTATTTTAGCGGTCCTGGCGGCAGTGCTGCTGGCGGTGCTGCTGGCGCTGCTTCTGACCCGCTGCGAGCGCGGGGAACCGGCCCCCACGCCCACGCCCACCATCGACCCCCACGCGGGGGAAGTGGAGGTGCTGGACCCGGAGGGCGGCACCATGTGGGTGCCGGAGGCCCCCAGCCTGAAAGTCTTTGGCCGCACGGCCACGGACTTTAACGTGACGGACCAGATACCCTCTTATTCCGGCCAGGGCCTGACCATGCGCCGGGGCATCGACGTGTCCGACCACCAGGAGGAGATCGACTGGCAGGCGGTGGCGGATTACGGCATCGAGTTCGCCATCATCCGCTGCGGTTACCGCTCCTATCAGGACGGGGAGATGCACGAGGACGCCCGCTTTCAGCAGAACATCCAGGGCGCGCTGGACGCCGGCCTGGACGTGGGCATCTACTTCTTCTCCCAGGCCACCAACGTCCTGGAGGCGGCGGAGGAAGCCCTCTTCACCGTGCGTTTGATCCAGGAATACGACGTGACCCTCCCGGTGTTTTTCGATTGGGAGAACATCGCCGTGGAAGCCCGCACGGACGGCCTGGACGGGGAGACGCTGACGGCCTGCTGCCTGGAATTTTGCGAGCTTATCCGCGCTGCGGGGTACGAGCCGGGCATGTACTCTTATCTCCACCTGGCCTACTACATATACCAGCTGGATAAGCTGAGCGGCATCACCCTCTGGATGGGCGACCCGGGCACCAAGCCCATTTTCTACTTTGACCACCGGTTCTGGCAGTATTCCTATGTTGCCCGGATACCGGGCATCGACGTGGACGTGGACCTGGACGCCATGTACATCCGCCCAGGGGAGGACCCCACGCCCACCCCTGCGCCGACGGCCGTACCCACCCCCACGCCCGTTCCGACGGCGGTCTCCGCCTCGGACGACGCCCCGCCCCCGCCCCAGGACTTCTCCGACAACGCCGTGGGATAAACAGCATGGAATGGCCCCCCTGTGTAAGGGGGGCTGGCAGGTTATCATACGAAGTGCAACACCCGTGGGGGTGAAACAGCAAAGAGACAACATAGCCCAAATCGTGTAAAAT
>CANQJZ010000064.1 GCA_947624385.1 uncultured Oscillospiraceae bacterium
ACGCCGTTGACCTTCAAAAACATGGGCGGGTCATATTGCAGCCGCGCCACCTGGGCGTACTGCTCGCTCCACTTGGCAAAGGCCCGCTTCTCCGCGCCGGACAGCTTCACCTTCTGCACGCCGCTGATCAGCGCGTAGGAAAAACCGTTCTCCCTGGCGCTCTGCTCCATCAGCTGCTGGGTGACGGCCTTCTGCCGCACGGACGTGACCACCGAAAACACCAGCGTCGCGCCCACGATGGCCAGCGCCGGCACCACCAGCGCCGGGGCGTAGGCGAAGATCTGGGTGATCTGCAGCAACGAGAACAGGCTCGTCAGCCCCACCGCCGCCACCGACGATATGAGAAGGCTGGCAAGCTGCTTGACGTTCATGACGCGGCTGGCGATCTCACCGGTGCT
The DNA here is from genome assembly GCA_947624385.1 of uncultured Oscillospiraceae bacterium. Classification (GTDB taxonomy): domain Bacteria; phylum Bacillota; class Clostridia; order Oscillospirales; family Oscillospiraceae; genus CAJOIG01. Next base: position 399 of record CANQJZ010000064.1, read on the forward strand.
GTATTGCTTGAAGAAGTTGGCCGGCAGGGAAAACAGCCGCATCATCCCCGCCGCCTCCACCGACACGGACACCTTTGTGTCCATCCGCACCGTGAGAAGCTGCTTCACCGTACTCAATAGCTGGGAGCTCACGCTCACCAGCAGCATAAAGCTCACCAGCGCCGCCAGCGCCACCACGCTCCCGCTGGCCGCCACATGGGAAAACAGCAGGTTGTTGAGCCGCGGCAGCAGCAGTCCCACCAGGCTCACCGCCAGCGCGGACAGGGCAAACAGGATGCGGTCCGCCCAGGACATGCAGGAGCCTATGTACTTCATCATCCCCGGTATGCCGATCTTCCCCTGGGGGAAGGGCTTATAGAACGCGATGGCCGCCCGCTCGAACAGCTCTTCTGTCCGGGCGTTCACCCGCTGGCGCCTGCCCGTGGCCGGGTCGGCGTAGGTATAGCCGGACAGCCCCGTTGGGATCATCGCCGTCAGGGCCCCGTCGGACTTCCGCCGGACCAGCATGGCGCCCATGGCGTCCTTGTACCAGCCCTTTTCCAGCGTTACAGTACGGCGCATGATGCCGTAAGGCCGGAGCAGAAATTCCAGCTGCTCGTTGAAGTCCTTCACCGAATCGGGTACTTCCCGGCCCTTGGCGTGGTAGTATTTCAGTATTTCCTCGATGGCGCTTTTGGCCTGTCTGCCCTCGTCCTCGGTGACCACAGGCCGGCCCAGCACCGCCCCCGCGATGGAGGCGAAGCTCTCCTCAAAGGCACGCTGGTCCTGCTCACGGCGCTCTCTTATTTGTTCGTCAAACCAACCCAACGCAGCGCACCTCCTCAGTCATTGGACACAAGACGGGTGTAATACCCGCCCTTGGCGTACAGTTCGTCGTGGGTCCCGCGCTCTACCACCCTGCCGTGGTCCAGGACGATGATCTCGTCGCAGTCCCGGATGGTGCTGAGCCGGTGGGCCACCACGATGCAGGTCACGCCCCGGTCCTTGATGGACTTGACCACCTCGTACTCCGTCTTGGCGTCCAGGGCGCTGGTGGCCTCGTCCAAAATAATAATGGTCGGGTCCTGGGCCAGCACACGGGCGATCTCCATCCGCTGGCGCTGTCCGCCGGAGAAGTCCCGGCCGCCCTCTGTCAGCTTGTGGCTATAGCCGCCCTCACGCTGCACGATGTCGCTGTGGATACCAGCGTCCCGCGCCGCCAGAATCATCTCAAAGTCCTCGATGGAGTGGTCCCACATCTTGATGTTCTCGGCAATGGTGTCCTCAAAGAGTATCACGTCCTGGTCCACCACCGCCAGCGACCCGGTGAACACGCTCCGGTCTATCTCGCTGATGTGCCTGCCGTCAAATAATATCTCCCCGCTCCAGGGCTGGTAAAGCCCCGATATCAGCTTGGACAGTGTGGATTTTCCGCAGCCGGACCCGCCCACGAACGCCACACGGCTGCCCGGTTTCAGGCTCAGGTTGAAATCTTCGATCAGCGGCTCGGCCAGCTTGGAATAGCCAAAGGTGACGTGCTTCATCTCCAGCGCCCCGGACAGCTTGTCGTAGCTCTCCAGGTCCTCTCCCTCGGTCATGTTGCTGTCCTCGGGGTACTCCATCACGTCCTCCACACGCTCCATCTCCGTGCGCATCTCCTGGATGGTCTGCCCCGCGCCGATGAGGGTAGTCGCCGGCGCCGTGAAGCTCATGAGAAAGCCCTGGAACGCCATCACCATACCGATGGTGAAGCTGCCCTGCATCACGAACAGCACGCCCAGAAACAGGATGGCCATATCGCTCACCGTGCTCACGATGGTCGGTATCAGCCCCAGGTAGGCGTCCGATTTGGTGAAGCGCATCTGCTGGGTGTTCACGCTGGCCTGGTACCCGGCCCAGCGCTCAAAGTACCCGTTCTCCGCGCCCGCCGCCTTGATCGTCTCGATCATCTCGATGGCCGCCATGGTGGACGACGCAAGCTTGCCGGAATCGCGCATCTGCACGCGCATGATGTTCGTCCGCTTTTTGGAGATATACCGGCTCACCGCCAGGTTGACGATGACCGACGTAAGCCCCACCAGGGTCAGTATCCAGGAATAGCGCAGCATGACCACCAGGTAGAACACCATCATGATGGCGTTCAGCACCAGCGGTCCCAGGGTGTTCACCAGCTCCTGGGCGATGGACGCGTTGGTGGCCTGACGCTGCTGGATGTCCCCCGCCATACGCTGGGAGAAAAACTCCATGGGCATGTGCAGAACCTTCCAAAGGAACGTGGCCGCGCCCACCGAGGCCAGCTTGCCCGTGATGCGCAGCGACCACACCGCCTGCACCCAGGCCACTACCAGTTGGAGCGCAGATATCCCAGCAAGCGCCAGAATAAAGGGCCACAGCCACTCCGGGTTCTGCCCCGTCAGAAGCCTATCCATGAAGATACGGGAAAACGCCGGGCTGATCACGCCGAACAGAGCGCCTATAAGCGTGGTCAGCGCCACGAAAACCAGCGCCGCGCCGGCGCCGGTCAGCCGCTTTTTCGCGTACCCCACCATGCTCTTGGGGCTGCCGCCGGGCTGGAAATCCTCTCCCGGCTCGAACGTCA
>CANQJZ010000065.1 GCA_947624385.1 uncultured Oscillospiraceae bacterium
TCTGAGGGAGGAGGAAACGAAATGGCATATCAGAACGATCGGCGGCCCCGCCGCAGAGAGGAGCAGGAAGCTCCCGAATTCGTGGAAAAAGTAGTTTCCCTCAACCGTGTCGCCAAGACCGTCAAGGGCGGCCGCATCATGCGCTTCGCGGCGCTGTGCGTCGTCGGCGACGGCAAGGGCCGCGTGGGCTTCGGCACCGGCAAGGCCAACGAGGTCTCCGAGGCCATCCGCAAGGGCCTGGAGGACGCCAAGAAGAACCTGACCAACATCACCCTGTCCGGGACCACCATCCCCCACGAGGTCATCGGCGAGTTCGGCGCCGGCCGCGTGCTCTTAAAGCCCGCCGCCCCCGGTACCGGCATCATCGCCGGCTCCGCTGTCCGTGCGGTCATGGAGGCTGCCGGCATCAGCGACATCCGCGCCAAGTGTCTGCGCAGCAACAACCCCGGCAACGTGGTGGCCGCCACCATGACCGGCCTTATGAGCCTGCGGGACGCGCAGCAGGTCGCCGCCGTCCGGGGCAAGGCCCCCGGCGAGATCCTGGGTTAAGGAGGCGCGCACCATGGAAAAGAAACTGAGGATCGAGCTCGTCAAGAGCCTGAACGGCCGTCACGACAAGCATATCGCGACCGCCGCGTCCCTGGGCCTGCACCGCATCGGCCAGTCCACCGTGCAGCCCGACAACCCCCAGACCCGCGGCAAGATCGCCCAGATCGGCTATCTTGTGAAGGTCACGGAAGAATAAGGAGGGGTAGAAATGGAACTTCATGAACTTTCCCCCGCACCCGGCAGCCGCAAGGCCGCCTGGCGGAAGGGCCGGGGCCACTCCTCCGGCAACGGGAAGACCGCCGGCCGGGGCCACAAGGGCCAGAACGCCCGTTCTGGCGGCGGCGTCCGCGTCGGCTTTGAAGGCGGCCAGATGCCTCTGGCCCGCCGCGTCCCCAAGCGGGGCTTCAACAACATCTTTGCGAAGCCTCTTGAGTCCGTCAACGTGAGCGTCCTCAACGACCGCTTCCCCGACGGCGCCGTCATCGACGCCCAGGTCCTGTTGGACGCCGGCGTGCTCAGCAAATGCCAGTATGGCGTGAAGATCCTGGGCAACGGCGACATCACAAAGAAACTCACCGTTCGTGCCAAGGCCTTCTCCGCGTCTGCCAAAGAAAAAATAGAGGCCGCAGGCGGAAAGGCTGAGGTGGTGTAAGTGTTCAAGACATTCGCCAACGCCTGGAAGATCCAGGAGATACGCAAGAAGATCCTGTTCACGCTGTTCATCATCCTGCTGTACCGGGTGGGTAACGCGGTGCCCGTGCCGTTCGTCAACGTGGCCAGTCTGCAGAACTATTTCGAGTCCCTGCAGAACACGGTCCTTGGCCTTTATAACGTCATGTCCGGCGGCGCGTTCTCCCAGGCGACCATCTTCGCCCTGAGCATCCAGCCCTACATCAACTCCTCCATCATCATCCAGCTCCTGTGCGTGGCCATCCCCGCCCTGGAGCGGATGAGCAAGGACGAGGGCGAGGAAGGCCGGAAGAAGATCGCCTCCATCACCCGTTACGCCACCGTGGGCATCGCCCTCATCCAGGGCTTCGCCTACTATATGCTCATCAAGTCCGGCAGCCTGCTGACCGCGGACGGGACGGGCGTCTGGGCGGCCATCATCATCGTGGCCACCTTCGTGGCCGGCTCCGCCCTGATCATGTGGCTGGGCGAGCAGATCACGGAATTTGGCATCGGCAACGGCATCTCCATCATCCTGTTTGCCAGCATCGTCAGCCGTTTCCCCTCCAGCATCATCAGCACCGTCACCAACGTGGCCGGCGGCACTGTTGCCTGGTGGGCGGCCGCGCTCACGTTCCTGGGCGCGCTGGCCATCATCGTGCTGATCGTGTTCGTGAACGACGCCGAGCGGCGCATCCCGGTGCAGTACGCCAAGCGCGTGGTGGGCCGGAAGATGTACGGCGGCCAGAGCACACATCTGCCCATGAAGGTGAACATGTCCGGCGTCATGCCCATCATCTTTGCCCAGTCCATCGCCACCCTGCCCGGCACCATCGCCCAGCTTGCCGGCTGGCACGGCTCGTTCTGGACGTATATCTCCAAGCAGACCACCTGGACGTTCATCATTGGCTACGCGCTGCTGATCGTCTTCTTTGGGTACTTCTATTCCACCATCCAGTTCAACCCCATCGAGATCAGCAACAACCTGCGTAAGAACGGCGGCTTTGTCCCCGGCTATCGCCCCGGCAAGCCCACCAGCGAGTTCATCCAGCGGGTGCTCAACAAGATCACACTGTTCGGCAGCGTGTATCTGTGCATCATCGCCACGGTACCCTATATCGTGAGCAAGTACTCCGAGACGGCTTCCACCCTGGGCATCTCCCTGGGCGGCACGTCCATCATCATCGTGGTCGGCGTGGCTCTGGAGACGGTGCAGGCCCTGGAGAGCCAGATGCTCATGCGGCACTACAAGGGCTTCCTCGAATAAGAATAAGTCAGGAGGGCACTAAATCATGAAAATTATTATGCTTGGCGCCCCCGGCGCCGGAAAGGGCACCCAGGCGGAGATCATCTCCAAGAAGCTGGGCATCCCCACCATCTCTACCGGCAATATTCTCCGTGCGGCCGTCAAGGCCGGCACCCCCGTGGGCCTGCAGGCCAAGAGCTACATGGACGCGGGCAAGCTGGTCCCCGACGACGTTATCATCGGCATCCTGGCCGAGGCTTTGAAAGGTCCCGAGTGTGCCAAGGGCTATATCCTGGACGGCGTGCCCCGGACCATTCCCCAGGCCGAGGCCATGGAACAGCAGGGCGTGGACATCGACGTGGCCCTGGACCTGGCTGTGGCGGACGAGGACATCGTCGCCCGCATGGGCGGCCGGCGGGTGTGCCCCGTGTGCGGCGCCACCTACCACATCGTCAACGCCCCTCCCGCTCAAGAGGGCGTGTGCGACAAGTGCGGCGCGGACCTGATCATCCGGGCGGACGACGCCCCGGAGACCGTGAAGGACCGCCTGCGCACCTATCACGAGCAGACCGAGCCTCTGCTGGCGTTCTACAAGGAACGCGGAAAGCTCAAAACCGTGCATAACAAACCCTCCATCGAGGAGAACACGGCGGAGATAATGAAAGCCCTGGGGATCTGACAATGAGCAACATCATTGTCAAATCCCCCCGGGAGATCGAGCTGATGCGACAGGCGGGGCGTATTACCGCGGCTGCCCGGACTCTGGCCCGGGAAATGGTAGCCCCCGGCGTCACAACGGCCCACATCGACCGGGAAGTGCGACACTTCATCGAGAAGAGCGGCGCCACCCCCACCTTTTTGGGATACGGCGGATTTCCCGCCAGCGTGTGCCTGTCCATCAACGATGAAGTGATCCACGGCATCCCCAGCCACCGCGTCATCCACGAGGGCGACATCGTCTCCGTGGACGTGGGGGCCACCTGGAAGGGCTATGTGGGCGACTGCGCCGGGACCTACGTTGCAGGTACCGGCTCAGAGGCGGCGAAGAACCTCATCGCCGCCACGCGGCAGAGCTTTTTCGAGGGGATAAAATACGCCCGTGCGGGCAATCGCGTCGGCGACATATCCCACGCCGTGCAGGAATATGCTGAGAAGAATGGCTATTCCGTGGTACGGGAATACGTGGGGCACGGCGTTGGCAGCGAGATGCACGAGGCGCCGGAGGTCCCGAATTTCGGCAGACCCGGACGTGGTCCCACCCTTGTCAAGGGCATGACCATCGCGGTGGAGCCGATGGTGAACGCGGGGACATGGGAGGTCAAAGTCCTGCCTGACGGCTGGACCGTCAAGACGGCGGACGGAAGCCTTTCGGCCCATTACGAGAACACCATCCTCATCACCGACGGGGAGCCGGAGATCCTGACCTGGGCGGAGGACCTGTGATGCAGCGACCCAAGCCATACGACATCGTCGTGTCCCTGGCGGGGCATGACGCCGGGAAGCTCTACATGGTCACCGGCGCCGCAGGAGAGCGGCTGCTCCTGCGGGACGGGAAGCTCCGCAGAGAATCGAACCCAAAATGCAAAAGCCCCAAGCATGTGCGTCTCGTGGCTGAGGGGAACGCTCCTCCGGCAACGGACAGTTTCATCAGGCGGACATTGGCACAGGCGGCGCGAGACGCCGCGGCGAAGGAGGGAAAACTTCTTGGCGAAAGATGACATGATCGAGCTGGAGGGCACGGTGGTCGAGTCCCTGCCCAACACCATGTTCCAGGTGGACATCGGCGGCGGACACACCATTCTGGCCCACATCTCCGGCAAGCTCCGGATGAACTTCATCCGCATCCTGCCCGGGGACAAAGTCACTGTGCAGATGTCGCCCTACGACCTCACCCGAGGCCGCATCACCTGGCGCACGAAGTAAACAACTGCGTTAGAACCTGAAGGAGGCTTATAACATGAAAGTCAGACCCAGCGTAAAGCCCATGTGCGAGAAATGCAAGGTCATCAAGCGCCATGGCCGGGTCATGGTGATCTGCTCCAACCCGAAGCACAAGCAGAGACAAGGCTGAGACGCCTATCTTGAGGAAGAAAGGACTGGTCAGAAAAAATGGCACGAATCGCCGGCGTTGACCTGCCTAAGGACAAGCGCGTGGAAATAGGCTTGACCTACGTCTACGGCATCGGCAGGACATCCGCAAAGAAGATACTGGACGAAACCGGGATCGACCCGGACACCCGCGTGAAGGACCTCTCCGAGGCGGACGAGGCCAAGCTCCGTGAGTGCATCGACAAGGAATATGTGGTGGAGGGCGACCTCCGCCGGCAGAACGCCTTGGACATCAAGCGGCTGATGGAGATCGGCTCTTACCGCGGCACCCGCCACCGGAAGGGCCTGCCCGTGCGCGGCCAGCGGACGAAGACGAACGCCCGCACCCGCAAGGGCCCGAAGCGCACCATCGCCAATAAGAAGAAGTAAGGAGGTAAGAGAAAAATGGCAACAGCTCAGAAGGGCAAGAAAGTCGTTCGCACCCGCCGCAGAGAGCGGAAGAACATCGAGAAGGGCCA